>NZ_SMKK01000100.1 GCF_004348425.1 Actinomadura sp. 7K507
GCGGTGGGGTTAGGCGGGGGGTTTGGTGGCTTCTACTGCTGGGAGGCAGACTCGGTCCCGGCCGGAGGACTTGGCCCGGTAGAGGGCCAGGTCGGCGGCCGCCAGGAGTTCCAGGAGGTCCTGGCCGTGCGTGCGGTACAGGGCGACGCCGACCGACACCGTCACCGTCACGGTGCCCTCCTCCGCGGGCACCGCAAGGCGGCGTACGCGGCCGCGCAGGCGCTCTGCGACACGGCATGCCTCCACGGTGTCGGCGCCCGGCAGGAGCACCACGAACTCCTCGCCGCCGAACCTGCCGACGACGTCGTAGTCGCGCAGCTGGTGGCACAGGGTGCTGGCCACCCCGACCAGCACCTGGTCTCCCATCAGGTGCCCGTGGGTGTCGTTGACCCGTTTGAAGTGGTCGATGTCGATCAGCAGGAGGGCGACCGCGCCATGCGTGCGCTGGGCCCGGGACAGCTCCGTGTCGGCCTCGCGCTGCCAGGCGGCCGCGTTCAGCAGTCCGGTCTTGGCGTCCGTGCGCGCCGCCGCCTGCAACTGCTGGTGCATGAGGCTCCGCTGCAGCAGCATCACCGGCGGCAGCGCCAGGAGCAGCAGGCCCAGCGAGAGCGCGCTCGTGATCGCCACGATGGTGCCCACGCACAGCTCCACCACGTCCAGGAGCAGGCTCTCGCGCGTCCACAGGACGTCCCGCCAGCGGCTCTCGGGGTTCGCCGCGTGCGCCGCGACGGCGACGATCGCCGTGTTCACCACGGTGAACAGCGCCGCGCACGCCACCGCCGCCGGGATGCCCGGGTACGCCTGGACGACCCACTGCGGCGCCCCTTCCAGCGGATCGGACACCACCCGGTGGAACACCAGCGACGCGCACGCTCCGGCGATCCCGTGCGCCGCGGCGACCAGCGCCCGCCGGTAGATCAGCGTCCGGCGCACCCGGAACTGGAGCAGCGCCTGCAGCGGCACGGGGATCAGCAGCGCGTACACCGGGGGCAGCAGCAGCGCGACCGGCAGCCACCACGCCGACAGCAGGTCGCGCGCGACCCCCGCCGGCATCCCGAGGCGCCGCGTCGCCTCGATGCACACCGCTCCGCACGCCAGCAGGGCCGCGAACGTCGCCAGATCGCCGGGCCGGAACGGCGTCCTGACCAGCCCCGCGAGGGTGAGCCCCAGATGGGCGGCCACCACCAGCGGCACGTAGATCACCAGCAGGGACGGACGCCCCAATAGCGTCCGGCGCCTGGGCCGGAGGGCCAGCTCCCCACCGCGGTCCTCGGCGGACGACTGCACTGCCGTCATCCTTCCCCCTTACGCGCATCACCTTGTGTAACACGATAGTTGCAACGTGTGCGGGAGGGGCGTGAAACAGGTACGTTCGGGAACGCACATGCGGGTGGCCGTTCGGGCACCACGCATCAGGGCCCGCGGATTCGCGGTCCCGGCACATCCTGAGGGGGATAAGACCATGCGCGGCATTTCCTGGATCTGACGCCGCAGACCCCGACGGTTCGGGGGCGCCGACCGCCGCGTTCCCCCTGCCCGGCCCACAACACTCGCCTGGCGGCTCGTGCCGTGACCGGGCAGGGGGCGGCGGTGGCGCATGGTCGACACCGCTCGAAATCGACGCCGCTTCGAAATCGACGCCGCATCGAAACACGCCCTACGCGGCTTTGGGTTCGCCCTCCCCTTCGGCGGAGCCTGTGAGGGCCCATTCGTCGGCGGTGTCGCGGGCCAACTGGCGGTCTTCCTCGCTCAGTGGGCCGCCGCGTTGGACGGGGCGGTAGTCGGCGGTGCCGCGCAGGAGGTCGGGGCCGAGGGTGGTGGCCTCGATCTCGGCGGAGAAGCGCCAATGGCCGTCACGTTCGTACTGCCGGACGCGGAGGCGGCCCGTGACCAGGACGGGCGTGCCCCGCGGGAACTCGGACGCGTTGACGTTGTCAGCGAGGCCCCGCCAGCAGTTGACGGTCACGAACAGGGTCTCGACGTCCTGCCATTGGCCGGTCTGCCTGTCGTAGCGGCGGGGCGTGCAGCCCACCCGCAAGGCCAGGAACGGGGTTCCGTTGGGCGTCATGGTGTAGCGCGGTTCGGCGGCGACCCAGCCGGTGATGGTGATGTGCGCCTCGTTCACTGCGTCCTCCGTCGTCCGGCGTACGTGTACGGATCAACGGTGGCGCAGGGTGCCGCGGCGGCGGGAGCGCCCGCGGAATTGTGGATAACTAGCCGCGGCCCAGTGCTACATCGACGTTCTCGCGGAACCGGGCGTAGACCTGCAGGTCCTCCTGGACGGGCTCGATCACCTTCTCGTAGGCGACGCGCTCGATGCCCACGCGCATGTGGTGTTCCATCTTGTCGCCGTGCTTGGCCGACGACAGGGCCACCAGGTTGCGGCAGGCGGACGCGGTGAGCCAGCCCATGCCGAGCGTGCATATCACCAGGACGGCGACGTACGGGATGAGCCCGGCCTCGCCGATGAGCCCCGGGTCGTCGCCGCCGACGCCGAACACGCCGTAGGCCACGAGGAAGCCGATCCACACGACGCTGAGGACGGCGACCAGGACCAGGAAGTACTGCCAGGTCTTGACCAGCCACCACCAGCGCGGCACCACGTTGAACGAGGGCAGGGCCGCCTTCAGGGACTCGCCGAGGTCCTCGGGGATCTCGGTGGCGTGCGAGCGGGCGGCCGCGCGGACGGAGCGTCCCCAGTGGGTGGGCAGCTCCTGCGACAGGCTCTCGGTGACGCCCTGAAGCGCGTTGTCCACGTCGCCCTGCTGGGCGCCGATCGGCCCGGTGAAGGCGTTGCGCAGTTCCTCGCGCAGCTCGGTGAGGCGCATCCGGCGCAGCGGGTCGGAGCGCAGCCGGGCGACGATGGCCGCGACGGGCCACCCGACGAAGTCGGCGGCGCGCAGCTCGTAGGCGCTCTCCATCGCCTCGGCGACGGCGGGCGCGCCGGCGGCGTCGGTGAAGGCCTGGACGAGGTCGGTCCGGCGGCCGTCGTCGACGGTGGTGGGCGGCTCGGCGGCGAAGCGGTAGCCGTCGAACCGCTCGGCGACCCTGTCCACGTCGGCGGACAGGCGCTCGGTGCGGGCGCGGCGGGCGGCGACGGTGTCGACGAGGACGTCGCGGAAGCCGTAGGTGCCGTCCTCGGCGACGGCGGAGGTGGTCACGATCCGCGGGTCGGCGAGGCCCTCGGCCTCCAGCAGGCGGCGCAGGTCGGCGACGCAGTCGTCGATCTCGTGCGGGGTGAGCCGGTCGACCTGGTTGAGGACGATGAGGGTGACGCCGGTGTGCCGGGCGAACGGGACGATGTAGTTGCGGTGCAGGGCCGCGTCGGCGTACTTCTGCGGGTCGACGACCCAGACGAGCAGGTCGGCGATGGTGACGAAGCGGTCGACCTCGGCGCGGTGCATCGCCTGGATGGAGTCGTGGTCGGGCAGGTCGATGAGGACGAGGCCCTGCAGGGAGTGGTCGGCGCGTTCCAGGTCGAGGGCGCTGGCGCGGGCGTAGCGGTGCCGCTTGTCGACGTCCAGCCAGTCGAGCAGGGGGCCCGCGCCGTCCAGGCCCCAGACGCACGCGTGGGCCTGGGACGTCATCGGGCGGCGCATGCCGGTCGGCGACAGTTCGAGGCCGCAGATCGCGTTGAACAGCGACGACTTGCCGCTTCCGGTACCGCCGGCGAGGGTGACGACGGTGTGCTCGCCGGACAGCCGCAGCCGCTGCCCCGCCCGGTCGAGGAGCGCGACGGCGTCGTCCAGGACGGGCTGGTCGAGCCGGCCGATGCCCGCGTGGACGAGCCGGTCGAGGCCGTTGAGGCGCTCGGTCAGCCCGGGAGGGCCGGCCGGTGCGCCGGCGCCGCCCGGTTCCGCGTGGACGATCGGGATCCCGCCG
The DNA here is from genome assembly GCF_004348425.1 of Actinomadura sp. 7K507. Taxonomy (GTDB): domain Bacteria; phylum Actinomycetota; class Actinomycetes; order Streptosporangiales; family Streptosporangiaceae; genus Spirillospora. Next base: position 3,883 of record NZ_SMKK01000100.1, read on the forward strand.
GTTCCGGTGGGCGAGTTCGCGGGGATGGCCGAGGTGGTCATCGGGCAACCTCGAGGTTGTAGGTGGCCTGGTAGAGCTGGACGGGAACGGTCTCGTCGGGGATGCCGGCGGAATCGAGCACCTGCCCGAACCGGATGGCCTCCTCGTCGAACAGCATCCCGATGCGGCTGCGCAGGTCGGCGCGGGCCTTGGCGCCCATGCCGCGCAGCGACTCGGCGCCGAACAGCGCCTTGAGCAGCCGCTGCGGGACGGCGCTGTTGCCGCCCTCGACGGCCACGTCGGACGTGCCGTACCCGAGCAGGCCGATCATCAGGACGAGGGAGACCGCCTCGGAGTCGAACGAGACCAGTTTGGCGACCGAGCGCTTGGTGACGCCCTCGGTGCGGATCAGCTCCTGGACGTGGTCCTGCCACGAGCTGACGGCCCGGGTGACGCGGCGCGACAGCTCCGGGGAGACGTGCGCGAGGTCGGTGCCGGTCCCGGCGAGGACCTGGCGTCCGGACGGGTGGTCGCGCCAGCGGGCGAGGACCTGCTCGGCGCCGTGTTCGGCCGAGGCCATGATCAGCGATTCGAGGCCGGCGCGCAGCGACGCCTTGAGGGCGCGCACGCGGGCGGGGCTGCGCCGGTTCCGCCGGCCGGCGCCGCGGCCGCGGCGGCCCCGCTGGACGTGCAGGGAGCGCAGCAGGTCGCCGGTGCCGGCGAAGTCCTGCCAGCGGGCCAGCACCTCGCCGCGCAGCAGGGATCCGTTGCGGGTGGCCTCGTCCAGTTCGGCGAGGGCGGTGCCGTAGCCGGCCTCGACCTCCGCGGCCAGCTCGGTGCGCTGCTCGACCTGCGCCTCGACCTGCCGGGCCAGTTCGGGGACGCGGGTGCGGAAGCTGTCCAGGACGGCGGCGAGGGTGTCGCTGATGACGATCTCGCGGTCCTCGGCGTCCTCGGCGACTCCGGTCAGCCAGGCGCGGATGTCCTCGACGGTCTCCTCGGGGAGGCGGCTGTTCTCGATCCGGGTCTCGGGGACGGTGAAGCGGCGGGCGTCGCCGACCTCGTGCTCGTCGAGCATCTCGCCGAAGTGCTCGACGATCTCGGCGCCCTGCGGCCCGGCGCCCTGCGGGACGCGGGACAGCACGACGCCGATCGTGGCGCCGTTCTCCTTGGCGCGCTGGAGCATCTGCCACACCTGGGCGTCGGCGTAGCGGGCGGCGGTGGTGACGCACAGCCACAGGTCGGCGGCGGCCATGAGCTTGGTCGCGAACTCGTAGTGGTCTTCGAAGACGGAGTCGAAGTCGGGGCTGTCGAGCAGGGCGAGGCCGGGCGGGAGGACGTCGCTGGCGATGATGACCAGCTGGTCGCCCGCGATGGCGTCGGGCGCCGGGCCGCGGACCCGCCCCATGCCGGGCAGCAGCGGCCCCTCCATGAACCACTCCACGTGGTCGGGGTGGCACACCAGGATGGGGCTGCTGGTGGTGGGACGGAGCACCCCGGTGGCGCTGACGCGGGTACCGACGAGCGTGTTGACCAGCGTGGACTTGCCCGCGCCGGTCGACCCGCCGAGCACCACGAGCATCGGCGCACCGGCGGCCTGGATGCGCGGGAGGACGTAGTCCTCCAGCTGGCCGCGCAGTTCGTCGCGGGCCTCGCGGGCGTCCTGCACGCCTGGGACGTCCAGGAGGAAGTCGAACGCGCCGAGCTGTTCGCGCAGCGTGGTCAGGGCCCGGGTCAGCTCGCCCTGGCGCACCGTCCCGCCGGCGGGCTTCGGCGAGACCCGCCTGCGGCCGCGCCTGGCCCCGGCGCCCTTCCCGCCGGCGCCCTTCCCCTCGGCGCCCTTGGCGTCGCGGGCGCTCTTGGCGCTCTTGGCGTCGTCCGCGGCCTTGACGCTTTTCGCCTGGGTCCCGGCGCCGGTCTCCGGGCCGCCTTCCGCACCCGTCTCCGCCTCGGTCCGGTTCTCCTTCTCGCGCACCTCGTCCTTTTCGCGCGCGTCCTGCCCGCGCGCCTCATCGTCGGGCGCGGCGTCCTTGCCGGGGGCCGCGGAGTCCTCGATTCCGCGTCCCGGCCCGGAGCCGGCCTCCTCGTCGTGGACCGCGCTTCGCTCTGCCGGGGGTGTCACGGATCCCGTCCCATGTCGGCTCGAATCATGTCGATCTCTCGTGCCACGTTGACGACGTCGCCCACGACCACGATCGCCGGTGGCCGGACGTCACCGGCGGCCATCGCGTCGGCCACCGTGCCCAGCGTCGCGGTCAGCGACCGCTGGCCCGGGAGGGTGCCGTCCTGGATCACGGCGACCGGCGTGTCGGACGACCGACCATAGCGCATGAGGGCCGCTGCGATGGGCGTGATCCTTTCCACGGCCATGAGCAGGACGATCGTGCCTTCCGCCCGTCCGAGCGCCTCCCAGTCGACGGTCGATGCCTCGTCTCCCGGGGGGACGTGCGCGGACACGACGTGGAAGTCCTGCGCGACGCCCCGGTGGGTGACCGGGATGCCCGCCGCGGACGGGACGGCGACCGCGCTGGTGATGCCGGGCACGACCGTGACCGAGACGCCGTGGCGGGCGCAGTACAGGGCCTCCTCGCCGCCGCGCCCGAACACGAACGGGTCCCCGCCCTTGAGCCGGACGACGAACCTGCCCTGGCGCGCGTGCTCAACCAGGTACTCGTTGATGCGGTCCTGCGCGACCGTCCGGCCGTAGGGGATCTTGGCGGCGTCGATCACCTCGACGTCGGCGGGCAGCTCGTCCAGCAGCGCGCCGGGGACGAGCCGGTCGGTGACGACGACGTCGGCCATCGCGAGCAGTCGCCGCCCGCGGACGGTGATCAGCCCGGGGTCGCCCGGCCCGCCGCCGACGAGGGCGACTCCGGCGGGTTTGCGCCGGGAGTGCCGCGATTCCAGGGCGCCGTCGCGCAGGCCGTCCACCACCGCGTCGCGGATGCCCGCGGCCCGCCGTGGGTCGCCGCCGAGCAGCACGCCGACGGTCGCGTCGCCCGCGTGCCCGCTCGCGGGGGTCCAGGCGGGCGAGGAGTCGGCGTCGTCGGCCCGGACGGCCCAGATCCGCACGGAGTCGGCGTCCGCGACCACGTCGCCGTTGACCTTGGGGTCGTCGGTGACGGCCTGCACCAGCCAGGCTCCGTCGCAGTCGCCGGGCTCGTAGGCCCGCCGGTGCCAGATGATCTTCCCGCGCTCGGCGAGGCCCTCGAGGGAGGGGGTGACCTCGGGTGAGACCAGCACGACCGAGGCGCCCGCGTCCAGGAGCGCGGGCACGCGGCGCTGGGCGACCCGCCCCCCGCCGACGACGAGGACGCGTCGCCCGCCGAGTCGCAGGCCTAGCAGGTACGGGGGCACGTGGTGGTTCTCTCGATCGGGTGTGCTGTCTCGTTGACGTGCGGGTAGCTTGCGGGCACCGGTGACGGACACGTGTCTTGTCGAACAAAGGTACTCGGGTTCACGAGTGCATGGAGAGTGCCTCAGCCCGTTCGATAGCCGAGCGTGACTCATTCCGTGATCATTTAGTTACGGCGGCCGGCGTCCTTGCCGCTGACGCCCGCGGAGTCGAAGGTGGCGACCTCGTGCAGGACGCGCACCGCGCCCTGGACCAGCGGCAACGCCAGCAGCGCCCCGGTCCCCTCGCCGAGCCGCAGTTCCAGGTCGACGAGCGGCCGCAGCCCCAGCGCGTCGATGGCGGCGCCGTGGCCCGGCTCGGCGGAGCGGTGTCCCGCGACGCACGCGCCGAGGGCCCGCGGGCACATCGCGGTGGCCACCAGGGCGGCGGCCCCGGCGATCACCCCGTCGAGGACGACCGGGATCCGCAGCGACGCCGCCCCGAGGATGAATCCGGCGATCGCGGCGTGCTCCAGCCCGCCGACCGCCGCGAGGACGTCGAGCGGGTCCGCGCCGTCCCCGGCGGGCAGGCCGTGCAGCGCCAGGGCGGCCCGGACGACCTCGATCTTGCGGGCGTGGGTGGCGTCGTCGATGCCGGTGCCGCGTCCGGTGACCCGCTCGGCCGGCAGGCCGGTGAACGCGGCGATCAGCGCCGCGGACGCGGTGGTGTTGGCGATCCCCATGTCCCCGGTGATCAGGCAGCCCTTGCCGGCGGCGGCCAGATCGCGGGCGACCTCGATACCGGTGGCCACGGCGCGGCGGGCCTCGTCGGCGGTCATCGCGGGCCCGCGCGTCAGGTCGGCGGTACCGGGCGCGATCTTGCGCGGGATCAGCCCGGGTGCCGGGTCGAGGTCGGCGGCGACGCCGATGTCGACGACGCTGACCGAGGCGCCGACCTGCCCGGCGAACGCGTTGACCACGGCGCCGCCGGCCAGGAAGTTGGCCACCATCTGCGCGGTGACCTCCTGCGGCCACGGCGTGACGCCCTGGGCGTGGACGCCGTGGTCGGCGGCGAACACGGCGACGGCGGCGGGCTCGGGCAGCGGCGGCGGGCACTGCCCGGCCAGCCCGGCGAGCTTGACCGACACCTCCTCCAGGACGCCGAGCGACCCGGACGGCTTGGTGAGGCGGGCCTGATGGTCACGGGCGTCCCGCATGGCGGCCTCGTCCGGCGCCGCGATGGAGGAGATGGTCTGCTCGATCAGGTTCACGGTGTCCTTTCCTGCTGATGATCCTGTTCCTGCGGATGGTCCTGGTCCTGCGGATCGTCCTGGCTCAGATGCCCAGTTCACCGAGCACGTCCAGCAATGAGTCGTTGGACGACCGGTCGCGCACGGCGATGCGTAGCCAGTCGGTGCCGAGCCCTGGGAACGTGTCGCCGCGCCTGACGGCGTAGCCGCGCTGCCTGAGCAAGGCCCTTATACCGAGGGCGTCGGGCACGCGCAGGCACAGGAACGACGCCCGCGCCTCTGGCACGACGTAGAGGCCGCGGGCGCTCAGTTCGGCGGACAGCCTGTCGCGCTCGGCGGCGAGTTCGACGGCCCATGCTTCGGCTTCGGCGACCGCCTCCGGTGCGGAGCACGCTTCGACGGCGACGAGCGCCGGCGTGGACACGGCCCAGAGGGGCTGCGCTTCTGCGAGCCGTTCGGTCAGATGGGGATCGGCAAGGACGTACCCGGCGCGCAGCCCCGCGAGGCCCCACGTCTTGGTCAGGGAGCGGACGACCACGATCCCGGCGGGCAGCCGCGAGGCCAGGCTCTCCGGCTCGCCGGGGACGCAGTCCATGAACGCTTCGTCGACCACGACCGTCCGGCCGGGCCTGGCCAGCGCGCCGACGGTGCCGGCCGGATGCAGCACGGAGGTGGGGTTGGTCGGGTTGCCGATCACGACGAGGTCGGCGTCGGCGGGTATGGCCGCGGGGTCGAGGGTGAAGTCCTTGTCGAGGATCACCCGTTCCACCGCGTGCCCGGCCGCCCTCAGCGCGGCCTCGGGCTCGGTGAACTGCGGATGCACGACCACCGCCCGGCGCGCCGCCAGAACCCTGGCGAGCAGGACGAACGCCTCGGCCGCGCCGGCGGTGAGCAGCACCTCGTCCGCGGACCTGCCGTGCCGCCGCGCGACCGCCCGGCGGGCCGGACGCGGGTCGGGGTAGGCGGCGAGGTCCGCGACGGACGCCCGGAGCCGCTCGGCCAGCCATTGCGGGGGCATGCCGGTCCGGACGTTCACCGCGAAGTCGGCGAGCCCGCCGCCGATCTCGGCGTCGCCGTGGTGGCGCAGGTCGACCTCGCCGGACTCGGGGGGCGGCGGGATCACCGGAACCCCGCCTCGTCCTGGTACAGCAGCGCGTTGACGGCCGCGGCGGCGACCACGGAGCCGCCCTTCTCCGAGGCGTTGCTGAGCTGCGGCAGCCCGCTGGCGCGCAGCGCCTCCTTCGCCTCGCGGGCGCCGGCGAAGCCGACCGGCATGCCGATGACCAGCGCCGGGCTCACCCGGCGGGCGATGATCTCGGCGATGGCCTCCGGGGAGGAGCCGACCACCCAGACCGCGCCGGGGCCGACGTCCGCGTACGACAGCCGGACCGCCGCGGCCGACCGGGTGATGCCCGCGGCGCGCGCCATCCGGGCGGCGGCCGGGTCGGCGGCGTGGCAGATCGTCTCCCGGGCGGTGATCCCGGCGGCGACCATCCCCTCGTCGGTGACGATCGGCGCGCCGTCGCGCAGCGCGGACCAGCCCTTCCGGAGGAACTCCTCCTTGGTGACCAGGTCCACCGCGTACTCCAGGTCGGCGGTCGCATGGATCACGCGCTCGGCGACCGCCCGCCACAGCGGCGGCATCGGGGACAGGTCGACGCGGGACCGCAAGATCTCATACGACCGGACCTCGATCGGGTGGGGCTGACGGACGGTCAACTGCGCCTCCTGCTTCGCTTCCACGACAGAACACCAGGGTTTCATGGCTTACGGGGGGTTACGCGCCTATGCCGCGTTCGTCGCTCTGCGGGCCCCTACGCAGGCCCGTCCGGCTCGCCGGGCAGGCCGGGGGTCGTCTCGATCGGACGGGCCTTCCGGGACGGCCGGCTGCCGGGGACGTGGGCGTCGCGCTCACCCCACACGACGATCACAGGGTCTTCCGGCGGTTCCGGCGAGTTCAGCGGGGTCGCCTGGAGCCGGACGGCGCCGGCCGTGAAGCCCTCTTCGGCGAGGACGTCCATGATCTCTTCGGCTTCGCCGGCGGAGGCGATGGCGACCAGGCGGGCGTGGGCGAGGCCGGCGCAGGTGCGGACGGCCGCCGGCCCGCCCCGTCCGATGAAGCCGGGGCCGATGAACACGGCGTCGGGCCGGGGCAGGTGACCGGCCGTGGACCGCACGTCCCCGGACGCCATCGCGACCTTGACTCCGTGCAGGCGGACGCTCTCCCGGATCCGCTCACACGCCGCGTAGTCGCGGTCGACGGCGACCACTGCCGCGCCGAAGCGCGCGCATTCGATGCCCACGGAACCGTCGCCGGACTCCACGTCCCACACCATGTCGCCGACCCTCGGGCCGAGCTTGGCCAGGACGAAGGCCCGCACATCGGGCCTCAGCCCCGGGCCGTCACCGAAAGCCTCCACCGGGAGCGCCCAACCGGCGGGGGCCGGGGCGGCGCCCGAAATCCAGGTGGACTCTCCCAGCGAGTGACGGTTGTCCAGGACGAGCACCACAACCGGGTCGTTCCAGGGACGAGTGGTGGCCTCAGCCGGACGGACGTAGACGACGCGCTCCTTAGGCCCGTCCAGGTCCTCGCAGACCACGAACGACCTCGGCGTCACGGGGAACAGCGCGCGCGCCAGCTCCGCCGGTCCCGCACCCGGCCCGGTGAGCACGGCCACCTTGGGGTGGGCTCGGCACGCGTTCACGGCCTGCCTCAGGTGTCCGTCCCGTGCTGAGACGACCAGCGCGTCCTCCCAGGGCAGTCCCGCTTGGGCGAAAGCCCGCGTGACCAGGGGCGCGGCGGGCAGGGTCTCCGGCGCATGGCCTTGTTCGAGCAGCATGCGGAGAACTCCGAAGTAGCCGGGGTCTCCGTCCACGACGAGCACGACGTCCTGATCGGACACATCGACGCCTTGCAGCGCGTCAGCGAAGTCCCTGGCGGCGACCTTGCGGGTGCCAGGCGCCAAGGGGAGGCCGTCCAAGTGGCGGGGTTCTCCCACCACCAGCGAAGCGCTCCCCAAAGCGGCGCGGGCCGCCTCCGTAAGCGGCGAACCGTCGCGGCCGACGACCGTCAGCATCGCCTAGACCCCGTCACCTACCGGGCCATTCGCCCGTACATGCCGACCATCCGCTCCCCCGCCGCGTCGACCAGGACCACCTGCGCGGCGACCGGGCTGGTGGCCGCCCCTGCCGCCTCGGCGGCGAGACGCTCCAGTTCACCGGCGGTCCGGCGGCACAACTCCCGGCCGCAGGGCCCGAGCCTGCCGGCGGCCTCCCACAGCTCGTAGGCGTCCCGGGGCGTCGACGCCGCGGCGACCTCGGCGGCCAGCGCGGCGCCTCCGTCCATGTCGAGGGTGATCGGTTCCAGGATCCCGTGGCCGCCCAGGAAGGCGACCTGCTCGTCCATGCCCGCGACAAGGACGACCTGCGCGATCCCGTCCTTGACCGCCTCGCGCAGCTTGCCCGTGCCCGACGGGACGAAACACGCGTCCGGCAGCTTCGGGAGCATCCCGCGGGCGGCATCGCGTACGCCGTCCCCGTACATCACGAGCGTCTTGCCTTCAGTGGTCACTGGGGCCGTCCTTCTCCATCCTGGCCTCGCCCTTGCCTCGTCCTGGGCAACGAGCCTTCCGGAGGGTTCGCCGTGGCACTGCCACGGCACGCCGGTCGGCGGCGATCCGGGGCGCAGAGAGAGCATAGGCTGTCGCGGTGAGCTACCAGCGCCTGTCCCCGGACGAGCGGCGTGCCCAGATCCTGGACGTCGCGCGGCGGATGTTCACCGAGCTGCCCTACTCCGAGGTGTCCACCGCCGCGATCGCGCGTGAGACCGGGGTCCAGCGCGGCCTGATCCACTACTACTTCGGGACGAAGCGGGAGCTGTTCCTGAAGGTCGTGCAGGGGCTGACCGCGTCGGCCGCGCTCCAGGCGCCGCCGCCGGACGAGCGGATGGCGCTGCCCGAGGCGGTCGAGCTGTGCGTGAACCTGTTCCTCGACGCGGCGGAGCGGAACGCCACCACCTGGTTCGCGGCACTGGACGCCGAGGGGTTCGGGCAGGACCCGGAGCTGCTGCGGATCGTCAACCGCTTCCGCGACCAGACCGTCGAGCACATGCTCGCCGTCCTGCGGGTACCGGAGCCGACCGAGACCCTGCGCGCCGTCCTGTGCGTCTACTCCGGGCTGGCGGACGCGGCGACGCGGCAATGGCTCCAGGAGAAGACGCTCGACCGCGAGCAGGTTCACGCACTGCTCGCGCGGTCACTGCACGCCCTGGTGAGCGACATAGGGCCGGCCCTGGAGAAGGCCTGACCCGGCGAAGACCCGGAAGCGGCGGGGCCGGGAAGCGTCAGGCCGTAAGCAACAGGGCCGGAAGCGTCAGGGGAAGGCCGCGATCGATCCGAGCACGGTGAACCAGACGGCCTTGCCGCGGACGGGCGGGCCGAGCCGTGACAGCGTCCGCCGCGTGCCCCACTCCCCCTCGGACAGCTCGTGGACGATGCTGAGCCCGCGCCCGCAGTCGCCGGACGTCCACGAGTAGCCGGGCAGGGACGCGTCGACGAGCGCGTCGAAGACGGCGCACCGCACCTCGCCGGCGGCGCCGTCGCGGGGCTCGTCCCCCGCCGCGTAGAGCCACAGTTCGTGGGGGCCGTGCTCGCCGGCGTGCTGGTGCGCGTTCGTCGCCAGCTCGCTGACCATGAGCTGGGCGTCGGCGATCACGTCGCGCGGCACGCCGAGCGAGGGGAGCGCGGCGCGCAGGATCGCGCGGGCGTGGCCGGCGGATCCGGGTCCGCCCGGGAGCGCCCAGACCCAGCCGGGCTTGGTGGCCGCGGGGGCGCGGGCGTCGGCGGGGGCGTCGTCCATCGCGTCGGCCATGGTCTGCGCCGTGAGGTCGGCTGGGGTGGTCTTCACGGGTTCCTCCCGCGGTCTACGTGCCCTGGCACGCGGCCGGCCGGTTCGTCACGTTCGGTTCCCGGACGGTCACAGACGCAAGCGTCTCGTGAGATTCTCACGAACGCAACCGTCTTCACAGAATTACTCGACGCTTCCTGCCGTGTTCGTCAATCGCGTTGTGGCGCGCGTCAAGAGTGGTAAGACTCCACTCCCATGACCTACCGCCCCACCGTCCGTGGCCGCCGTCTGGCGCGGGAGCTCCGCAAACTGCGAGAGGAGCAGGGCCTGACCCTGCAGGAGGTGGCGGATCGGCTCGACTGGTCGCGAGCCACCGTCTCCCGCCTCGAAACCAGCCAGACCCGCCCGAAGCCCGGCGACATCGCCGACATCCTCGACCTCTACGGGGTACCGAGCCCGGACCGCGACGCCCTCATCACCCTCGCCCGGCAGGCCGGCCAGCGCGGCTGGTGGACGGCCTACCAGGACGTCTTCGCCGGAAGCTACGTCGCGCTGGAGGACGAGGCGTCGCACATCCGCACCTGGGACCCCCAGCTCGTGCACGGGCTGCTGCAGACCGAGCAGTACTCCCGCGCCGTGATCACGGCGGGCCGGCTGCTGCCCGGCCCGGAGGACATCGAGCGCCGCATCGCCGCCCGCAAGATCCGCCAGGCCCTGCTCGACCGGGCGGACGCGCCGCGCCTGCAGGTCGTGTTCGACGAGGCGGTCCTGCATCGTCAGATCGGCGGCGACAAGGTGATGCGGGCGCAGCTGGACGCGCTCGCGACCGCCGCGGCGACCCGCCCATCCGTGTCGATTCAAGTACTTCCGTACACGGCGGAGGAGCATGCGGGCCTAGACGGACGATTCACCATATTGTCGTATCCGGACCCCGCAGACCCTGATATCGCCTATGTAGAGGGCACCATGGGTGACGTTTACCTTGAGAGTGCGGAGGCAATAGCAAAACATAGGGATCGCTTCGACCGGATCGAGGCGGCCGCACTGTCCACCGAGGATTCCGCGCACCTCATAGCCGAGGCAGCAAGGAGCAGCCCGTGACCAACCTGCAGCGCGAACTCACCGGTGCCCCCTGGCGCACGTCGTCCCACAGCGGGAGCGGCGACCAGTGCGTCGAGGTGGCGCCACTGTCCAACGATCTTCGCGCGGTGCGCGACTCCAAGGACCCGGCCGGACCGGCGCTGGTCCTGACGCCCCCCGCATGGCGGGGCCTGCTGGGCACGATCAAGAACGCCTAGCGACCGATCGATCGGGGGCCGCGGCGGATCCGCCGCGGCCCCGCCCTTCCCGGAAACTAGAACGTGTTCTAGTATCGCCGTGCGTCGTCAACCGGAGGGGTGCAACGTGACCGCGGAACTCAAGCTCGGTATCAACGTCGGCTACTGGCAGCGCGACGTCGACGACCAGACCGAGACGGTGCTGGCCGCCGAACGGTGCGGGTACGACTCGGTGTTCACCGCCGAGGCCTACGGCTCGGACGCGTTCACCCCGCTGGCCTGGTACGCCGCCCGCACGTCCCGGATCAAGCTGGGTACGGCCGTCGTCCAGCTCTCGGCGCGCACGCCCGCGGCGACCGCGATGCACGCGCTGACGCTGGACGCGCTGTCGGGCGGGCGGATGATCCTGGGGGTCGGCGCCTCCGGGCCGCAGGTCGTCGAGGGCTGGTACGGGCAGCCGTTCCCGAAGCCGCTGGCGCGGACCCGCGAGTACCTCGACATCGTCCGGCAGGTGTGGCGCCGCGACGCCCCCGTCACCAGCGAGGGCCCGCACTACCCGCTGCCGTATCCCGGCGGCGCGGGTCTCGGCAAGCCGCTGAAGTCGATCGTGCATCCCGTCCGCCCGGAGATCCCCGTCTACCTGGGCGCCGAGGGACCGAAGAACGTCGCGATGTCCACCGAGATCGCGCAGGGCTGGCTGCCGCTGTTCGTCGACCCGCAGCAGATCGAACCGGTGTTCGGCGAATCCCTGGCCGGCCGCCCGGACGGCTTCGAGATCGCCGCGACCGTCACCACGATCGTCACCGACGACCTGGCGTCCGCGCTGGAGTTCGCCAAGATCCCGCTCGCGTTCTACATCGGCGGGATGGGCGCCCGCGACCGCAACTTCCACCTCGACCTGATCGGCCGGCTCGGCTACGCGGAGCAGGCCGCGCACGTCCAGGACCTGTTCCTCGACGGCCGCCGCGAAGAGGCGGTCAAGGCGGTGCCGGACGAGCTGGCCGACTCGATCTCCCTCCTCGGCCCGATCGGGCGGATCAAGGAGCGGCTCCAGCTGTGGCGCGAGAGCCCCGTCACCACCGTGCTGATCGCGGGCGTGAAGGACGAGCCCACCCTCCGCGCGATCAAGGACCTGGCCGACTCCTGACGAGATCGATCCCACATCAACGGGCGGAATGGAGGTAGGGGTCCGGGTGCTGCACCTAACAGCACCCAGCGATACGCATCCAGGAGATGGGACACACGATGCCCACCCAGGGAGACGCCGCCCGCCTGCTCGTCAGGACGCTTGAGGCGGAGGGCGTCGAGTACGTCTTCGGCATTCCCGGCGAGGAGAACATCCATTTCGTCCACGCCCTGAACGACTCCCCGATCCGCTACGTCCTCGTCCGGCACGAGCAGGCCGCCGCGTTCATGGCGGAGATCTACGGACGCCTCACCGGCAAGGCCGGCGTGGCCTCGGCGACGCTCGGGCCCGGCGCGATCAACATGCAGCTCGGCGTCGCGGACGCCACCACCAACAGCACACCCGTCGTCGCGATCTCCGCACAGGTCGGCCTGGACCGCATCTACAAGGAGTCGCACCAGATCGTCGACCTGGTCTCCCTCTTCCGCCCGATCACCAAGTGGTCGGAGCTGGCCCCCAGGGCCGAGGCCCTGCCCGAGATGGTGCGCAAGGCGTTCAAGACCGCGCAGACCGAACGTCCGGGCGCCGTGTACCTGGCGATCCCCGAGGACGTCGAGGCCGCCGAGGTCTCGTCCGATCTGAAGCCGCTGCCGGTCAACGTCGTGCGCCCCCAGGAGCCGTCGCCCTCGCAGATCGCCCGCGCCGCCGACGTGCTCGCCGTCGCCCGGCGTCCGATCGTGCTGGCCGGCCACGGCGCGACCCGCGCCGGCGCGAGCACCGCGCTGCGGTACTTCTCCGAGCATCTCGGCCTGCCGGTCGCGACGACCTTCAACGGCAAGGGCGTCTTCCCGGACGACCACCGCAACGCCCTCGGCGCGGTCGGCTTCATGCGCCACGACTACGTCAACTTCGGCTTCGACGAGGCGGACGTCCTCATCGCGGTGGGCTACGAGCTCCAGGAGTTCGACCCCGTCAAGGTCAACCCCGCCGCCGACAAGAAGATCATCCACATTCACCAGTCCCCCGCCGAGGTCGACGACCACTACCCCGTCGAAGTCGGGATCCAGGGCGACATATCGAGCTCCCTCCACGCCCTCGCCGGCAGCGTCCACCGGCGCTTCGACGTCAACGGCACCGGTGAGCGGATCCGCCAGATGCTCCGGGAGGAGCTGGCCGGCGGCGCCACCGAGGACGGCCATCCGCTCACGCCCCGCCGCATCGTCGCCGACGTCCGCGCGGCCATGGGCCGCGGCGACATCGTCCTCGCCGACACGGGCGCGGTGAAGATGTGGATGGCGCGCATGTATCCGACCTACGAGCCCAACACGCTGCTGGTCTCCAACGGCCTGTCTTCCATGGGCTTCTCCGTCCCGGGCGCGATCGCCGCGAAGCTCGCCCGCCCGGACCGCAAGGTCCTGGCCGCGACCGGCGACGGCGCGTTCCTGATGAACTCCCAGGAGCTGGAGACCGCCGTCCGCGAGAACATCCCCATCACCGTCCTGATCTGGGACGACTCCGCCTACGGCCTGATCGAGTGGAAGATGGACCTCGACCTCGGCGAGAGCTCCAACATCAAGTTCGGCAACCCGGACTTCGTCCGGTACGCGGAGAGCTTCGGCGCCCGCGGCTACCGGGTGGACAGCGCCGCCGAGCTGCTCCCCACCCTCCGCAAGGCCCTCGCCGAGGACACGGTCTCCGTGATCACCGTCCCCGTCGACTACTCCCACAACCTCGAATTGACCGACAAGCTGGGCGATCTGACCGATCCCTTCTGACCTCTCCGGCCACGCACAGTCGTGTATCCGGCAAAGGCTTGATCAACGATGGTCGGATTGCCGTACTATGTCGAAAAATGTCGGCTGCTCCGGTTTGGACGAAAGGTTCCGGCCATGGGTGAAGACGGCCCCACTCCCCCGTCCGGTGTGGACATCACGGTGCCCAATGTCGCCCGGATGTACGACTACTACCTCGACGGAAAGGACAACTACGCCGCCGACAGGGAGGCCGCGGAAAGGGTCATCGAGGTGATGCCGGGTTCGCGCGCGGGAGCGCAGGCCAACCGGGCGTTCCTGGTGCGGGCGGTCCGCCATCTGGTCGCGGAGGCGGGGATCACGCAGTTCCTCGATCTCGGCGCGGGCCTGCCCACCCAGAACAACGTGCACGAGGTCGCGCTGTCGCTGAACCCGGACGCCCGGGTGGTCTACGTGGACTGGGACCCGGTGGTCTGCTCGCACAGCCGCGCCCTGCTGCGGGCCCCGGACAGCGTCGGCGTGGTCGAAGCGGACCTGCGGGACATGGACGCGATCCTGCGGCACGAGACGACCCGGACGCTGCTGGACTTCGACCGGCCGGTCGCGGTGATGATGGTGTCGATCCTGCACTTCGTCGACGACTCCGACGATCCGCACGGCATCGTGGCCCGGTACCGGGACGCCACCGCGCCGGGCAGCCACCTCGTCGTCTCCCACCTGACCGGGGACCTGATGGCCAAGGCCCGCCCGGAGGAGACCGCCAGGGCCGAGGAGATCTACCGCCGCACCGCCACCCCCGTCCACCTGCGCACCCACCAGGAGACCGAGGATCTGTTCAAGGGGTACGGCCTGGTCGATCCGGGGCTGGTGTGGCTCACCGACTGGCGCCCCGACGAACCCGTCCCGGACGACTCGACGGTGGTACGGCTCGGCGGCGGGCGCGGCGGGCCGGCCGAGGAGGCACCGGGTTACGGCGGCCGGATCCCGGCATACGCGGGCGTCGCCCGCAAACTCTGACCTGCAAAGCTCAGCCCCGACCCGCAAGCTCCGCTCCGACAAGGCCCCGAGATGCGAGGAGGCGATGTGACCGGCCTGGCCGACATCGACCTGTCCCAGGGCGGCTTCTGGGCCGCCCCGTACACCGAGCGCGCGGCGGCGTTCGAGGTGCTGCGGCGCGAGAGGCCGTTCGCCTTCTTCGAGGAACCGCACGTCCCGTGGGCCAGGCATGGCCCGGGGTTCTACGCGGTGACCCGGTACGCCGACGTCGTCGAGGCCAGCCGGAGGCCGGGCGACTTCTCCAACGCCGAAGGCATCATGGTGTTCGAGCGGCCGCCCGAGTCGGTCGAGTTCTTCGACTCGATGATCAACATGGACGATCCGCGGCACGCCCGGCTGCGCCGGATCGTCTCGCGGGCGTTCACCCCCGGCATGATCGCGCAGCTGGAGGAGCAGATCCGGCAGGTCGCCGCCGAGATCGTGGACGAGCTGCTGGAGCGCGGCCCGTGCGACTTCGTCACCGAGGTCGCCGAGCGGCTGCCGCTGACCATCATCTGCCGGATGATGGGCCTGCCGGAGAGCCGGCACCGGTTCGTCGCCGAGCGCACCAACATCATTCTCGGGGCGGGCGACAGCGAGTACACCCCGGAGGAGAACCCGGCCGTCACCATCCTCACCGCCGCGGCCGAGCTGTCCGGCCTGGTCAAGGAACTCGCCGCCGAACGGATCGAGAACCCCGCCGGCGACCTCGCGTCCAAGCTGGTCAACGCCAACATCGACGGCGAGAGCCTGACCCCGCGGGAACTCGGCTCCTTCTTCGGCATCCTGCTGCAGGCCGGCAACGAGACCACCCGCACCGCCATCTCACACGGGCTTGTCCTGCTCACCGAGCACCCGGACCAGAAGCGGCTCTGGGCCGGCGACTTCGAGCGGTACGCGGCCACCGCCACCGAGGAGATCGTCCGCGTCGCGTCGCCGATCATCTACATGAGGCGCACCGCGACCCGGGACTGCGAGCTGAACGGCCGGCGCTTCGGCAAGGGCGACAAGCTGCTCCTGTACTACTGGTCGGCCAACCGGGACGAGACGGTGTTCGACGCCCCTGACCGGTTCGACATCACCCGCTCGCCCAACCCGCACCTCGGCTTCGGCGCCCCCGGGCCGCACTACTGCCTCGGCGCGCACCTGGCCAGGAGCGAGATCACCGCCATCTTCCGGGAGCTGCTGGCCCGCGCACCCGGCGTCCACGCCGCTGGGAAACCCGACCGGCTGCGCTCGAACTTCCTCAACGGCATCAAGCACCTGCCCTGCTCCGTCTAGCCGAACCGCAGCGGGCCCCTCCAGGCGCGCCCTGAGCGATTGCCAGGCGGGTGTGGGGGTAGGTGCGGCGCGTGAAATCCGGGCAGGGGTTCGACGCCGTTCCGGCCGCGTTGCGCAACACCGCGGCGGTGGCCGCGTGCTTTCTCGTCATCATGGCGGCCCTCGGCGTCCTCGTGTACCTCGCCCTGAAGGTCGCGTCGCTGGTGATGGCGGTGATCTCCGCGCTGCTGCTGACCGCGCTGGTGTCGCCGGTCGCGCGGCAGGTGCGGCGGCTGCGGGCACCGTCCTGGGTCGCCGCGCTCGCCGGGCTGCTGACCGTCCTCGTCGCCGTCGGCGGGTCGATCGCGCTGGTCGGCAACCAGGTGGCCGCCCAGTGGAACGAGATGCGCGAGAGCCTGACCGAGGGGCTGGAGCGGGCCCAGCGGCAGATCGTGAACACGCTGCCGATCAGCGACCAGCAGCTCGACAACGTGATCGACGGGCTGATCAGCGCCCTGCGGCGGGGGTCGCCCGACCCGGTGGCGAGTGCGAGCATGGCGACGCGGGTGGGCGCCGCGGTGCTGATCGCGCTGTTCCTGCTGTTCTTCATGCTGAAGGACGGAAGGAGCATGTGGGAGTGGGTGCTGCGCCTCGTGCCCGAGCGGCGCCGCCCGAAGGTCGACGTCGCGGGACACGCGGGGTGGCGGGCGCTCGGGCAGTACGTGCACGGGATCATCCTGGTCGCGCTGGCGGACGCCCTCGGCATCGGCCTGGCGCTCGTACTGATCGGGGTTCCGTTCGCCCTGCCGCTGACGCTGCTGACGTTCATCGCCGCGTTCGTCCCGATCATCGGGGCGGTCCTCGCGGGCGCCGCGGCCGTCCTCATCGCGTTCGTCAGCGGGGGGCTGACGGACGCGCTGCTGGTGCTGGCCGCGGTCGTCGCCGTCCAGCAGGCCGAGAGCCACCTGCTGCAACCGCTGATCATGGGCCGGACGCTGCACCTGCACCCGGTGGTGGTCGTGGTCGCCGTCGCCGCCGGAACGCTGGCCGCCGGCATCGCCGGGGCCGTCGTCGCCGTCCCCCTCGTCGCCGTCGTGTACCGCGTCGCGTCCGTACTGGCCGAGGACCGCCCACCCCCGGACACCGCGGAAGCGGTGGACGCGCCGGCCGCAGGTGACGCAGCGGACTCTTAGCGAACGGTATTCGTCCTCGGTGGTCGCACCAGGTGCCGGTACCGGGACAGGCCGGATGAAAAGGTCCAGCCGCTCAGGCGCGGCAGATGATCTCGCCGTGGGTGACCGAGTACCAGCCGTCTTCGGCGGCGGCCCATTCCTTCCAGCCCGCGTAGACGCGCTGGAGTTCTTCGCGGGTCGCGTGGCCGCCCGCCACCGCCTGGTCGGCGATGGCCGACCTGATCATGCGGCCGCCCCATGATTCGCTCCACCATTCGCGTTCCTCCGGGGTGGAGTAGCACCAGGACGAGGAGGAGGCGGTGACGCCGGTGAATCCGGCGGCGCGAGCCCAGGAGACCAGGCGGCGGCCGGCGTCGGGTTCGCCTCCGTTGCCGCGGGCGACCTTGTAGTAGATCGGCAGCCAGGCGTCCATGCCGGGCGGGTCCGGGTACCAGATCATGGCGCCGAAGTCGGCGTCGCGTGCGGCGACGACGCCGCCTGCCCTGGTGACGCGGCGCATCTCGCGGAGGGCCTGGACGGGGTCGGCGACGTGCTGCAGGACCTGGTGGGCGTGGACGACGTCGAACGTGCCGTCGGCGTAGTCCAGTGCGTGGACGTCGGCGACGGCGAAGTCGATGTTGTCCAGGCCGGCGGTGTTCCTGCGGGCCTCGTCCAGGACGGTCTCGGCGGAGTCGGCGGCGACGACCGGGCCCGGGGCCACTCGTTCGGCCAGTCCGGCGGTGATCGTCCCGGGGCCGCAGCCCACGTCCAGAATCGAGAGCCCCGCGCGCAGATGCCCGGTCAGGTAGGCGGCGGAGTTGTCGACCGTGCGCCACTGGTGGGCGCTCAGCACGCTCGCGTGGTGGCCGTGGGTGTAGGCGGAGGACATCGGGATCACCTCTCTCTGTCCGGTGGCCTCACCCTACGACTGCTTCTCATATTCCGGGAACCTCGTATCAGCATTCGAGACACCAGGTTCAGGGGAAGACGTCAGGCGCAAGAGAAAGGGGACCGAGGCCGCTCGGTCCCCTTCGCTCGTCGTCGGTCAGGCCGCCACGGCGACGCGGGCGGGCACGGGCCGGGTGGACGGGGTCGGCCGCATGGGCAGCGCCTCGACCGCGGCCAGTACGGGCGCGGTCTCGGCGTAGGCGTTCAGCATCGCGTGGGGAAGTTCGGTGAGCCACGGCTCGACGACGGTCCGCTCGGCGGGCCCGTCAAGCCGCGGGTGGGAGAGATGGAACGTGCCGGTCGCTGCACTCACTGCCAACACCCCTTCCTTAGCCCGGTGGGCCGCTCCGTCGCGGAAGCCACCGTCAGTCACATACCCCTACGTACGTCATTACAAGCCACCCGGTTCGACTCCTGTTCCCGGGTGTCGCCCGAATCACAAGGTCAACGCTACGCGGCACCTCTGACATTCTCGAACCTTTATTCGACCGGCCATTCCGCACCGCGAGGACGTCCCCGTGCGATCCGGCGTTCAGGCCGGATCGGAAGATCGGCGAGCGGGCACGGACGAGCGATAGCGGGCCCCCGGGGAGCTATGGCCGGGAATGCTGACAGAATTCACTTCGTGACCATCCGGCAGGGAACGGGGGGAAGGACGAGGCGCTGGCACCGGAGTCGCTGAACGGCCTGCCCGTGACGGTCCTCGCCGTCTGGGTGCTGTGCGCCGTCGGATGGGGCGCCGTCCTCGCGGGACTGCGCAGAAGCGTCCACGGGCCCGCCCGCGGCCCGGCGCTGTTCGCGCACACCGCGACGGCCGCCGGCATCGTCCTGCTGTTCTCGCTCATCGGCTTCGGGTCGCTGCACGCGACGATCGCGGTGACCGCCGAATGGTGGGCGCTGCTGCTGGTGACCGGTTTCCGCCCGGAACGGCTGCTGGCCACCGGCGGGCTCGGCCGCCTCGCCGCCTGGGCCGCCCTCACCGCCGCCGCGACGCTCGGCGCCACCCGGCTCGTCTTCCAGATCTGAACCGGACGCGGGACGGACGTGACCCCCGCCCGCCCCGCGTCCGGGGCCGCGATTATCCGCGTGCGGTTGCGAACCCGCATTGGGCCGCGCAAGTCAAAGGTACGTAGTATCCAAGACAGCGGACCGCAAACCCGTCGGAGGTGAACCATGCCGTGTGCGCTGTGCGGCGACATCATCCCGACCGAAGTCGCCCGGTGCCCCGCGTGCGGCGCCTGGGCGAGGCGCCGCGACTTCCGCGCGGTCGGCGTCGCGGTGTTCATGCTCCTCGGCTTCAACGCGTTCGTCGCGCTCGGTTCCGGGTTCAGCCTGCTCCGGTTCTCCGACCCGCTCCGCAACGCCACGCACGGCACCTATGACGCGGCGGCCACCGGCAAGGCCATCGGCCCCTACACGGAGCTGTTCTCGATCAGCATGATCATGGGCGCGGTCACCGGCGTGCTGTACCTCATCTGGCTGTGGCGCGCCTACGCGCAGTCGCCCGGCCCGCACCAGTACCACCGGGGCTGGGTCCTTTTCGGCTGGTTCTGCCCGGTCGTCAACCTGTGGCTTCCCCCGCGGCTGGTCTACGAGGTCTGGGTCAACAGTGGCCGGTACCGGACGGCCGAACGCCAGGCCGCGGGCCTCGTCGTCGCCGCCTGGTGGGCCTGCGCCGTCCTCGGCGTCCTGCTCGCCTACGCGTTCGCCCACGGCAACGTCGACACGCTCGCCGACGCCCGCTTCGACATCCACGTCGGCGTCGCCGCCGCGGCCTTCCAGGCCATCGCCGCCACCCTCTGCATGGCGACCGTCTTCCAGATCACCAGGCTCCAGGTGGCCCCCGGAGAGCTAGCCCGCGGTTGGGCCTGAGCTGCCCTGGCTGGTGTGCCAGAGGGCGGCTCTCGGGGGGCGCTTGATGGCCGGGCCGGCATGGCCGATGTCCGAGTACGGGGACATCGCGAAGCCGGTGGGGTGGACGACGCGGTGCCCGACCGGGCCGCCTCGCGGGCCGGGGGCCGCCATCGCGGCGCGGACGGCGTCCGGGCCTCCCCGGCGCCATTCCTCATGCAGGGTGTTCAGGTCCCAGCAGGCGTTCGCGGTGATCGAGACGGCGCGGGCCCCGGCGCGGCGGACGCGGCCGCGGGCGACGAGGAGCCACGAGCCGAAGACGGTGGCGGCGCACCTGTCCTGCACCGACTCGAAGAACGTGAGGTCGACGGGGCCGGTCGCGTCGTCCAGCGTGGCGAAGATGACGCGCTGGCCGGACCTGACCGCCGGGGTCTGCGTGGCGACCTTGACGCCGGCGACCAGGACCTCGCTTCCGTCGGGGCGTCCCGCGAGGTCGGCGGCCCGGACGACGCCCAGGACCGCGAGGATCCCGGCGTAGAAGGTCAGGACGTGCCGGCTGACGTCCATGCCGAGGATGTCCAGCTCCGCCTCGACGACCTCGGCGGGCGTCATCGGAGGAAGTTCGCCCGGCGGGATGTCGTCGGCGAGTTCGAGCTCCAGAGCGCCGTCCCCGTCCTCGTGGCCCAAGGGGAGTTGGCCTTCGACGAGCGGGGCGCGGGCGGTGGCGCGGTGCAGGGCGCCCACCCGGCAGAGCAGGTCGCGGCGGGGCACCCCGTCCGGCGCGTAGACGCCGTCGAACGCCCCGGCCAGGACGAGCCGCTCGGTGGTCGGCCTGGAGACCTTGGCGCGGCGCCAGAAGTCGGTCAGCGACACGTACGGGCGCTCGCCGACGATCGCGGCGACCTCGGTGTCGTTGATGCCCCTGACCTCGCTCAACGCGACCCGGATACCGGCCGGGCCGCCCCCTGAGACGGACACCGGGACGGGCTCGGCGTGCCAGTGCGCGGCGGAGCGGTTGACGTCCAGGGGAAGGATCGGGACGCCGAAATGCCGTGCGTCGTCGAGAATGACCCGCTTGGGGTACATGCCGGGGTCGTGGGTGAGGACGCCGGCGTAGAACGCGGCGGTGTGGTGCCGTTTCAGCCATGCCGACTGGTAGGTGGGCAGCGCGAACGACGCGGCGTGCGCCTTGCAGAAGCCGAACGCGCCGAACGCGGTCAGCATCCGCCAGACCCGTTCGACGACCGGCTCGTCATAGCCCCGGGCCAGGGCGTGCTCCCGGAACCAGGCGCCGACCACGGCCTGCCCCCGTTCGTGGTTCAGGCTCCGCCGCGCCGCCTCCGCCTTCGAGAGGCCGCAGCCGGTCATCACGTCGAAGACGCGCAGCACCTGCTCGTGGAAGACGATCACGCCGAGGCTCTCCCGCAGCACCGGTTCGAGGTCGGGATGCGGGTAGGCGGGCTCCCTCGTCCCGGCACGCGACTCCAGGAATGGCGTCACCATGTCGGAGTTGACCGGGCCCGGACGGAACAGCGAGATGTCGATGACGAGGTCGTCCAGGTCGCGCGGCTGGAGCTTGCCGAGCAGTTCCCGCTGCCCCGGCGACTCGATCTGGAAGCAGCCGAGCGTCCGGGACGTCCGGACCAGCTCGTAGGTCGCGGGATCGTCGCGCGGGACGTCCTCCAGCGCGATCCGCTCCCCCGTCGCTCGTGCTACTTCTGCCACCGCGTGCGCCATCGCCGACTGCATCCGGACGCCGATGACGTCGAGCTTGAGCAGCCCCATCGCTTCCACGTCGTCCTTGTCGAACTGGCTCATCGGGAATCCGGTCGCGGCGCGCTCGACCGGCGTCCGGTCGTGCAGGGCCGGGTTGGACAGCAGGACGCCGCACGGGTGCATGGCGATGTGGCGGGGCAGCCCGTCCAGGCGCTCGGCGATGCGGAACAGCACCTCCAGGCGCCCGGCCGCCAGGTTGCTCTGCCGCAGTTCGGGCAGGTCGTGCAGCGCGGTGCGGATCTGGCTCGCCCTGATCTGCGGGAACGCCTTGGCGATCGCGTCGATCTCCAGCGGCGGCAGGCCGACGGCGTTGCCGACGTCGCGGATCGCGCTGCGCGCCCGGTAGGTCTCCATCATCGACACGCACGCCGTGGCGTCGGCGCCGAACCGGTCGAACAGGGCCTCGTAGGCCTCCAGCCGGCGGGCGGACTCCACGTCCAGGTCGATGTCGGGCAGGCCCTCGCGGCTGTCGGCGAGGAACCGCTCCATGAGCAGGTCGTGCCGCAGCGGGTCGAGGTCCCCGATGCCGAGCAGGTAGTTGACCAGGCTGCCGGCGCCCGAGCCGCGGATCGCGCACCGGATGCCGCGCGACCTGATCAGCGCGGCGGCGTCGGCGACCGTGAGGAAGTAGGAGGCCAGTCCCTTGCGGGCGATCACGCCGAGCTCGTCGTCGAGGCGGACGGCCGCCCGCCACGAGGTGCCGAGCCCGCGCCGGGTCATCCCGGCCGCGCAGCGGGCGACGAGCCTGGCGTACGGGTCGCCCGGGACGGCGGGCAGGTGGACGTCGTCCATGCCGAGGTCGCGGCCCGGGTCCAGGACGCAGCGTTCGGAGAGCCGCCGGGTGGCGGCCAGCAGCGCGTCCGCCTCGTCCGGGCCGCAGCTCAGCTCCGCGACCCGGCGCATCTCCGGGACGGACTTCAGGTAGGCGTGCCCCGTGAGGTCGTCGAGGTGCCGCCGGTCCAGCGGGACGAGCCGGCGCGTCACGTCCAGCACCTGCGCGACCGGGTGATCGGCCGGCTCCAGGTACCGGACGGCGTTTCCCAGCACCGCGGGCACGCCGGCCTCGCGGGCGAGGGCGAGCATCCGGGCCGCCCGGTGCCCCTCCCCCTTTCCGTGGTGGTCGACGATCTCGAGCACGGTCTCGGCCGTCGCGCGCCACTCGTCCAGGAGCCGCGCCGCCAGGTCGGGCCGCCGCCCGGTGATGGCCCGGCCGACGTCCGACCACGGCCCGAGCAGCACGATCAGGCCCTCGGCGTGCTCACCGACGATCTGCCGCGTCACCACCGGGTTCCCGCGCTCGCCCGCCGCGTGCGCCGCCGTCACCAGGCGGCAGAGCGACCGCCACCCGGCGCGGCCCTCGGCGAGCACCACGATCCGTTCCTCGCCCGTGGACGCGACCTTGAGGTCGGCGCCGACGACGGCCCCGATCCCCGCGTCCTGGCATGACCGGACGTGACGGACCGCGCCGTACAGCCCGTCGCGGTCGGTCAATGCGAGCGTCTCCATGCCGAGGCCCGCCGCGCGCTCGGCCAGGGCGGCGGGCGGCGCGACCCCGTATCGGAGCGAAAAGCCCGAAGCGACATGAATGTGCACGTCAGTCCCATACCCGGGAGAGCAGCCAGCTGTCACCCGCCACGTCATAACGCAGCTCGTAGACGCCGATCTCCCTGTCCGGGGTCGCCTCGACCCGCCAGAACTCCCGCTCGCCGGTGGCCTCGCCGTCGGGCCGCTGCTCCCGCCACCAGTCACGGGTCGTGACCCAGTGCTCCAGCACCCGCCGGACGGTGTAGAGCCGGCCACGCCAGACGAACCGGACGGGACGTCCGTCGCTCACCCAGACGTCCACCGGGTCGCCGAACACGCGTGTCATCTGCCTCCCCCTCGTGCGCACCGCACGGGGGAAGAGCATGCGGACGTTCGAACAAACGTTCGCACCCGAGTCTAGAGACCCGGCCGGTGAGAGGGCAAGGCGGGGCGGCTACCCCAGCAATCGGGTCAGGCGGTCGGCCACGCCGGAGGCCTCGGCGACGTCGGCCATGCCGCCACCCGGCCAGAGGTAGTACCAGCCGTCGCCGGCCAGGGTGGCGACGACCATGACCTGGCGCCGGGACCGCGGGCCCGTCACGCTCAGCAGGGATTCCCCGGGACCGGCGAACCGCCAGGACAGGCCCCGCGCCTCGACCTCGTTCGCGAGCGCCGCGAGGTGACGCCGGCGCCCCTCGGCGATCTCCCGCCCACTCACTACAGACACATCAGCCGCCCTCAGCATGGGTCCGGACCGCCGGCCGACCACCTGGGGCGATCATCCGGCGACAACTGGTGACCGGCCTTCAGCATGACCCGAAACCCGCGGCTGCGCAGCGAGAACCCGGAGAGTGGGACGACTGTTCGGCGATCCGCCGGGGGATGGTCCGGGAGGGGAGGTCCGACCCGCCGTGCTCACGTGCGCCAATCGCGGCCGACCGTCATCCGGCCGGGTAAAATCCGGTGCGCATGCGGAGGCCCGGTCCGTGATAGAAGCCTCTGTGAGACGGGCGTTCAGCGCCCGCCGTCACGCGGACAGAAGGAGCGAGCCGATGAGCGCCGTCCCCGCCGGCGACCCGTCAGGCCCCACCCACGCCGGTCCCGCGCACGCGGGCCCCGCACACGACAAGGCGCCCGCGCCGCCACGCGCCCTGGCCGGGCTCCGCGAACGCAAGAAACAGCGGACCCGGACGGCGCTCGTCGACGCGGCACTGGACCTGTTCCTCTCCCAGGGGTACGAGGCGACGACGATCGACGAGATCGTGGCGGCGGTGGAGGTGTCGCAGCGGACGTTCTTCCGCTACTTCGCCACCAAGGAGGACGTCGTCACGAGCTTCCTCGCCGAGCACGACGAGATCCTGAAGGAGGCGCTGGCGGAGCGCCCGCCCGGCGAAAGGCCCTACACCGCGCTGCTGGAGTCGATGCGCGTGGTGCTGCGGACGATCGCCGACGGCGCCCCCGCCGACAGCGTCCGGTTCCGCCGCGTCCGGAAGGTCATCGAGAGGACGCCCTCGCTGATGGCGGCGCAGATGGCGCGCCACTCGGCGTCGGCGGAGGCGCTCGCCGCCGAGATAGCGCGGCGCGAGGGCGTCGACGTGGAGAACGACCTGCGGCCGCGGATCGTCGTCGCGTTCTACCTCTCGTCGGTCAAGGTCGCGTTCGAGGACTGCGCACGGCGCGACATCTGGGACCCCGGGACGGTCGCGTCCCGCGTGGACGAGGCACTCACACTCGTCGCCCGGACGATGCGCGACTGGGTGTGAACGACCCGGCGGTGGTGAAATGGCCTCGGGGGCACCGGAGTTCCCTTCGGTATCCGAGCGGCACATCGGCATAAGAGCGGCAGAGAGGACGACATGCGCGCGATCGTCATCACCGAGAACGGCGGCCCCGAGGTCCTGGTGGCCGGGGAACGTCCCGACCCCGAGCCGGGCCCCGGGGAGGTGCTGGTCGACGTGGCGGCGGCGGGCGTCAACTTCATCGACGTGTACTTCCGGACCGGCGCCTACCGCCAGGACCTCCCGTACACGCCGGGCGTCGAGGCGGCGGGAACGGTCGCGGCGGCCGGCGAGGGCGTCACGGAGTTCTCCGCCGGCGACCGCGTTGCCTGGGCCAACGTGCAGGGCGCCTACGCCGCGCGGGCCGCCCTCCCGGCGAGCAAGGTCGTCCCCGTCCCGGACGGCGTCGCGCTGGAGGACGCGGCGGCGTCGCTTCTGCAGGGCATGACGACGCACTACCTGACGCGATCGACGTACCCGATCCAGGCGGGCGACACCGTCCTCGTGCATGCGGCGGCGGGCGGGATGGGCCTGCTGCTCACCCAGGCGGCCAAGGCCCTAGGCGCCAGGGTCATCGGGACGGCGTCCACGCCGGAGAAGGAGCAGCTCGCCAAGGAAGCGGGCGCGGACGTCACGATGAACTACGACGACTTCCCCGAGAAGGTGCGTGAGCTGACCGGCGGCGAGGGCGTCGCGGCCGTGTACGACGGTGTCGGGGCGCCCACGTTCGACGGGAGCCTGGCGAGCCTGCGCCGGCGCGGCGTCCTCGCGCTGTACGGGGCGGCCGGCGGGCCGGTACCGCCGTTCGACCCGCAGCGGCTCAACGCGGCCGGTTCGGTGTACCTCACTCGCCCGTCGCTCAACCACTTCACCGAGGCCCGCGAGGAACTGCTGGAGCGCGCCGCCGCGGCCTACGGATGGGTGGAGTCGGGCGACGTGCGGATCCATGTCGGGCACCGCTACGACCTCGGCGAGGCCGCCGCGGCGCACGCCGACCTGGAGGCGAGGCGGAGCACGGGCAAGCTGCTGCTGATCCCCTGATCGCGCACCGGTGATTCCCGGCTCCCTTAGGGTGGGCCGGGACAGACGATCACCGAGGAGCGCCGCCCCCATGACGACGACCGCAGCCGTGCCGCTGGACCAGGACGAACCCCGCGTCCTCGGGCCCTACCGCCTGCTCGGGCGCCTCGGCCGCGGCGGCATGGGCACCGTCTACCTCGGCGCCGAGCCGGACGGCCGCCGGGTCGCGGTGAAGGTCGTCAACCGGGAGCTCGCCGGGGAGGCCGCGTTCCTCGCCCGGTTCCGCCGCGAGGTGACCGCCGCGCGGCGCGTCCACCGGTTCTGCACCGCGCCCGTCCTGGACGCCGAACTCGACCAGGACCCGCCCTACATCGTCACCGAGTACATCGACGGGCCGAGCCTGGAGAAGGCCGTCGCCGAGCGCGGTCCGCTGCCCGGGTCGGACCTGGAGGGCCTCGCGGTCGGCGTCGCCACCGCGCTCGCCGCCATCCACGGCGCCGGGATCGTCCACCGCGACCTCAAGCCCGCCAACGTCCTGCTGTCCTCCACCGGACCGCGCGTCATCGACTTCGGCATCGCCCGCGCCCTCGACGCTCCCGGCGGCCCCACCCGCACCGGCCAGTTCGTCGGGACGCCCGCCTACATCGCGCCCGAGGTGCTGCGGGGCGAGCCGGTCGAGCAGGCGTCGGACGTGTTCTCGTGGGGCTGCGTCGTCGCCTGCGCCGGGACGGGGCGCTCCCCGTTCCAGGGCAAGACGGTCGCGGAGACGTTCCACCGCATCGGCACCGAGGAGCCGGACCTCACCGGCCTCGACCCGCGGCTGCGCGAGATCGTCGCCGCCGCGCTCGGCAAGGACCCGCGCGGCCGGCCGACGGCGCGGCAGCTCCTCACCCGCCTCGTCGGCCAGGAGCAGGCCGACCCGGAACGCGCCGCGGAGACGATCTCGGCTTCCTGGCGGGGGCCGGATCCGGCTCCGGAGCCCGAGCCGGAGACCGGTACGAACGGCGCTCGCCCGGCGGCGCCGGAGGTGGAGGTTCCGGAGCCGAGGCCCGTCCCCGAGGCCGCCGAACCCGCCGCCTCCGAACC
>NZ_SMKK01000101.1 GCF_004348425.1 Actinomadura sp. 7K507
GGAGGCAGGGAGGGGGCCAGCGTGGGCGATGCGAAGCGCAAGAGGTTCGGCGCGTACCTCGCACGGTTGCGCCGAGACGCGGGACAGAGCCAGCGGCAACTAGCAGAGACGCTCTGTCGCATCTCTGGGACCGCATCTGTGACGCGCCACGAGATCAGCCGATGGGAACGCGGCGAGCGCGTTCCTGATGTGTGGCTCCCCGCCCTAGCGACGGCCCTGAGTGTGCCCATAGACACCCTTGAACGGGCAGCAGCCCATGCCCGAGGCGAGGACATCGGCACAGAGTTGCGCAGCCCAGCCGAGGCACTCGCCTACTTCCTGCCCGACAGTGTGGATCTTGGGCCACTGGCGAGCACCGCAGGCCGCCAGGTTGGAGCCACCACGGCCGCCGCCCTTGCCGACCGGGCGCACAGCCTAAGACTCGCCGACGACGTCATAGCCGGAGGTGACCTACTCGCCCCCGCGCTCAGGGAACTGGACGGAGCCGTCCGGCTCTACCGGGAGACGACACATTCCGAGGAGACGGGCCGTTCGCTTCTCAGCAGCATCGGAGAGATAGCCCAGATCACGGGATGGATTGCCAGCGACGCAGGCGAGCACGACCAAGCCGCCCGCGCTTACCGGCTCGGAGTCTCGGCCGCCAGGGAAGCCGGAGACCGAGCGCTCGTCGGCAACCTCGCGGGCAGTCTGGCCTATCAACTCTCCAACACCGACCACGAAGGCGAAGGCGTCAGCCTTGCCCGTGCGGCACTGGAGGAAGCAGGGGCCGACGCACCAGCCAAGGCCCGCGCGCTCTACCTGGATCGAGTCGCATGGGCGCACGCTAAGACGGGCAACGCCCAAGCGGCCATGCGCGCACTCTCGGAGGCACACGAGGCGATGGCCGACGAGGACTCGCAGGAGTCGCCGGACTGGGCGTATTGGGTCTCGCCCGAGGAACTCGACGTGATGGACGCCCGCGTCTACACCGAACTCCGCAAGCCGTTGCGCGCCGTCCCCCTCCTGCAAGAGGTTCTCAGCCGGTACGACTCCACGCACACGCGGGAACTCGCCCTCTACCTCTCGTGGCTAGCCGTCGCCCTGGTGGACGCGAACGAGCCGGAGGAGGCCGCCAAGACCGCGCGGCAGATGCTCGACCTCTCTGTCGACTTCGCCAGCGACCGGACGGCCCAGCGAAACCGCGTCGTCCTGACCAAGCTGGAGCCATACGGCGACATCCCCGAAGTCCGCGAGGTGCTGAACGCCTACGCCGCCTAACAACAGACGAGCCCCGCACCGATGATGCGAGGCTCGTTTGCCGACGTCGGCGCGCTGTCAGTTGCGCCAAACCGGGTCAAGTAGGTCGGGGTCGAACTTCTTGTTGCCCTTGCCCGCCGGGTACATGATCACCGCGTGCACGGCCGAGCGGATGTAGGTCCGCTTCACCGAGATCGGAAACCCGCCCTCCTCCTCTGGCAGGTACCACCGACGCCGCACCTCGGAGGCGCTTGTCTCCTGCTGCGCCGCTTTCGCCGCGATGCTGGCCTCATGCTTGTTCTTCTCCCCGCGCAGGCGGTTGATCGTCTGCTCCAGCCCTGGGACCAGCTTGAAGAAGAAGTCATTGGTGATCTGGCGTGCGTTCCACTGGCGGGTCAGCTCGTCTAGCTGTTCTTCGACGTCCTTCAGCTCACCGGCCTTTGGCCACTCGGTGTCTTGAGGGCCGGAGGAGGACGACGCCTCTTCGAGCTTGGCCAACACCGCCTCAGAGACGAACATGTCCACCAGGTCACCGCGCCGGGAGACGCCACCGCAGCCACCCTCAGCACGGCTCAGGCAGGTGTAGGTGTGGTGACCCGCATCCTTCGGACCGTTGCAGCGAAGAGGCGTGTTGCACATCGTGCCGTCCGGGAGCCGCCGACCGCAGCGCAGGATGCCCGACAGTAGATAGGTGTGGTCCCGGTAGTCGGCAGGATGCGCCCGCCCGACCTTCATGTCACGGCCGACGAAGTGTCCCTTACGCCCCTCGAAGATCGCCCGGACGGCCGCCCACTGCTCAGAGCTGGCGACCGGTTCCCACAGGCCTTGCACCGGAGCGCCGTCCGGCCCCCGAACCAGTTCGCCCGCGATCTCACGCCAACCGCAGATCCGAGGACTGGACAGTGCGACCTTGAGAGACCGAACACTCCAGTCGTTGCCGCGCGCCGTCTTCACGCCCCGCTCTTGCCAGTCCATGACGATCGAGTGCAGCGACCGGCCGCTCAAGAAGTCCTTGACCGCCTGCGCCAGCAACTCGGCTTCTCGCGGTTCCAGGGTCAGCCGGTCGTCCTTCCAGCCGAACGGACGAGGCCCGCCGACCGGCCGCCCCTCCTCCGCACGAGCCCGATGCGACCGCCGCATACGACGCTGCATCTTGCGCACCTCCATCTTGGAGATGACCGCACCGAACAGACCCATGCTCTCTACGTCCTCGCTGTAGAGATCCTTCGGCCCGCGCTGGTCCGCGAACACCCGATCGTCTCGGAAGGTGAACGCCTCCACGAACCGTTCGTAGTCGCCAGGCCGACGCGCTAGACGATCCTCAGCCAGGATCACCACACCTTCTATACGGGTGCCGTCAGCGAGACGGCCCGCCCGCAGCGCGGTCAACATCGATTCGAAGTCGTCGCGGACGACGCTGAACTTGGCCGCCGATCTGTCGTTGTCGGTGAACTCGTGGACCACCGTCCACCCGTAGCGCGCCGCCGTCTCTCGGTTGGCCTTGTGCTGATCCTTGACGCCGTGGGAGTCCCGCCGGATGTCGGCAGAGATGCGAGCGTAGGAGACGACCGGGATCAGTGAGGCGGACGAGGTCACTACTACCTCCGTGGTTGTACCTGCATGAAGTGAACCACTACAACCTCGTCTACCGCGAGGAGGAGCGGGAGATGAACCCGCTGTGCGCCGACCAGGGCGTGGGGCTGCTTCCGTGGAGCCCGCTGGCCCGCGGGCTGCTCGCCGGCAACCGGGAGAGGGACGGCGAGCGCAAGACCGTCCGGTCCCGGAACGACGCGTTCGGGGACGCCCTCTACTCGGACGCCGACTTCGACGTCGTCGACGCCGTCCGTGAGGTCGCGAAGGAGCGGGGCGTCCCGCCGGCGCAGGTGGCGCTCGCCTGGCTCATCGGACGGCCGGGGGTGACCGCCCCGATCGTTGGCGCGACGAAACTCACCCATATAGAGGACGCGGTCGCGTTGGAGACCCTGAAGCTGGACGACGAGGAGGTCACGCGCCTGGAGGCGCCCTACCGGCCGCACCCGGTTCTCGGGCATTCCTGACCAAGAGCAGAAGCCGGCGCCCCCGGACTGAACGTCCCGGGGGCGTTCTGCGTCTACAGGGGTGGTGATTTGCGATACCACAGGAAATCGGGGCAGGCTGGGGACGAGAACGCCCACGCATGGTGAGACGGCCACGTGGGGACATGGGTGACAAGGTTCGGAGGCCGTGTTATGCGCCGCGCGCCTCCGAACTTCCGGGAGCCGAGGAGGCCCCGGGACGACGGCGCTGAAGGAGCCCGACGATGACCGAGAATGACGGCACGCAGGGACCGCAGCGGCCGTTGCCGGAGGACGAGGGCCGGCCCACGCCGCCGGAGGGGCAGGAGCCCCCCGCGCGGCCGCTGGGCGACCGCACCGTGGTGTTCGGGGCTCCACAGCTGGGCGGCAACGCCGGGGCCGCGACGCCGCCGGAACCGCAGCAGGAGCCCCGCGAGGAGGGACGGCCGTCGCCGCCTCCGCCGCCCCCCACGATGGTCGAGCAGCCGATGCAGCAGTACGGCGAGCAGCCCCCGGCGCCGCCCGGCGGGCAGTACGGCGGTCCGCAGGAGCAGCCTCCGTACGGGCAGCAGCCCGCGGGGCAGATGCCGTACGGCGCGCCTTCCGGTCCGGGTGGATACCCGCCCCAGGAGCAGTACCCGCCGCCGGGAGAACAGCAGCCCTACGGCCAGCCCCAGCCCGGCTACGGCCAGCCGCCCGAGCAGCCCCCGTACGGGCAGCCGGAGCAGCCGCAGTACGGCCAGGCGCCCCAGGCGCCGCAGTACGACCAGGCGCCGCAGTACGACCAGATGACCCAGTTCGACCAGCCACAGCAGCCCGGGTACCCGCAGCAGCCGATGCACGGCGCGCCTCAGGAGCAGTACGGGCCGCCCCCGTTCGGTGGTCAGGGCGGCGCGTACCCGCCGCCCGAGGCCGGTCCCGGTGCGCCCGCCGAGCAGGCCCCGCCGCAGCCCGAGCAGATACAGGACGAGCGCACGCTGATCGTCCCGGGTCCGTCCGCGGGCGCCCCGGAGGGGGAGCCCCAGCGGCCCGTGGTGGACGACCAAGCGACGCTGCACTGGTCGCCCGGCACAGACATCCCGGTCGCCACCGGCCCCGAGCGCAGGCAGGAGCCCCCGGCCGAGCCGTGGCAGGCGCCGGCGCCGCCGTCCACGCCGGATCCGTGGTCGCCGGAGTCGTCGCAGCCGGGCGGCATCCCGCCCGCGCCGCCGACGCTGGCCGAGCCGTGGTCGCCCGAGTCGTCCCAGCCCGGCGGCGTCCAGCCGACGCAGCCGACGCAGCCGGGCGGCCCGCCCGGTCAGCCGGGCCAGGTCGACACCGAGCGGACGATGATGGTGCCGCCGCCCGACTCCGGTTTCGGCGCCGGCTCGCAGCCGACCGGCAACCCGGCCGAGGACCTGTACCGCCCGCCCGGTGAGAGCGGTGTGGAGGACGCGCGTCCGACCGAGGCGTTCGACCCGTCCCAGGGCATGGGCGAGCACACCCGGATGGACATGGGCCAGCAGCAGTGGGGTCAGCAGGCCCAGCAGCAGGGCTTCGGCCAGCCCGAGCAGCAGGCCCAGCAGCAGGGCTTCGGCCAGCCGGAGCAGCAGGCCCAGCAGGGCTTCGGTCAGCCCGAGCAGCAGCGGGGGTTCGGTCAGTCCGAGCAGCAGTTCGGCGGCCAGCCCGGCGAACAGCAGCAGCAGTTCGGCCAGCAGCCCTACGGTCAGCAGCAGGACTTCGGCCAGCAGCAGGCGCAGCAGCAGGGGTACGGTCAGCAGTTCGGCCAGCCCGGCGGCGGCGAGCAGCAGCAGTTCGGCCAGCAGCAGGCCTACGGCCAGCCCGGTCAGCCTGGTCAGCCCGGCCAGCCCGCGCAGTACGGCGGCCAGCAGGGGCAGTACGGTCAGCAGCCCGGCTACGGGGCGGCCGAAGAGGGCAAGGGCAACAAGAACATGCTCCTGCTCGTCGGCGGCGCCATCGCCATCGTGGTCATCATCGCGGTGCTGGTGGTCGCCTTCGTCCTCTAAGACGTCCAGGACGCCCACGGCCGAGGATGGCGTAAAAGCTGGTCCACGTCTTCCCCAGCCGCGGGGGCGTGGGACATGATGCCGACGGATGTTCCCGCTCCAGACCGGTGGGAACATCCGTCGGCATTTCGCCGTTGAACGTCCTGGGAAGAAGGCTCTCCGACCTCTGCGGGCTTGCGCTGGAGGGCGGCGACACGGTAGTGCGCTCTTCACTTTGCACTATGGCGCGGCGGCCGGTAACCTCTTCACTTGTGCCCGCTGCGTGCGGGTCGCTATGCGTGTGCGTCGGCGAGGTCCGTTAGGCCAGCCCCAGCGCCGCATCCAATGAGCCTTTCTCGTCGTTGGTGGGCTTGGTGGTCTTCGGCCGCCGGGGCGCGCCGGATGGTAGAGACTCACTCCCCGGCTTGATTCGGCCCTGTATGGGCCGGGCGGTCTGTGACGGCATCGCACGGGTGTATCTCCGTGAGGTGGCGACACGCCCGACCGCGTGGGTCGGAGAGGTCGGGAAACCGGCAGGTCACAGCCTCGCCTGAGGCTGGGATTGCAGCATTAAGACTTACCGGCTCGGTACGAAGAAGACGGAGACGCGGTGCCCACGATCCAGCAGCTGGTCCGAAAGGGCCGGACGGACAAGGTGACCAAGAACAAGACGCCCGCGCTGCAGAACAGCCCCCAGCGGCGGGGCGTCTGCACGCGCGTCTACACGACGACGCCCAAGAAGCCGAACTCCGCGCTTCGGAAGGTCGCCCGTGTCCGGCTGACGAGTGGGATCGAGGTCACGGCCTACATCCCCGGTGTCGGGCACAACCTGCAGGAGCACTCGATCGTGCTTGTGCGCGGCGGTCGTGTGAAGGACCTCCCGGGTGTTCGCTACAAGATCATCCGCGGTTCGCTCGACACGCAAGGCGTCCGCAACCGCAAGCAGGCGCGGAGCAAGTACGGCGCGAAGAAGGAGAAGAGCTGATGCCGCGCAAGGGCACCGCTGGCAAGCGCCAGCTGATCGCTGACCCGGTGTACAACTCGCCGCTGGTCACCGCGCTCATCAACAAGATTCTCCTGGACGGCAAGCGTTCGATCGCGCAGAACATCGTCTACGACGCCCTTGAGGGCGCGCGCGAGAAGACCGGCAACGACCCGGTCGTCACGCTGAAGCGCGCGCTCGACAACGTCAAGCCGACCCTGGAGGTCCGCAGCCGCCGCGTGGGTGGCGCGACCTACCAGGTCCCGGTCGAGGTGCGGCCGTCGCGTAGCACCACGCTCGCCCTGCGGTGGCTGGTGGTGTACGCCCGGCAGCGCCGCGAGACGACCATGACCGAGCGGCTGATGAACGAGCTGCTCGACGCCAGCAACGGCCTCGGCGCGTCTGTGAAGAAGCGCGAGGACACGCACAAGATGGCGGAGTCCAACAAGGCCTTCGCCCACTACCGCTGGTAACCCCGGCGGGTATCGCACCGACGAGACGACGCGAGGACGAAAGTGGCTACCAAAACCGGTGTAGACCTGGCCAGGGTCCGCAACATCGGGATCATGGCCCATATCGATGCGGGCAAGACCACGACGACCGAGCGGATCCTGTACTACACGGGTATCAGCTACAAGATCGGCGAGGTCCACGACGGCGCCGCGACCATGGACTGGATGGAGCAGGAACAGGAGCGGGGGATCACCATCACCTCCGCCGCCACCACCTGCCATTGGCCCGTGGACGAGGCCGACCACACGATCAACATCATCGACACCCCCGGGCACGTCGACTTCACCGTTGAGGTGGAGCGCAACCTGCGTGTGCTCGACGGCGCGGTCGCGGTGTTCGACGGTGTCGCCGGCGTGGAGCCCCAGTCCGAGACGGTGTGGCGTCAGGCCGACCGGTACGGCGTTCCCCGCATGTGCTTCGTCAACAAGCTCGACCGGGTCGGCGCGGAGTTCCACCGCTGCGTCGACATGATCGAGAACCGCCTGAACGCGACGCCGCTCCCGCTGCAGCTGCCGATCGGCGCCGAGGCCGACTTCAAAGGCGTCATCGACCTGGTGACGATGAAGGCCCTGGTCTGGAACCCCGAGGCCAAGCTCGGCGAGATGTACGACACCGTCGACATCCCCGACACGCACACCGAGCAGGCGCGCGAGTGGCACGACAAGCTGGTCGAGACGCTCGCCGAGAACGACGACGACATCATGGAGCTGTACCTGGAGGGCGAGGAGCCCACGGTCGAGCAGCTCTACGCCGGCATCCGCCGCGCGACGATCGCCGCGAAGCTCACCCCGGTGCTGTGCGGCACGGCCTTCAAGAACAAGGGCGTGCAGCCGCTCCTGGACGGGATCGTCCGGTACCTGCCCTCCCCGATGGACGTCGAGGCCATCGAGGGCCACGCCGTCCGGGACGAGGAGAAGGTGCTCACCCGGCAGCCGAGCGAGGAGGAGCCCTTCTCCGCGCTGGCGTTCAAGATCGCGAGCGACCCGCACCTGGGCAAGCTCACCTTCGTGCGCGTCTACTCGGGCGTCATGGAGTCCGGTTCGAACGTGATGAACTCCGTCAAGGAGCGCAAGGAGCGCATCGGCAAGATCTACCGGATGCACGCCAACAAGCGCACCGAGATCGAGCGCGCGGGCGCCGGGGACATCGTCGCGGTGATGGGGCTCAAGCAGACCACCACCGGTGAGACGCTCTCCGACGACAAGAACCCGATCGTGCTGGAGTCGATGAACTTCCCGGCACCGGTCATCTCCGTGGCGATCGAGCCGAAGACCAAGGCCGACCAGCAGAAGCTGGGCACCGCGATCCAGCGGCTGGCCGAGGAGGACCCGTCCTTCCAGGTCCGGACGGACGAGGACACCGGCCAGACCGTCATCTCGGGCATGGGCGAGCTCCACCTGGAGATCCTCGTCGACCGGATGAAGCGCGAGTTCAAGGTCGAGGCGAACGTCGGCAAGCCCCAGGTCGCCTACCGCGAGACGATCGGCAAGAAGGTCGAGAAGGTCGAGTACACCCACAAGAAGCAGACGGGTGGCTCGGGCCAGTTCGGCCGCGTGATCATCGACCTGGAGCCGCTGGGCGGCGGGTCCGACGCCTACGAGTTCGAGAACAAGGTCACCGGTGGCCGCATCCCGCGGGAGTACATCCCGTCGGTCGACGCGGGCTGCCAGGAGGCCGCCGAGTTCGGTGTCCTGGCCGGCTACCCGATGGTGGGCGTCAAGGTCACCCTCCAGGACGGCGCCTACCACGACGTCGACTCCTCGGAGATGGCGTTCAAGGTCGCCGGCTCCATGGCGTTCAAGGAGGCCGCCCGCAAGGCGTCCCCCAGGCTGCTGGAGCCGATGATGGCGGTCGAGGTCACCACGCCCGAGGAGAACATGGGCGACGTGATCGGCGACCTCAACAGCCGCCGCGGTCAGGTCCAGTCCATGGACGAGCGGCACGGCATGCGCGTCATCAAGGCGCTCGTGCCTCTGTCCGAGATGTTCGGCTACGTGGGTGATCTGCGAAGCAAGACCCAGGGCCGGGCTGTTTTCACCATGCAGTTCGACTCCTACGCCGAGGTTCCTTCGAACGTCGCGCAGGAGATCATCGCCAAGGCACGCGGCGAATAGCCCGCGCGAGTTTCACAGATCACCAGGACCACATCGAAGCGGTCGTTCTAGACGGCCGAGGATCGCAGCAAGGAGCAACCAGTGGCGAAGGCCAAGTTCGAGCGGACGAAGCCGCACGTGAACATCGGCACCATTGGACACATCGACCACGGTAAGACCACGCTTACCGCGGCGATCACCAAGGTGCTCCACGACAAGTTCCCGGACCTCAACCCCTTCACGCCGTTCGAGGACATCGACAAGGCGCCGGAGGAGCGGGACCGCGGGATCACGATCTCCATCGCGCACGTCGAGTACCAGACCGAGGCTCGGCACTACGCGCACGTGGACTGCCCCGGCCACGCCGACTACATCAAGAACATGATCACCGGTGCGGCGCAGATGGACGGCGCCATCCTGGTGGTGGCGGCGACCGACGGCCCGATGCCGCAGACCAAGGAGCACGTGCTCCTGGCCCGCCAGGTCGGCGTCCCCTACATCGTCGTCGCGCTGAACAAGTGCGACATGGTGGACGACGAGGAGATCCTGGAGCTCGTCGAGCTCGAGGTCCGCGAGCTGCTCACCGAGTACGAGTTCCCGGGCGACGACCTTCCGGTCGTGCGCGTGTCCGCCTTCCAGGCGCTGCAGGGCGACGCCGAGTGGGGCGAGAAGATCGTCGAGCTCATGACCGCCGTCGACGAGAACGTGCCGGAGCCGGTCCGCGACATCGACAAGCCGTTCCTGATGCCGATCGAGGACGTCTTCTCGATCACCGGCCGCGGCACGGTCGTCACCGGCCGCGTCGAGCGCGGTGTCGTCAACGTCAACGAGACCGTCGACATCATCGGCATCAAGGAGAAGTCGACGACCACCACGGTCACCGGCGTCGAGATGTTCCGCAAGCTGCTCGACCAGGGCCAGGCGGGCGACAACGTCGGCCTGCTGCTGCGCGGCATCAAGCGCGAGGACGTCGAGCGCGGCCAGTGCGTCATCAAGCCGGGCACCACGACCCCGCACACCGAGTTCGAGGCGCAGGTCTACATCCTGTCCAAGGACGAGGGCGGGCGGCACACGCCGTTCTTCAACAACTACCGGCCGCAGTTCTACTTCCGGACCACGGACGTCACCGGCGTGGTGACCCTCCCCGAGGGCACCGAGATGGTCATGCCGAGCGACAACACCGAGATGAAGGTCGAGCTGATCCAGCCGGTCGCCATGGAGGAGGGCCTGAAGTTCGCCATCCGCGAGGGTGGACGGACCGTCGGCTCCGGTCGCGTCACGAAGATCCTCAAGTAACACCACACTCGTGAGCGGCGGCCCGGCCGCTGGAACCCAAGCCGGGCCGCCGCGCCACGACCCTCGACGTAACAGCGGCACTACAGCAAAGGACACCAGGCCACCATGGCGGGACAGAAGATCCGCATCCGGCTCAAGGCCTACGACCACGAGGTCATCGACACCTCCGCGAAGAAGATCGTTGAGACGGTGACGCGGACGGGCGCCAAGGTCGCCGGCCCGGTGCCGCTGCCGACCGAGAAGAACGTGTACTGCGTCATCCGCTCGCCGCACAAGTACAAGGACAGCCGCGAGCACTTCGAGATGCGCACGCACAAGCGGTTGATCGACATCATCGACCCGACGCCCAAGACGGTCGACTCGCTGATGCGACTCGACCTTCCGGCAGGCGTTGACATCGAGATCAAGCTCTAAGGGACGCACCGAGAATGAGTACGCAGAGGAAGGGCGTCCTGGGCGAGAAGCTCGGCATGACCCAGGTCTTCGACGATGAGGGCCGGATCGTTCCGGTGACCGTCGTCCAGGCCGGGCCGTGTGTCGTCACCCAGCTCCGCAGCCAGGAGAAGGACGGCTACACCGCCGTCCAGCTCGGCTTCGGGCAGATCGACCCGCGCAAGGTGAACAAGCCGCGCACGGGTCACTTCGAGAAGGCCGGCGTCACGCCGCGCCGCTACCTCGTCGAACTGCGGGCCGACGACACCACCGAGTTCGAACTCGGCCAGGAGATCACCGCCAGCGTCTTCGAAGCCGGCCAGAAGATCGACGTCACCGGGACGAGCAAGGGCAAGGGCACCGCGGGTGTCATGAAGCGCCACGGCTTCAAGGGCCTCAGCGCCTCGCACGGCACCCAGCGCAAGCACCGCTCGCCCGGCTCGATCGGCGGCTGCGCGACCCCCGGTCGCGTCTTCAAGGGCCTCCGCATGGCGGGACGGCAGGGCAACGCCCGCACCACCGTGCAGAACCTGACCCTCCACGCCGTCGACGCGGAGAAGGGCCTGCTGCTCATCAAGGGCGCGGTCCCCGGTCCCAACGGCGCCGTGGTGCTGGTCCGCGACGCAGTGAAGGGAGCGGGCAAGTGACTTCGAAGCTCGACATCGACCTGCCCGCCGAGGTCTTCGACGCGAAGACCAGCGTGCCGCTGATCCACCAGGTCGTGGTGGCTCAGCTGGCCGCGGCGCGGCAGGGCACGCACTCCACCAAGACCCGGGGCGAGGTGCGCGGCGGCGGCCGCAAGCCGTACCGGCAGAAGGGCACCGGCCGCGCCCGCCAGGGTTCGGTCCGTGCGCCCCAGTTCGCCGGCGGCGGCATCGTGCACGGCCCGCAGCCGCGGGACTACACCAAGAAGACGCCCAAGAAGATGAAGGCGGCCGCGCTGCGCGGCGCCCTGTCCGACCGCGCCCGGTTCGGCCGGGTCCACGTGGTCGACGGCCTCATCGAGGGCGACACCCCGAAGACGAGCACGGCGCTGAAGGCCCTGCGCGAGGTCACCGAGGCCAAGCGCGTTCTCGTGGTCCTGGACCGCGAGGACGAGCTGACCTGGCTGAGCCTGCGCAACGAGCCGAGCGTGCACGTGATCGTCTCCGACCAGCTCAACACCTACGACGTGCTGGTGAACGACGACGTGGTCTTCACGAAGACGGCCTACGACGAGTTCATCTCGCGCGCGGCGAAGAAGTAAGGAGGGTCGCCATGAACAAGATCGCCGACCCCCGCGACGTCATCATCGCGCCGGTCGTCTCGGAGAAGAGCTACGGGCTGCTGGACGAGAACAAGTACACCTTCGTCGTCCGCCCGGACGCCAACAAGACGCAGATCAAGCAGGCCGTCGAGTCGGTGTTCGGGGTCAAGGTGACGAGCGTGAACACGCTCAACCGGCAGGGCAAGCGCAAGCGCACCCGGTTCGGCTACGGCAAGCGCAAGGACACCAAGCGCGCCATCGTCAGCCTCGCCGAGGGCGAGCGGATCGACATCTTCGGAAGCCCGGCCTAGCCGGGGCGCGCCGAAGCAGACAAGGGATGAACGAATAAGATGGGCATCCGTAACTACAAGCCGACGACTCCGGGTCGTCGCGGCTCGAGCGTCGCCGACTTCGTCGAGGTCACGCGTGACGAGCCCGAGAAGTCGCTGCTGCGTCCGCTCCCCAAGAAGGGCGGCCGCAACAACCACGGCCGCATCACGACCCGGCACCAGGGCGGCGGGCACAAGCGCGCCTACCGCGTGATCGACTTCCGGCGGCACGACAAGGACGGCGTCCCGGCGAAGGTCGCGCACATCGAGTACGACCCGAACCGCACCGCGCGGATCGCGCTGCTCCACTACGTGGACGGCGAGAAGCGCTACATCCTCGCTCCGCGCGGGCTGAAGCAGGGCGACCGCGTCGAGAACGGGTCGGGCGCCGACATCAAGCCGGGCAACTGCATGCCGCTGCGCAACATCCCGACGGGTACCGTCATCCACGCCATCGAGCTGCGGCCCGGCGGCGGCGCCAAGATCGCCCGCAGTGCGGGCGCCGGCGTCCAGCTGCTGGCCAAGGAGGGCAAGTACGCCACGCTGCGGATGCCGTCCGGCGAGATGCGGATGGTGGACGTGCGGTGCCGCGCGACGGTCGGCGAGGTCGGCAACTCCGAGCAGTCGAACATCAGCTGGGGCAAGGCCGGCCGCATGCGGTGGAAGGGCAAGCGCCCCACCGTCCGCGGTGTGGCCATGAACCCGATCGACCACCCGCACGGTGGTGGTGAGGGCAAGTCCTCCGGTGGCCGGCACCCGGTGAACCCGGCCGGTAAGAAGGAAGGCCGCACTCGCCAGGCGAACAAGTCGAGCGACCGGCTGATCGTCCGTCGTCGCAGCAAGAAGAAGCGGTAGGAGTCGCTCGTCATGCCACGTAGCCTTAAGAAGGGCCCGTTCGTGGACGACCACCTGATGAAGAAGGTGGACACGCAGAACGAAAAGGGCACCAAGAACGTCATCAAGACGTGGTCGCGGCGCTCCATGATCGTGCCGGACATGATCGGTCACACGATCGCCGTGCACGACGGCCGCAAGCACGTCCCGGTGTTCGTCACCGACGCCATGGTGGGGCACAAGCTCGGCGAGTTCGCGCCGACGCGCACGTTCCGCAGCCATGTCAAGGAAGACCGCCGCAGCAGGCGCGGCTAGCAGTAGATCGTACGGAGAGAGGGAACAGCGATGGAAGCCAGGGCCCAGGCGCGGTTCATCCGCGTCACGCCCATGAAGGCCCGCCGCGTGGTGGACCTCATCCGCGGCCTACCTGCCGCGGAGGCGCAGGCGGTGCTGCGGTTCGCCCCCCAGGCTGCTAGTGAGCCGGTGGGCAAGGTGCTGGCGAGTGCCATCGCCAACGCCGAACACAACTTCAAGCTCGACTCGGACACACTGGTCGTCAGCCGCGCGTGGGTTGACGAGGGACCGACGCTCAAGCGTTTCCGTCCCCGCGCTCAGGGCCGGGCTTACCGCATCAACAAGCGCACGAGCCACATCACCGTGGTCGTGGAGTCGCGGGACGAGGCCAGCGCGGCGGCCGGCGGCGGTAAGAAGACGAGGAGGGCCCGGTAGTGGGTCAGAAGATCAACCCGCACGGGTTCCGGCTCGGCATCACCACCGATCACAAGTCCGTGTGGTTCGCCGACAAGCTCTACAAGGACTACGTCAAGGAAGATGTCCAGATCCGGCGCATGCTGCAGAAGGGCATGGACCGGGCGGGCATCTCCAAGGTGGAGATCGAGCGGACCCGTGATCGTGTAGAGGTCAACATTCACACGGCCCGTCCGGGCATCGTCATCGGCCGCCGCGGCGCGGAGGCCGAGCGGCTGCGGGGCGACCTGGAGAAGCTGACCGGCAAGCAGGTCCGGCTGAACATCCTCGAGGTGAAGAACCCCGAGATCGACGCGCAGCTCGTCGCGCAGGGCGTGGCCGAGCAGCTGTCCAGCCGGGTCGCGTTCCGCCGTGCCATGCGCAAGGCGATCCAGTCGGCGATGAAGTCGGGCGCCAAGGGCATCAAGGTGCAGTGCGGCGGCCGTCTCGGCGGCGCCGAGATGTCGCGGTCGGAGTTCTACCGCGAGGGCCAGGTCCCGCTGCACACGCTGCGCGCCGACATCGACTACGGGTTCTACGAGGCCCGTACGACGTTCGGCCGCATCGGCGTGAAGGTGTGGATCTACAAGGGCGAGGCCGCGTCGACCCGCGCCGAGCGGGAGCAGCAGGCCGCGCAGCAGCGCGCGGCCGGTGGCGGCGGCGGCCGTGAGCGTCGCGGCGGTGGCGGCGGCGAGCGTCGCGGTGGCGGCGGCCGTGGCGGCCGCGGTGGCCGTGGCGGCGAGCGCGGCGGCGGCGGCGGTGGCGGCGGCGGCGGTGCCGCGCCGAAGCAGCAGCAGAGTTCCGAGCAGCCGGCGCAGACGGCCGAGGCTGCTCCGCAGGGTGAGGGGAGCTGAGTAACCCATGCTGATCCCTCGCAAGGTCAAGCACCGCAAGCAGCACCACCCGAAGCGCCGGGGCATGGCCAAGGGCGGGACCAGGGTGACGTTCGGTGAGTACGGCATCCAGGCCGTCGAGGGCGCGTACGTGACCAACCGGCAGATCGAGGCCGCGCGTATCGCGATGACCCGGCACATCAAGCGTGGCGGCAAGGTCTGGATCAACATCTTCCCGGACCGTCCGCTGACCAAGAAGCCCGCCGAGACCCGCATGGGTTCCGGTAAGGGTTCGGTCGAGTGGTGGGTGGCCAACGTGAAGCCGGGCCGCGTGATGTTCGAGCTCTCCTACCCCAACGAGGAGATCGCTCGAGCCGCCCTTATGCGCGCGATCCACAAGCTCCCTATGAAGTGCAAGATCGTTAAGCGGGAAGTGGGTGAGGGCTGATGGCCAAGGGACTTGCGGCCGACGACCTGCGGACCGAGACCGAGGACGTCCTGGTCACCAAGCTCAAGGAGGCCAAGGAGGAGCTGTTCAACCTCCGCTTCCAGGCCGCTACCGGCCAGCTTGAGAGCCACGGGCGGCTGCGCACCGTGAAGCGCGAGATCGCCCGCATCTACACCGTGATGCGGGAGCGCGAGCTCGGCATCGTCACGGTCGAGGACGCCGTGGAGGAAGACGAATGACCGAGCAGACGACGGAGCAGGCGGAGAAGCGGTCCTCCCGCAAGATCCTTGAGGGCCTGGTGGTCAGCGACAAGATGGACAAGACCGTGGTCGTGTCCGTCGAGGACCGCGTGACCCACCGCCGGTACCACAAGGTGATCCGCCGCACGAAGAACTACAAGGCGCACGACGAGGCCAACGAGTGTGGCATCGGCGACCGCGTCCGTCTCATGGAGACCAGGCCGCTGTCGGCCACCAAGCGGTGGCGCGTGGTCGAGATCCTCGAGAAGGCCAAGTAATTACTGGTTCCACCAGGCTGATCGCCCGCACGCGCGGGCGATCAGAACCGGTGTGACGAACAGGAGTCAACGTGATTCAGC
This sequence comes from Actinomadura sp. 7K507, assembly GCF_004348425.1. Taxonomy (GTDB): domain Bacteria; phylum Actinomycetota; class Actinomycetes; order Streptosporangiales; family Streptosporangiaceae; genus Spirillospora. The sequence continues at coordinate 15,627 of NZ_SMKK01000101.1, forward strand.
AGGAGTCGCGACTCAAGGTCGCCGACAACACGGGTGCGAAGGAGATCCTTTGCATCCGGGTTCTCGGCGGCTCGGGTAGGCGCTACGCGGGAGTCGGCGACATCATCGTCGCGACGGTGAAGGACGCCCTTCCCGCCGCGGGCGTGAAGAAGGGTGACATCGTCAAGGCCGTCATCGTGCGCACCCGCAAGGAGCGCAGGCGCCCGGACGGCTCCTACATCCGCTTCGACGAGAACGCAGCCGTGCTCATCAAGGACGGCGGCGACCCCCGCGGCACCCGTATCTTCGGCCCGGTGGGCCGTGAACTGCGCGAGAAGAAGTTCATGCGCATCATCTCGCTCGCGCCGGAGGTGCTCTGATGAAGATCCGCAAGGGTGACGAGGTCATCGTCCTCGCAGGCAAGGACAAGGGCGCGACGGGCAAGGTCCTGCGCGTGTACCCGCGCCGCGAGCGCGTCGTCGTCGAGGGCGTCAACCTCATGACCAAGAACATCAAGGCCGACCAGCAGCGTGCCGGTGCGGAGAGCGGCCGCATCACGATGGAGGCGCCGCTGCACGTCAGCAACGTCGCCATCGTCGAGGACGGCAAGCCGGTACGGGTCGGTTACCGCATCAACGAGGACGGCACGAAGGTTCGGATCTCGCGCCGTAGCGGTAAGGAGATCTGAGACCGATGACCGATACCGCCACAGAGCGCCCCGTCCCGGCGCCGAGGCTCAAGCTCCGCTACCGCGAGGAGATCGCGGGGCAGCTGCGCGAGCAGTTCGGCTACGCCAACGTCATGCAGATCCCCACGCTGACCAAGATCGTGGTCAACATGGGCGTCGGCGACGCGGCCAAGGACGCCAAGCTGATCGAGGGCGCGATCCGCGACCTGTCGCTGATCACCGGCCAGAAGCCGGCCGTGAACCGGGCCAAGAAGTCCATCGCGCAGTTCAAGCTGCGCGAGGGCATGCCGATCGGCGCGCACGCCACGCTGCGCGGCGACCGGATGTGGGAGTTCCTGGACCGGCTGCTCGCGACCGCGCTGCCTCGTATCCGTGACTTCCGCGGTCTGTCGCCGAAGCAGTTCGACGGCAACGGCAACTACACCTTCGGGCTGACCGAGCAGGTCATGTTCCACGAGGTCGACCCGGACAAGGTCGACCGGCAGCGGGGCATGGACATCACGGTCGTGACGTCCGCGAAGAACGACGACGAGGGCCGGGCGCTGCTCAAGCTCCTGGGCTTCCCCTTCAAGGAGAGCTGAGCACATGGCGAAGAAGTCGCTGATCGCCAAGGCGGCGCGGAAGCCGAAGTTCGGTGTGCGCGCGTACACTCGGTGCTCGCGCTGCGGGCGTCCGCGCTCGGTCTACCGGAAGTTCGGCCTGTGCCGCGTGTGCTTCCGGGAGATGGCCCACCGCGGTGAGCTGCCTGGCATCACCAAGTCCAGCTGGTGACCGCTTCCCCGGGGGACGATTCCCCTGGGGCGGACGCCGGCGAGTAATGACCGATCGGGCATCCGTGAGGGTGCCCATGACCGCGCCGAAGGTCCACGGGTCCCATCAACCCGAGGAAACCGCGGCGAGGAGGGCCAGCAGGCCATGACGATGACCGACCCGATCGCAGACATGCTTACGCGTCTGCGGAACGCGAATTCGGCATACCACGACGCCGTGTCGATGCCGTACTCGAAGATCAAGGCGCACATCGCCGAGATCCTCCAGCAAGAGGGCTACATCCAGGGCTGGGCCGTGGAGGACGCCGAGGTCGGCAAGAAGCTCAACATCGAGCTGAAGTTCGGGCCGACCCGGGAGCGCTCGATCGCTGGGATCAAGCGCGTCTCGAAGCCGGGTCTGCGCGTGTACGCGAAGAAGGACAACCTGCCCAGGGTCCTCGGCGGGCTGGGCGTCGCGATCATCTCGACGTCCTCCGGCCTGATGACAGACCGGCAGGCGGGCAAGCGCGGCGTGGGCGGGGAAGTCCTCGCCTACGTCTGGTGAGGGGAGGGCTCTAGAAATGTCTCGAATCGGACGTCACCCCATCACCGTGCCCAGCGGTGTCGAGGTCGACATCGACGGCCGCGAGGTCACGGTCAAGGGGCCGAAAGGCACGCTGTCGCACACCATCGTCGAGCCCATCGAGGTTCAGATGGAGGACGGCACGCTGACCGTGTCCCGGCCGAACGACATCAACAAGGTGCGCGGCCTGCACGGGCTCACGCGGACGCTGATCAACAACATGGTCGTCGGGGTCACCGACGGCTACAAGAAGACCCTGGTCATCCAGGGCGTCGGTTACCGTGTGGTGGCCAAGGGCAAGGGCCTGGAGTTCTCGCTCGGGTACAGCCACACGATCACGGTCGAGCCCCCCGAGGGCATCACCTTCACGGTGGAGCGGCCGACCCAGCTGATCGTCGAGGGCATCGACAAGCAGAAGGTCGGCGAGGTCGCCGCCAACATCCGCAAGCTGCGCAAGCCCGACCCGTACAAGGGCAAGGGCGTGCGGTACGAGGGTGAGTACGTCCGCCGCAAGGTCGGAAAGGCTGGTAAGTAGTCATGGCAGGCACCAAGACCCTGGCCGGAAAGGCCACGAGCGGTCGTGCCCTTTCGCGGAGGCGCCGGCACCTGCGGGTGCGCAAGAAGGTCCTCGGCAGCGCCGCGCGGCCCCGCCTGGTCGTGACCCGCTCCAGCCGACACGTGTTCGTCCAGGTCATCGACGACGACAAGGGCCACACGCTGGCCAGCGCGTCGACGATGGAGGCGGACCTGCGCGCCGACTCCGGCGACAAGACCGCCAAGTCCCGCAAGGTCGGCGAGCTCGTCGCCCGGCGGGCCCAGGACGCCGGCGTGTCCGCGGTGGTCTTCGACCGCGGCGGCAACAAGTACCACGGCCGCATCGCCGCCGTCGCGGAGGGTGCGCGCGAGGGAGGCCTGGAAGTCTAATGGGCCCGGATATGGCAAACGAGAGGAACCACTGATGGCAGCGCAGAGGCGTGGCGGCGGTCAGGGTGGCGACCGTCGCGACCGCCGCGACGACCGCCGCGGTGGCGCCGACAAGGGCCAGTCGTACATCGAGAAGGTCGTGGCGATCAACCGTGTCGCCAAGGTCGTCAAGGGCGGGCGTCGCTTCAGCTTCACCGCCCTGGTGATCGTCGGTGACGGCAACGGCACCGTCGGCGTCGGCTACGGCAAGGCCAAGGAGGTGCCCGCGGCGATCGCCAAGGGCGTCGAAGAGGCCAAGAAGCACTTCTTCAAGGTGCCGCGGATCCAGGGCACCATCCCGCACCTGGTGCAGGCGCGGGACGCGGCGGGCGAGGTCCTGCTGCGTCCGGCGAGCCCCGGTACCGGTGTGATCGCGGGTGGCCCGGTGCGCGCGGTGCTGGAGGCCGCCGGCATCCAGGACGTGCTGAGCAAGTCGCTCGGCAGCGACAACGCGATCAACATCGTGCACGCGACGATCGCGGGGCTGAAGGCGCTCAAGCGTCCCGAGGAGATCGCGGCCAAGCGCGGCCTGCCGATCGAGGACGTGGCGCCGGCCGCGATGCTGCGGGCGCGTGCCGCGGGCAGCGAGCCGAGGCCGGAGGTCGCAAGCTCATGAGCAATCTGAAGATCACGCAGACGAAGTCGGTGATCAGCGAGAAGCAGAACCAGCGTGACACGCTGCGCACCCTCGGCCTGAGGAAGATCGGGCAGAGCGTGGTCCGGGAGGACCGCCCGGAGGTGCTCGGCATGATCCGGACGGTGTCGCACCTCGTCACCGTCGAGGAGGTCGACTGACATGGCGGCTGATCTCGGTAAGAAGGACGGCGCCACCGGCGCCGGAACCACCGGGGCCGAAACCACCGAGGGCGCTCCGCTCAAGGTGCACGACCTGCGTCCTGCCCCGGGCGCCAACCGCCGCAAGGTCCGCAAGGGCCGCGGCGAGGCGTCCAAGGGCAAGACCGCCGGCCGCGGCACCAAGGGCACCAAGGCCCGCAACACCGTCCCCGTCGGTTTCGAGGGCGGGCAGATGCCGCTGATCCGCCGGGTGCCGAAGCTGAAGGGCTTCAAGAACCCGAACCGGGTCGAGTTCCAGGTGGTGAACCTGGACAGGCTCGCCGAGCTCTACCCCGAGGGCGGCGAGGTCACGGCGGAGGATCTGGCGGCCAGGGGCGCGGTGCGCCGCGGCCGGCCGGTCAAGGTCCTCGGCACCGGCGACATCTCCGTCGCGGTCCAGGTGAAGGCGCACGCCTTCTCCGGATCCGCCAAGGAGAAGATCGCCGCCGCCGGTGGAACCGCGGACGAGCTGTAGAGAGACACCTTCGATGCCGGGGCCGTGTTCGCCGTGCGCCGGGGGCCGGAAGGCCTTCGCGCCGGGCGGGACGGCCCCGGTCGCATCTGCTGTTAGAGTCACACGGGCGAAGGCGATCCTAGTGAGATTCCGCACTCCGGTGTCTCAGCGGGTATCCTCCGCCCGAAATCATGGACCTGTTACCGGCCCCTCGGTGGCCATGAACATGAACTCGCCAGTCACGCAGGAGGAATGGTGCTGACCGCGTTCGCTCGGGCTTTCCGTACGCCTGACCTGCGTAAAAAGTTGCTCTTCACGCTGTTCATCATCTTGATCTTCAGGCTCGGGTCGGTCTTTCCGACGCCGAACGTGAACGTTGAGGTGTTGAAGCAGACCGCCGACGCGGCCAAGGAGGGCAACCAGCTCTACGGCCTGGTCGACCTGTTCAGCGGTGGAGCGCTGCTGAGACTTTCGATCTTCGCCCTGGGCATCATGCCCTACATCACGGCGAGCATCATCCTTCAGCTGCTGACGGTGGTGATCCCGCGCCTGGAGGCCCTGAAGAAAGAGGGGCAGTCCGGCACGACGAAGATCACCCAGTACACCCGTTACCTGACGGTCGGGCTCGCGATCCTGCAGGCCACCGGCATCGTCGCGATGGCGAGCACGGGGCAGCTGTTCGCGGGTGTCTCCGGCTCCGACGACATCTTGTACGAGACGACTGTCTTCCCGATCGTCACCATGGTGATCATCATGGTGTCCGGCACGGCGGTCATCATGTGGCTGGGCGAGCTGATCACCGACCGGGGTGTCGGCAACGGCATGTCGCTGCTGATCTTCACGCAGGTGGTGGCGATCTTCCCCGCCCAGTTCTGGAGCATCTTCAAGGCCAAGGGCGGCTTCGTCTTCGCCGTGGTGCTGATAGTCGGTCTGGCGATCATGGCCGGTGTCGTGTTCGTCGAGCAGGCCCAGCGGCGGATCCCCGTCCAGTACGCCAAGCGGATGGTCGGCCGCCGCATGTACGGCGGCACCTCGACCTACATCCCGCTGAAGGTGAACCAGGCCGGCATCATCCCGATCATCTTCGCGTCCTCGCTGCTCTACCTGCCGGTTCTGGCGACCCAGCTGTGGCCCGACACCGGGTGGCTGCAGAAGGCCCAGCCCTACCTCCAGCAGGACAACGCCTGGCACATGGCGGTCTACTTCGCCTTCATCATCTTCTTCACCTACTTCTACGTGGCGATCACGTTCAACCCCACTGAAGTTGCCGACAACATGAAGAAGTATGGTGGATTCATCCCAGGTATCCGCCCTGGTCGGCCGACTGCTGAGTACCTCGACTACGTGCTGACCCGGATCACCACACCCGGTGCCTTTTACCTGGGGCTGGTGTCACTGATTCCGATGGTCGCGTTCGCACTCCTGGGCGCGACCCAGGAGTTCCCCTTCGGTGGCGCGAGCATCCTCATCATCGTCGGCGTCGGACTGGATACCGTGAAGCAGATCGAAAGTCAGCTGCAGCAGCGCAACTACGAGGGTTTCCTGCGGTAGTGCGTATCGTCCTGGTGGGCCCCCCTGGAGCGGGCAAGGGGACGCAGGCCCAGTTCATCGCATCTCACCTGTCCATCCCGAAGATCTCGACAGGTGACATCTTCCGCGCGAACGTGAGCGGCGGCACACAGCTCGGCCGGCAGGCCAAGCAGTACATGGACCGCGGCGATCTCGTACCCGACGAGGTCACGATCGCGATGGTCCGCGACCGGCTCGCCGAGGACGACGCCAGCGACGGGTTCCTGCTGGACGGCTTCCCGCGCAACGTCCCCCAAGCCGAGACACTGAAGAAGATCCTCGCCGAGTGGGACGCCCGGCTCGACATGGTCCTGGAGTTGGTGGTCGACGAGGACGAGGTCGTCCGGCGGCTGTCGGGGCGGCGTACCTGCGACCGCTGCGGGCGGATCTGGCACGTCGACTTCGACGACAAGCAGGACGACATCTGCGACGACTGCGGCGGGCACCTGTTCCAGCGTGACGACGACAAAGAAGAGGTCGTCATGCACCGCCTGGAGGTCTACAAGCAGGACACGTCCCCGCTGGTCCAGTTCTACGCCGACGAGAACATCCTCGTCGGCATAGACGCGACGGGCCCGGTCGAAGAGGTCACCAAGCGCGCCTTGGCCGCCCTCCGCCCACTGGAGAAGTGACACAGGGAACGCTGGAGAAATGACGTTCGGGACGCGGGGACGCTGCGGCGGCCCGCTCCCGCCCGCCGGGGCCGCGCACAGCGGCCCCGGCGGTCCTGTCAGGGGGAGAGATGTTCAAGAAGCGCAGGCCCGCGATCCAGATGAAGACCGCGGAGCAGATCGAGCTGATGCGCGCGGCCGGGCTGCTGGTCGGGCGGACGCTGGGGGTGCTGCGGGAGGCGGTCAAGCCGGGGATCACGACCCTGGACCTGGACGTGATCGCCGAGCGGCACATCCGCGACCACGGCGGTGTCCCGTCGTTCAAGGGCTACTACGGCTTCACCGGGACGATCTGCGCGTCGATCAACGAGGAGATCGTGCACGGCATCCCCGCCGGCGGGAAGGTGCTGCGCGACGGCGACGTCATCTCCATCGACTGCGGTGCGATCGTGGAGGGCTGGCACGGCGACGCGGCGATCACCGTCCCGGTGGGGGAGATCACCACGGAGCTGCAGCGGCTCCTGGATGTCACCGAGACGTCCCTGTGGCACGGTCTCGCGGCTGGAACGGCCGGAGCCAGGCTCTCGGACATGTCGCACGCGATCGAGGCTTACATCCGCTCTCAGGGCGCCTACGGCATCGTCGAGGGCTACGGCGGCCACGGCATCGGGACCGAGATGCACATGGACCCGCACATCCCCAACCACGGTGACCCGGGGCACGGGCCGGTCCTGGAGCCGGGGATGTGCTTCGCGGTGGAGCCGATGGTGAACCTCGGCACGAAGCAGACGGTGGAGCTGGACGACGGCTGGACGGTCGTCACCCTCGACGGGCGTTCCTCGGCGCATTTCGAGCACACGTTCGCGGTCACGCCGGAAGGCCCGCGCGTCCTCACGGCACTGGACGAGGGCCGTGAGTGGTTCGCGAAGCTCGGCAAATAGGCCTTGCTCCAGGGAGCGCTCAAGGATTTCCTCCGCCCATAATGGGACGTGACGCTTCTTGCTGAGTGGAGGAACGATGGCGCCGAACCCTGACGTCCGGGCCTCGGACGCCGACCGCGACCGGGTGGCGGAGAGCCTGCGGGACCACTGCGGCGAGGGCCGGATCACGATGGACGAGCTGCACGAGCGTCTGGAGGCCGTCTACGAGGCCAAGACGATGGGGCAGCTCCAGGAGGTCACCGCGGACCTGCCCGAGGAGGACCTCTACCAGCTTCCCGTCCCGGCGACGCAGGCGAAGAGCACCGAGTCCCCGGTCAAGGCCGCGGCGCGGGACCTGGACGTCACCGGCAACCGGACGATGTGGGCGGCGTGGGCGGCGGTCAGCGGGATCAACTTCACGATCTGGCTGATCATCGCGGTCTCGACCGGCTGGGTGTACCCGTGGTGGATCTGGGTGGCGGGCCCGTGGGGCGCGATGCTGCTCATCCGCACGCTGTTCGGCGGCCGCCAGAGCGGCTGCTGAGCCGTCGCGCCGCGTCCGGTCACTCCACGTCCATCAGGGGCCGGTAGTTCCCGATCGGGACGAAGTGCGTCGTGGCCGTGCCGTCCTGGTCGACGAGGTGGATGGCGAAGCCCGCGGGTTCCCCGGTGACCGCGGCGCGGCCCGGCTGGGTCAGGTCCAGGAACAGCTGCCGGTAGGTGCTGGGGCAGGTGGTGCTGACGGTTCCCGCGAGCGAGCCGACCGAGCCGCGGTGGACGTGCCCGGAGATCACCCGCACCACCTGCCGGTGCCTTGAGATCACGGACGCGAACCCGGCGGGGTCGACGAAGCGCATGTCGTCGATGAACCGGATCCCGATCGGGAAAGTCGGGTGATGGGTGGCGACGACGGTCGGCGTGTCGGGGGCGCCGCGGAGCGTCCGGTCGAGCCAGGCGAGCCGGGCCTCGCTCATGTGGCCGTGCGGGTGGCCGTCCACGGTGGTGTCGCAGCAGACGAGCCGCACGTTGGCCACATCGACGGCGTACTGGACGGGGGCCTGGGGTGCGACGCCGGTGCCCGTCACGGCGGGGTGGTCCCTGAACACCTTCCGCATCTCGTCACGGTCGTCGTGGTTGCCGGGCATCGGGTAGACGGCCATCGGCAGCGGCGACAGCAGCGCGTGCAGCCGCGCGTACTCGGCGGGGAGCCCGCCGTCGGCGAGGTCGCCGGTGAGGACGACGGCGTCCGGGCGCGCGGGCAGCGAGAGCAGGCTCGACACGGCGGCCCGCAGGGCGCGGACCGGCCCGGAGCCGTCGTCGACCTGCCCGTCGCGGCCGGCCGCGAGGTGGATATCGCTCAGCTGCGCGATGATCGCCATCGATCCTCTCCCCCTTGCCCAAGCACATCACGGACCCGTGGCCGAGGCGCCCGATCCACCCCCCGGGCGCCGAGACGATCTTCGCGCCCCCGGGCCCCACTGTCGACCCGGCCCCCGGTGCCCGGCGTGCCGGTCCGCGGCGTGCCGGGGCGCGGTCGTCAGGCGACGTGCGGAATCACCAAGGACAGCGCCGAGGTGACCTCCTCGGGGGCGGGAGCCACGTCGGGGACCACGTCGCGGAGGGCGAGCCAGCCGTTGATCGCCTGGACGGTCGGCCTGGCCTCGATGAGCTGCGGGTCGTCGACCCCGTACCAGGCGGCCACCTTGGACCAGCGCCACAGCCGGTGGCCGGCGGTCGACATCTCCGAGGAGGGGAAGCCGCTGATGCCGCGGGAGCCGGTGATCGCGTGCCGGACCGAGTCGAGGGAGCGTCCGACCCGCTCGGAGATGTCGCGGATGGTCAGCAGCGGGTCGGCCTCGACCCGAAGGATGTGCAGGCCGGGGGCGCTGGACTCGACATGCTCCGTCACTTCCATGATCGCCACGGCGAGCGTGGGACCGGGCCAGGAGCAGGACGCGTTCCCCGGACGTTCGGCGTGCTCGGGCTCGCTGATGATCGACACCGTGACCGCGCCGTGCGTGCGGTCGAACAGCGGATCCAGCTCGTCTTCGTAGAGGGGACGGCTGAGGATCAGCGCGAAGTCATAGCTCGGCATGCTGATCCTCCTCGGACGTATCTCTCCCCGAAAGGTACAACGTCGCAGGCGATGTATGCTGGGGTCGGGAGTCGTCTCCCTACCCGTATCATGCGTTGATTTCGCATTGGGCGACAGGTTGACGTAGACTCCTTTGTCGGTCCGTCGTCGGCCGCCTGATTCCCTGTTCCTGACGCTTCGTGTGTCGTGCCGGTGGGTTGTGGCCGATTCTCCTCGGAGAGCCGGGCCGAGTCCAATGACCCGACCAGTGAAGCGCGGAGGACATGGCCAAGAAAGAAGGGGCCATCGAGATCGAGGGCTCCGTCATCGAGTCCCTCCCGAACGCCATGTTCCGGGTGGAGCTCGACAACGGGCACAAGGTACTCGCCCACATCAGCGGCAAGATGCGGATGCACTACATCCGGATCCTGCCGGACGACCGCGTCGTTGTGGAGTTGAGCCCCTACGACCTCACGCGCGGTCGGATCGTCTACCGCTACAAGTAAACCCAATCCCACTGGGGTTGCCTTCCCCGTGCGTGGCGGCGCGGGGGTGACCCTGATCCCTAGGAGACCCAGTGAAGGTCAAGCCGAGCGTCAAGAAGATCTGCAGCAAGTGCCGCGTCATCCGCCGGCACGGCAGGGTCATGGTGATCTGCTCTGACCCGCGCCACAAGCAGCGTCAGGGCTGACGCACAGCCCGCACCACAGCAAGCGCATCGCAGCCTTCACACAGGTGGCCGTACGTTTCGCGATCCCCCGGGATCGGGACGTGCGGCGCCGTCGTGTGGAGGACCACCCTCGGACCGCCGGAGGCCGGGGCCGCCACCCGGGCAGGGTGTGTGCGGAGGCGATGCGTCCATACCTCCGCGAAATGAAGGGAACTGCCCACGATGGCACGCCTCATCGGCGTTGACCTCCCGCGCGAAAAGCGCCTGGAGGTCGCTCTCACCTACATCTTCGGCATCGGCCGTACGCGGGCGCTGGAGACCCTTGAGGGCACCGGCATCAGCGGCGACCTGCGCGTCCACCAGATGGGCGACGAAGAGATCATCAAGCTCCGCGACTGGATCGAGGCGAACTACAAGATCGAGGGTGATCTTCGCCGCGAGGTCCAGGCGGACATCCGCCGCAAGATCGAGATCGGGTGCTACCAGGGCGTCCGGCATCGCCGCGGGCTCCCCGTGCACGGTCAGCGCACGCAGACCAACGCACGGACCCGCAAGGGCAAGAAGAAGACCGTGGCCGGCAAGAAGAAGGTCGGCAAGAAGTAGTCCGCACGGTCCCCGACCGGGACCGTCATCGGATCGATGACCTCAGGAGTAGAGAGAGCAGATGCCTCCTAAGAGCCGTGTCGGCGCCAAGAAGGTGCGCCGCAAAGAGAAGAAGAACGTCGCTCACGGGCACGCCCACATCAAGAGCACGTTCAACAACACGATCGTTTCGATCACCGACCCCAACGGCAACGTGATCGCCTGGGCCTCCTCGGGTCATGTCGGCTTCAAGGGCTCGCGCAAGTCCACCCCGTTCGCCGCGCAGCAGGCCGCCGAGGCCTCCGCCCGGCGCGCGATGGAGCACGGCATGCGCAAGGTCGACGTCTTCGTCAAGGGCCCGGGTTCGGGCCGCGAGACCGCCATCCGCTCGCTTCAGGCGACCGGCCTCGAGGTGGGCTCGATCCAGGACGTCACGCCCGTTCCGCACAACGGCTGCCGCCCGCCCAAGCGTCGCAGGGTCTGAGGCAGGGGAGATCTAGAACAATGGCTCGTTACACCGGTGCGGACTGCAAGCTCTGCCGCCGCGAGAAGATGAAGCTGTTCCTCAAGGGCAGCAAGTGCGAGGGCCCCAAGTGCCCGATCGAGATCCGTCCCTACCCTCCGGGTGAGCACGGTCGCGGCCGGCCGAAGGAGACCGAGTACCTGCTGCAGCTTCGCGAGAAGCAGAAGGCCCGGCGCATCTACGGCGTGCTGGAGCGGCAGTTCCACAACTACTACGTCGAGGCGAACCGCCAGCAGGGCAAGACGGGTGACAACCTGCTGACCCTCCTGGAGCGCCGGCTCGACAACGTGGTCTACCGCGGGGGCTTCGCCAAGTCCCGCGACATGGCCCGCCAGCTCATCCGCCACGGCCACATCCGGGTCAACGGCCGCAAGGTCAACATCCCGTCGGCCATGGTGAGCGAGGCCGACATCATCGACGTCAAGCCGAAGTCGATGGAGTCGACGCCGTTCCAGGTCGCCAAGGCCGAGGTCGGCGACCGTCCCGTCCCGGCGTGGCTCGGGGTGGACGGCGAGAAGATGCGGATCCTCGTGCACTCGATGCCGGTCCGCCAGCAGATCGACGCTCCCGTCCAGGAGCAGCTGATCGTCGAGCTCTACTCCAAGTAAGAGCTCGTGTGCCGCCGGGGTCCCCGTGTGGGATCCCGGCGGTTCGGGGAACAATGACACACGCGGTAGTCAAATAGCGGGCACCGCGGAAAGAAGGCAGCACCATGCTCATCGCTCAGCGTCCAACTCTCACCGAAGAGCAGGTCGACGAGTACCGGTCGCGGTTCACCATCGAGCCGCTGGAGCCGGGCTTCGGCTACACGATCGGCAACTCGCTCCGCCGCACCCTGCTCTCCTCGATTCCCGGCGCCGCCGTCACCAGCATCCGCATCGAGGGCGTGCTGCACGAGTTCAGCACCGTCCCGGGGGTCAAGGAGGATGTCACCGACATCATCCTGAACCTCAAGGAGCTGGTGGTCTCGTCCGAGCACGACGAGCCCGTCGTGATGTACCTGCGCAAGCAGGGCCCGGGTGAGGTGACCGCGGCCGACATCGCGCCGCCGGCGGGCGTCGAGGTCCACAACCCGGACCTGCACATCGCCACGCTGAACAACAAGGCCAAGCTGGAGATGGAGCTGACGGTCGAGCGCGGCCGCGGCTACGTCTCCGCCGCGCAGAACAAGCAGCCGGGCCAGGAGATCGGCCGGATCCCGATCGACTCCATCTACTCGCCCGTGCTGAAGGTCACCTACAAGGTCGAGGCGACCCGAGTCGAGCAGCGCACCGACTTCGACCGCCTCATCCTGGACGTGGAGACCAAGCAGGCGATGCTGCCGCGCGACGCGGTCGCCTCCGCCGGCAAGACCCTCGTCGAGCTGTTCGGCCTCGCCCGGGAGCTCAACGTCGAGGCCGAGGGCATCGACATGGGCCCGTCCCCGACGGACGCCGCGCTCGCCGCGGACCTGGCCCTGCCGATCGAGGAGCTGAACCTCACGGTCCGCTCCTACAACTGCCTCAAGCGCGAGGGCATCCACTCTGTGGGCGAGCTCGTCGCCCGCAGCGAGCAGGACCTTCTCGATATAAGGAATTTCGGCGCCAAGTCGATCGAAGAGGTCAAGCAGAAGCTCAACGACATGGGCCTGTCGCTGAAGGACTCCCCGCCCGGATTCGACCCGAGCGCGGCCGCGGACGCCTACGTCGACGACGACCAGAGCTACGCCGAGACCGAGCAGTACTGACACAACCCGATTCCGGCGGCCGGGGCCCGGTGTCCACGGACACGTTCCCCGGCCGTCCGGAGCCAGCTGACGCCGGTACCTGGTACGGCCGGCGCAGGAAGGAAGCACCATGCCCAAGCCCACCAAGGGCACCCGCTTCGGCGGCAGCCCGGCGCACCAGAAGCTGATCCTGGCGAACCTGGCGACGTCGCTGTTCGAGCACGGCCGGATCACCACCACCGAGGCCAAGGCCCGGCGGGTGCGTCCGCTGGCGGAGAAGCTGATCACCAAGGCCCGCAAGGGCGACCTGCACAACCGCCGCCTCGTCGCGCGGACGATCCGCGACAAGGGTGTGGTGCACCAGCTCTTCACCGAGATCGCGCCGAGCTTCGAGAACCGTCCCGGCGGCTACACCCGCATCACCAAGATCGGCCCGCGCAAGGGCGACAACGCCCCGATGGCCGTCATCGAACTGGTGCAGGAGCCGATGCCGGCCTCCACCGGCAAGACCGCGCCGCAGGTCAGCGAGGCCGAGCTGCCCGCTGAGGGCGACGTCACCCTCAGCAAGGCCGAGCCCGAGGCCGAGGCCGCGGAGAGCGCCGAGGACAGCAAGTCCGAGGGCGGCAAGGAGTAATCCGCCCATGTGACCCTGGCCGAGCGTTTGCTCGATCTTCGTTAGGGCCCGCCGTTCCAAACGGGACGGCGGGCCTTGATCTTTGCCAGACTTGATCACATGGTCATGTCAGGGGGGCGAGGATTCGCTGGGGAGCGTGTTTGGGGAGTACCGATCGAGCGGATCGGCTCATCGCAGGGAACGGACACCGGCAGTGGCGCAGAAGGACAGCTCGGCTGACATGACCGCACTGGTACGACTCCGGCTCGATATCGGGTACGACGGGTCGGGTTTCGCGGGCTGGGCGAGACAGCCGAACCAGCGGACCGTCCAGGGCGTCATCGAGGACGCCCTGGCGCGCATACTGCGTCTGGATCCGCCGCCCATGCTCACCGTCGCCGGCCGCACGGACGCCGGCGTCCACGCCCGGGGACAGGTCGCCCATCTGGTGGTGCCCGTCGCGGCCTACTCGGCGATCAACGGGACGATGCCGCGCCGCCTCGCGGGGCTGCTGCCGCCCGATGTGCGGGTGTGGCGCGTGTCGGTGGCCCCGGAGGGGTTCGACGCCCGCTTCTCGGCGCTGTCGCGCCGCTACGTGTACCGGGTGTCCGACAACCCCGTCGGGGTGGAGCCGCTGCGCCGCCACGACGTGCTGTGGCATCCGCGTCCGCTGAACCTGGCCCGGATGAACGAGGCCGGGCGGCTGCTGCTGGGCGAGCAGGACTTCGCCGCGTACTGCCGCAAGCGGGAGGGCGCGACGACGATCCGGGAGCTGCAGCGCTACGAGTGGGCCCGCGACGACCGCGATCCGCACCTGGCCCTCGCGACCGTGGAGGCGGACGCGTTCTGCCATTCGATGGTCCGCGCGCTCGTCGGGGCGCTGCTGATGGTCGGGGACGGGCGGCGCGAGGTCGAATGGCCCGCGCAGGTGCTCGCCGCGCGCGTCCGCGACTCCGGTGTGAACGTGGCGCCGGCCCACGGCCTGTCGCTGGAGGAGATCCGCTATCCCGGCGCCGAGAGTCTGGCCAAGCGCGCCCAGGAGACCCGCCGCGTCCGTACGCTCAACGCCGCCGCGGCGGCCGCGGCCGTCGCGGAGGCGCCCGCCGAACCGTCCCGGCAGGAGCCTTCCCAGGGTGGTGAAGCCCGTTGACTCGCGGCGCGCCGTCATGATGGAGCGCTCCATCGGGACGGCGCGCCGCGGATCAACGTGGTGCGGGTGGTGGGTCAGTTCTTCGCGCGGGCCTTGACCGGGCGGAGGTCGTAGTCCAGGAACTGCTGGGCCGCCTGCTTGATCACGGGGTCGCCGGGCTGGGCCTGCTTGCCGTTCGCCCACTGGACGTAGGCGTAGGCGACGTACCGGCCTTGGACCGTGACGGCGGCGTACCCGCCGGCCCGGTCGAGGTTCGGGGTGTGCTTGCCGCCCATGCCGCGGAACCACTCGTACCTGGCGGGGTCCCCGGCCTGGCTCACCTTGAGCGCGGCGTCCTTCGTCGGCATGACCGCGAGCCCGGACGTGACGGCCAGCGAGCTGGCCCGGTGGATGAACGTGGCACGGACGATCTTGCGGCACTTCTCCTGCCGCAGCGCCTGGAGCATCGAACCTCTGGCCGCGTACGACGGGTCGCGGTTGAGTGACCAGCGGTCGCGGGTGAAGGTGCGGCCGCCGAGGTTGATGGCCTCGGTGGGGAACACTTCGCGGAACGCGATCGGCTTCGGGTCGCTCCTCTCGTT
>NZ_SMKK01000102.1 GCF_004348425.1 Actinomadura sp. 7K507
CCCCACGGCGGCGTCCACGCCCCGCCCACATCGACACCCCCGCCGGCGGCAACGGCGCCGTCATCACCCGACAAGCAGCCGAACACGCCCATCAGCGTGCGGCTACCCACGGGCGCGCTCGTCGGACTGAGCCTGGCCGCCGCCATCAGCATCGCCGTCGCCGCCGCGCGGCTGCGTCGACGCCGTCGCCGAGCCCCGGACCCCGATCACCTCGCAGTCGGCGAGCCCGAGCCTGCCTTACCCCCAGCGATCCGCATCCTGCGCAAAGCCCACCTGGACACCTACGCCGCCACCGGTCAGTCCCCACCCTCGGACGTGCAACTGGTCGACGCCGACTTCACCACCGAGGCGCCGACCCACCTCACGGTCGGCATCCGCGACGCTGAACAGCTCACCGTGGTCCTGTCCGGGCTGAGCGTGGGACTGGACGGCCCCGGCGCCACTGACGTCGCCCGCGCAATGGCAACCGAGCTACTCGCCGGCGCCCACCGCTCCCGGATCGAACTGGTGACCACGCGCCGCGCCGCCATGACGCTGTTCACCCCAGCCAACGACCACCCAGACCAACTCGCCAACACCCTTCCCGGCCTGGTCGTCACCCCCGACCTGGACACAGCGCTACGCCACTTGGAAACCGAGGTCGTGCACCGCGCCCGCATGATGAACGACTACGACGCACCCCACGTGACCGCGTTGCGCGCCGCCGACCCAGCCGAACATCTGCCGACCATCATGCTCATCGCCACAGCCCACGACGCCGAACACTCCACCCCGACCCTGAACGCCACCCTGCAACTCGCCGGACGCTACGGCATCGGAGGCGTCCTGCTCGGCGCATGGCCGGCAGGCACCACCTGCCGCATCGACACCGACGGCCAAGTCCTGGACGCCGAAGGCCCACACGCCGACACCTGGGCCAACGCGCGGCTCTTCCACCTGACCCCGGCCGATACCGCTGAACTACTCCAGACCATCCGTGCCGCCCGCGACACCGACGAAGCCGCGCCCGCGCCGCCAGCCGAGGACGCTGCACCGCCCCAGGATTCCGACGAACACCCGGCCAACACGCCAGCCACCCTCCAGTCGCCGGATATCAAGGACGCCCAGACGTCGCGCCCCGTACGCCTCCGCATCTTCGGGCCGGTCAGCGTCGAGACCACCGACGCCAAGATCACCACAGGCCTACGCCGCATCTCCCGCGACCTCCTGGCCTTCCTCGCCCTCCATCCCGAGGGCACCACCCGCGAGGAAGCCATCGACGCGATCTGGCAAGACCGCGACCTTCGCGGCGGAAGCACTATGTTCCACACCGCGATCAACAACACCCGGCAGACCCTGCGCAAGACCACCAGCCTGCGCGAGCCGATGTTCATCACCTACGCCGCCGGCCGCTACCACCTGGACCACAACCTCATCGACGTCGACCTCTGGCACTTCCTGCGCGCCCTGCAAACCGCCGCCAACGCCGCAAACGACCCCGACCGCGTCCCCGCCCTACGGCACATCGCCGACCTCTACACCGGTGAACTGGCCGACGACCTCACCTACGAATGGGCCGAACGCGAACGTGAACGCATCCGCCGCACCGCCATCGACGCCCTCGTCCGTCTGGCCAACATCCTCAAGACCGACCACCCCGACGACGCCCTGACCGTCCTCGAGCAGGCCTTCGAGCACGACCCCATCTCCGAACCCCTCGCCTGCGACCTCATGCGCCTGCAAGCCGACCTCGGAAACCTCGACGCCGTCCGCCGAACCCACCGACTCCTGGCCTACCGCCTCAACGACCTCGACATCGACCCCGACCCGGAAACCGACCGACTCCTAGCCGACCTGTTGCGCCGCGGCAAAAAGCCGCCGGGCATGCGGCCGACCTAGCTCAGGACCGGCGTCGCCCTCTCTGTCAGACAGCTACGACACAAGGGACGAAAGAGTTTCTCTTGTGTCAAACTGGATGAAACAGGACGAACGGCGCAGTGACGATGACCCTTGCTGGCCAGATCGCCATCATCACGCGGCAGGATGGTCGGGTGACCGACGAAACACGGCGACCAGCAGCCGGGCCAGCCCGCCCGGCCCAAGCGCCGCACGGGACACGGCCTGTGGTGGCTGGTGGAGCACCCGATACCACCCGGTGCATCCCCTCGGAGCGCCGCCACGCTGGCGGTCTGGCGGCACCGGATCAGATCCAGTGCCCCGATAAGAGCAAGGCGAGGTGGCCCAAGTCGCTGGTGGGCGGTGCAGTAGGCGTCGCCCTGTTCGACATCAAGCGCGCCCGCCGCGGTACCGGTGCCTGGGACGCTTGGGGCGCTGCCCCGCCGTTGTTGCCGAGGACGCCATCGCCGCCGGCGCACCCGGTTGCACGCCGCAGCATCCGTCGTTCCGGCTCTGGCCGCGGGCTGCCTCCACCGAAACGCCGGGTGCACTGACCCTCGACTACGTCGGTCCCCTGAGTTCGCCGTCACCCCTGCCTCCCGGTCATTCAACCGGGCCATCACAGGTCGCGGCAGGGCTGGTCCGCATCGTCTCCAGTTCAGCGGGAGGGCTGCGTCTTGGCGGAATCCATGTCCGCGATCGCCCGGACACGCAAGGCTGAGCGAATGCCCGATCCCATCACGCTCGTCGCCGGAGGAGCCGCCGCAGTCGGGCACCTGGCTGGGATGCACGGGGCGGAGCTTGTGACCCTTGCAGCGGCGCATTCACGTCGACCTTGGGCGTGGTCATCGCGGTGGCGAACATCGCTGCCGGACTCTTCTGCTCCACGCCCTGGCAAAGAAGCCCTAACCCCGTCCCGGGTCACTCTGAGGGTCAGCTGAGGCGGTCCCGGCCCATCCGGGCTGGCTGGCGATGTGGCCGCGCCGAGGTTATACGACAGCTGATGTGTTGGCATGAGCATCAGGTGGTCCGTTGACCTTGACAAACTCGCTCGGAACCGCTGAGCTCTACCGAGTGCAGATACGCTGGCGGGACGCATCACCTGTGCCGCCGGGTCCTCATAGGGCTCATTGGAAGGAGTCGACGGGGTGGAGGGCGAGCAGGTGGCGATGTCCGTTGGGGGAGTGCTTTCGCTTTTCACCGGCGCCGGGGGCCTCGATATCGGGCTGGAGGCAGCTGGCCTGCATACGATCGGCTGCATTGAGAAGGATCAAGACTGCCTGCGGACATTGGAGGCGAATCGGCCCGGGTGGAAGCTGCTCGACACAAGTGACATCATCGCTGCAGCCGCCAAGCTTCGACCACGTGATCTCGGGCTTAGGCGGCGGGAGCTAGACGTTCTGGCCGCGGGTCCGCCTTGCCAGCCGTTCTCGACGGCCGGGCAGTGGGCGCACACGGGCCGCCTGGGTATGCGCGATGATCGGGCGGTCACTATTATGGCGATGCTGGACATTGTTGAACGTTTCCTCCCGCGTGTGCTGGTGATCGAGAACGTTGCTGGCTTCCTACACGGGCAAGTGTCGGCTCGGCCGTATATCGAGGAGCGGCTGGCCGAGATCAACAAGGACAACAGGACGCGGTATCGCTTGACAGCGATAGTGGTTGATGCCGCCGACTATGGGGTGCCCCAGCACCGGCGCCGCATCATCGCAGTGGCCGCCCGCAACGGCCGAACTTTCCGGTACCCCGAGCCCACGCACACCGACCAGCTGGTTCGGGCCTGGGACGCGATCGGGGACCTCAATGAGGACGCTGTTCCAACAGCGCTGGGGTCCTGGGCCGACCTGCTGCCGAGCATCCCGGAGGGGGAAAACTACCAGTACCTGACCGTCCGTGGCGGTGGCGAGGAAATCTTCGGCTATCGGACTCGCTATTGGTCGTTCCTGCTCAAACTGGCAAAGGACCGTCCATCATGGACGCTGTCAGCCAGCCCTGGCCCGGCTTCGGGGCCGTTCCATTGGGACAACCGCCCCCTCACCGTCCGCGAGCGGATGCGTCTGCAGAGCTTCCCCGACGACTGGAACCTGATTGGCACCCGCAACCGCCAGGTTCGGCAGAGCGGCAACGCCACGCCACCACTGCTGGCCGAGGTTGTCGGCAGGGCCATCGTGTCCCAGTTGATCGACCGGGGACGGCGCTGGCAGACGCCCCCGATGCTGCTGCGCGAGCGTAGTTGCACCAGCGTTCCTCCAGCGACGGTGCCTGTACCAGTCCCGCCGCGCTACCGGCACATGATCGGCCCCAAGCAGGCCCATCTCGGCACCGGTCAAGGCCCCGCCCCACGCCCAGCGGCCGGACTTGCCCCCTAGGCGATCAGCCGCCGCCCCCGTTCTCAATGCAGCACCACGCGCACCCGGCCAGCGAGCAAGGGCGTGTCCCGGCCCGCCAAGTGAGGACCGTCGGTGACGCCCGCCGAGAGAGTCTGCCCGGATCCTGACAAACTATCTCCGGCTGTCAGTGCCTCGCGCCATTATGGGGGTCTAGGCCGATGTCTGCGGGGGCGCACATGCCGGAGGAAAGCACGGGGCCAGAGCGGCCGATCGTTCGCGTAAGCGAGATCGGAGAATTCGTCCGCTACCGGTCGTGCGAGCGACGCTTCAAGCTATCGATGGACAACCGGCGTGCCGCACGCCGACTTCCCTTCGCCGAGAGGCTGTTCAACACCCTGGATCCGGTCCTCCAGCAAGAGGGGCGCAAACGGGAGGACGGATGGGCCGCCTCGCTCGACGAAGCTGGCCTGCGGCACTTGGTCCAGACTGCCATGCCACCCGAGGGTGATGAGGACCCGCCGTCCTGGGCCGCCTTCGTCTCGGCGACTGCAACCCTCGGCCAAGGCGAGCGGGCCTATGCTCGCGAGGTCCGGCTCGAGACCGATCTCGGGGCTTTCCACGTCCAGGGGCGTGTCGGCTTCCTGCTCATCTTGTGGCGGGCGGGGCGCCCTGTCCTACGAGTCGTCGAGTGCAAGGCAAGCCGCCGAGACCGGACCTTCCAGCGCCTGCAGGCCGCCCTTTACCACGAACAACTTCACACCCTCCTCGCCGAGGCGCCACTGAACGTGGGCGGGTTCCTGCTGGGACCCGATGACGTCGAAGGTGTCGTAGCCCGGATCGATGAGGCCACCAACAAGAGCCAGGCCATCCTCGACCTACCCCCTCTCGACCTGGAGATGGAGGTCGCCGACGTTGCTCGGCTTCTCGCCAGCGACGGCCAACTCGCACGCATTCACAGCGTCACAGACCTGGACGCTCTGAGCTATCAGCTGGACGCGAAGTGCGATGGATGTGTGTTCGACGTCCACTGCCTTCCGGAGAGTGCTCGGCAACGCCGCCATGAACTTCTCGGGGTCGCGCCGGCAACCGCCCGGGCGTTGCGCCAAGCGGGCGTCCAAGACCTCGACGCGCTAGCCGCTCTGGACCTGAGCGGACCTGAAGCTTCTCGCCTCCGCGGCGACGATGCCTTCGAAGAGCATCTGCCCCGGCTGGCGGCGGCTGCTCGTGCTCGTCGCAAGACCCTCCCGGGCGGAGACGATGATCCGAACGCCTTCGAGGTGGCATCTCTCCCGCACTCCCCGAAAAGCCTGCTCCCAGAGCACGGTACAGACGGCCGCAGGCTGGTGCGCGTGTACCTATCAGTCGATTACGACTACACCGAGAACCGTGTCGGCGCCCTGACGGCGCACATCACCAATAGCGGCGGCCAGCTCCACACGGGATGGAAACAGGGGCCCGACGGTAGCCGACGGCCCAATTCCACGGTCACCGAACGCCTCAAGCTCGACGGGCAGCGGGACGCCGACGACCGACAGGCATACGAGGAGCGGCCGCTACGGGGAACGACGGTCGCGAAGATCGCCAGCTCGGAGTGGTCCGGCCGTTACGAAGAGGACACCGGCTTGGAGCGAGGGCTGCTGGAAAACTTCATCCGCGAACTCATCGACGCGATCGCGGACGTCGCTGACGACGACGAGGCCTCCATCCACTTCTACGTGTGGTCGCCCTCGGAGATGACTCAGCTCGTCGAAGCATGCTCACGCGCGAGTTCCCGGCTCCTTGGTGCCCTGCGCGAACTCCTAGGCTGCAGGGAGAGTTTGGAGCAGCTCATATACACCAGCCTCCAACAGGAGGTCCACCGCCGATACGCCCTCGGCTGGACCAGCGGCGGCCTCGTCGTCGCGGCCTCCTTGCGCTGGTTCGGCAACCGGTACCACTGGGTTCGCCGAGTAAGCGGCAAGGACATCCAACTCGACCGCGCACTGGAACAGGACATCTTCGACTTTAAGACCGATCTGGACATTCATCCGGACGGTAGTTGGGCGCGATCAGGGAAGGGTGTAAAGCACAAGTTCGAAATCCGCAGCCGCTGGCATGACTCCCTGACTGCTCCGTACTGGCGTGCCTACTGGCAGACGCTTCCGGACCCGGCCACAGAGCAGAAGGCCGACATTCGCAAGGCGATTGAGCGGTACAATCGTATCAACGAACCCCAGCGGCTTCGGGCATATCTGACAGCACGGGTCCACGCCCTACGGTGGATCGAAGAACGCTGTGCCTTCAAGAATGCTGATATTGTCAAACCGCCAATCTCTATCGGCGATATCCAGCGCTACAGCCTGGGTGTCGCGAACGCATCCGCGGCAGCCATCGACTTCTTGCGGCTTGACCACTGGGTTCGCGGCGCGCAGTGGCTATCCGACCACCTCGTCCCTCCCGCAGCGCGCGTCCCTACCGGTCGCACGCTCCCCTTGGCGGACGTTACCTTCGACGGCAAGATGCTACGAGCCCGTATCGACTGCGCAGGATTCGATATCGATCGGGCCGCCTTGGCCGTGCGTAGCCGCTACCGGGAGGGCGACTTCGTCCGGGTGGCACCGTGCGCCCCTGACCCTGACCGCGGGCAGTCGCCGAGCCAGTTGCTCAGTGCCATCTCCACGACCTGTTCCATCGAGAGCATCGACTGGAGCACCGGGGCAGTCGTGCTCGAGCCGATCCCTAGCTACGCGGAGGACCGTTACATCGTCCCCAGCGGTGTGCCGCGCGGGCCGGGAGCACGATTCGCCAACGCCACGCTCGACGAGAGCATCACCGATTTCGTCGCTGGACGTGTCGAGAGCCGATTGAGTTCCCGCGTTGGCGGGCACGTGGTCGCCTGGTTCGACCCAGAGCGGCCGACAATCCCATCTGCGCCAGAAGTCCCTCCTGTCCAGAGAACGCATGAAGAGGGTCTGCTGAGGACGCTGCCGCTGTCCAAGGGGGCGCTGGCCAACGATCAATGTACGGCGATCCTGGCCGGTCTTGAGACCACCGTGCAACTACTCCAAGGCCCGCCTGGGACGGGAAAGACGATGACCACCGCTGTCGCCGTGCTGACCCGCATCCGCCTCCAGCTTCCGCCCGGTGGGACGATCGTCTTGGTCGCGGCCAACACGCACACGGCTGTGGACAACCTACTGGAACGCATACAGGGCGTTGCCCCTATCTTTGCCGAGCACGTGCTCTCGGCAGGACTACCCATGCCCAACGTCAATGTTGCGAAGGTCGTCACGAGAGACCCCGACCCGTCCCCGACCAACGGCATCGAGCAGATCCTGGCCTCCTCCTCAGTAAGGAAGGTCAACAAGCACATCAAAGATGGTGTCCTCATCCTCGGTGGGACAACAGGAGCCCTGCTCAAGCTCTCCAAAGCCCTCACTAACGGCCTGCCCTGGAAGAATCTCCCTGAGGGCTTCCAAACCTCCCTCTTGGTCGTCGACGAGGCCAGCATGATGGTCTTCCCACATTTCCTCGCACTCGCGAGCCTCGTCGAGCAGAAGGGGAAGATCCTCCTCGCGGGTGACCACCGACAACTTTCTCCGATCCTGGCCCACGACTGGGAACGCGAAGACCGACCTCCAGCCATTCTCTATCAGCCGTTCACTAGCGCTTATGAGGCCATCCGAAGAATTGCGGGAAATGTAGCCGTCGGTGAGCGCAGTGTGAGTCAATCCGCCCTCAGTTATACGTTCCGATTGCCGCCGCTCATCGTCGAACTCATCAGCCGTCTCTACCGGCTCGACGAGATCGAACTCCAAGGGATCGCCCGGACCCTGCCACATGTATTGGAGCCGCACGCCTCCGCAGCGTCGTGGCTCGCAGATCCCCTGGCTGCGGCCTGGGCCGATGACAGCGGCCTTTTCCTCGTACTGCACGACGAACACGCATCCCGGCAAGCAAACGAGGTCGAGGCAGAGATCATCGAGTCGTTGCTTGCCAAGGCCCCGAGCCTCGATCCGGGCAGCATCGCTGTCATCACGCCGCATCGCGCCCAACGTGCGCTTCTGACAAGCCGGCTGAGCATCCATGCCGGACCAGCAGGTCCCGTGGACGTCATCGACACCGTTGAGCGCGTTCAAGGGGGTGAACGACCGATCGTTCTGGTCTCAGGCACCGCCAGCGACCCCTCCGCCATTGCAACAACCGCTGAATTCCTCCTCGACCTCAACCGGTCTAATGTCGCGTTCTCCCGCGCACAAGACAGGCTAATCGTGGTCTGCTCGCGAGGCCTGCTCGACCACGTCCCTGCGGATATCGAGCACTATCAAGGCGCGATGCTCTGGAAGTCCCTGCGTGCGCTCTGCTCGGAGATCGTCGCCACCGGCGAAATCGCTGGCCATCGCGTTCAAGTCCTGACTGTCCCCCTGCCATCTCCCAGTTCGACCGCCGGTCGGTAGTCGCTTATCCGTTAAATTGCTGCAGTGGGTGACAAGGCGGTGGGTCGACCGACGCCGACCTCGGCGGCAGCTACCCTTACCCTCAGAGTGTGAAGGTTTTGGAGGCCTGGGAACGCTTCAGCCGTTCTTGGTCTTCACCCCCGCCGTCCGTAAACTGCTTTACATCACCAACAGCATCGTTAGTTAGCTGGAGCCGTCTGGACTCTGTCGTGCTGCGACCGGCTCGCACTCACCCACCGGAGCCTCCAGGAGATCGCCGATACCGAGTCCTGGGCTGTTTACCACTAGTCCGAGACAAGTCCTAACAAAACTCCCTTGCGCGGCAGGAGGCGTGCCGTCGGGCCTGCCCAGCCGCCGCGCGGTAGTTGGTCTGGAGCGCCCAAAGGATGCCGGTCGGGTGCCCAAGCGCCTGCCCAAGAAATGCCTACGTCGCCAGGTTCACTGGCACACGTGCCGTCCCAAAGCGGGTGATGTGCAGAAGCACCCGTCATGCCCCACAACCCGAATCGCCTTCGTCGCCGCAACCGATCCTGTGGCGATCACCAGGATCAGCTCCGTCTGACCCCCACGGCCACCCCCGTCACACACCACCCAGTATTGGCCAACACCCGTTCCGGGCTGCCGAGGATCGGATCGTTGTGCACCGGCTACGGCGGTCTGGATCTCGGCGTAGCCGCCGCTTTCGGCGGCGGCCGGCTGGCATGGTGCGCCGACGACGATGCGCATGTGCGGAAGATCCTCGCCGCTCGATTCCCCGACGTACCGAACCTGGGCGACATCACCACCCTCGACTGGCACGCCGCCGAGCCGGTGGACGTGCTGACGGCGGGATTCCCCTGCCAGGACATCAGCGCCGCCGGACGACGACACGGAATCGAGAAGGGAGCACACAGCAGTGTCTGGTTCAACGTCATGGAGGCAGTTCGCGTCCTACGACCCGGTCTCCTCGTTGTGGAGAACGTCGCCGCGCTCCGTGCACGGGGGCTCTGCCGTGTACTCGGCGACCTGGCCGAAGCTGGGTATGACGCGGTCTGGTGCAGCCTACGAGCTGCGGATGTCGGCGCGCCGCACCGCCGCGAACGGGTCTTCGTTGCTGCCCACCCCGCAGGCGCGCGATGGCCATGGAGCGGTGAACCCGGACAGTCGCAGGGCTCGCGGCCAGCAGGTGAACCTGAACGACGTGGCCTGCCACCGGCTCCTTCCCACACCGCTGGTCCGCGACGGGAAAGGAGGCGCCAGCCGGACAGCGATGAGAAGGGGCAGTCCACTGCTGAGCGATGTGGCCCGAGCCCTGATGCCTTCGGTTCCCCGAGTCGACGACGTCTCCCCGGCATGTCGGTCACGGGCGTTGCTGCCGACGCCCAAGGCGACCGACGGGACGAAGGGCAGCCCGAACCAGCGCGGCTCCAAGGGCGACCTGACCCTCCCGTCAGCCGTGATACAGATCACCCAGCCACGGCCGGGACACCGCAGTGGGGACCGTACGAATCCGCCATCGACCGGTGGAGGCACATCCTCGGCCGGTCCGCCCCGCCGCCCACCGAACTCGGTCGCGGTGGCCGACCACGCCTGAGCCCCCGATTCGTCGAATGGATGATGGGCCTCCCCGACGGCTGGGTCACCGACCTGGGCCTGCCGCGCACCGCGCAACTCCGAGCCTTGGGCAACGGCGTCCTCCCTCAACAAGCCGCCCACGCCATGCGGATCCTGGAAGCCGTACATGACCTCGATCCCGACGCCTGAGACCGTTCGGGGGTGCGACGATCACGGCGGCGATCGATCGTCAGGTCAAGCACTCCGGCATGATCGTCAACGGTAGAGGTCGGCAACGTACCCGGCGAAGAGTTCGCTCAGTTCCTCGTGCCTGCTGCCTCTGGTCTTGCGAGCGTGACAGTTGGAGCACAACGCGATCATGTTGGAGATGTCGTCGATCCCGTGCTCGGCGAACCCGATGATGTGATCCACTTCGAGTAGTGGTTCGCCCTTGGGGGTGACGTCGTCCAGGTAGCCCGTGTCGTTGCACTTGGGGTTCTCGCATCGCGGCTGGCCGATCTTGCCCTTGCTGCGCTCGATGACGCGGGCGCGCATGACTGGATCTCGGACGGGCCGGTTGACCATGGTGCGGGCGTAGTCCGCGCGGTTGCGAAGCACGGGCTTGACGAGTTCGTCCAGGCCGGCTTGTGCGATTTGTTTCACACCGTCCAGTACCGCTCGGGCCCTGTGCTCGGCCGAAAGCGGGGAATCCGCCTCGCTGAGCATGGCGCCGACCTCTACGGGAAGAGGACGCCGCCGGAACGCGTCCCAGACCCGCTGGTGCAGCGATGCCCGCAGCCGCAGGCACTCCCACTGCGACCGGTCGAGGATGTCCAGGATGGGGCCGTGTTCGGCACGCATCACCCCGGCCGGCAGCGGCGCACCGGGCACACTTGTGTACTCGAGGTCGCAGTACAGCGTGGCGTATGTGCTTGCCCTGTTCAGGCAGATCACTCGCCGTCCGGCGATGGCGGGCAGAACTTTGCGGAAGAAGACCTCGTCGAAGGGACCTGCGTCTTCCATGGCCTCCCGGGTCAGTCCGTAGGCCGACAGCCTGCGGCCCGTGTACCGGCCCCATTGAGGATCCACCGGGGTGTTGACGACGAGCCGTCCGGTCATCGACATCACCACGATCTCGCACACGCAGGGTCGCAGCTCGAGTTCGCCCGCCGCAGCTTCCTTGAAGGTTCCGACGGTGTTGATGGTCAAGATGACGGCGCGGGGGTCCTGGAGGGTGTCGCGGGCCCAGGCGACCGAGCCGTGGTAGTCCGTGGTGACGTCCTCGTCGGTGGGCAGGTTGAGCTTGGGCCTGGCATCGTCGAACTTGTAAAGGGGTTGGCAGTCGTAGCTCATAAGCGATCGGCCCTCGTGCGGGACTTCCAGGCCACGCCGGATCAGAAACGCGTCCGGGGCGAGGAGGTTACGCGGACGCAGCTTGTCCGCATCCAATTCACTAACGGTCTTGAGTTTGTCCGGTCGCTCCCGCCACCGATTTACCGGGGCAACGCCGGCGAGGTCGGCGTCGGGCCATTCTGCAACCTTCAGGCCGAACACCGGCACGCCAAAACCCGCAGGAAAGCCCCACTCGGGGGTTGCTGGCAGAGAAAGCGACACCGCGCTCCTAAATGGTTAGTTCCACCCAAATCTTCCGTAAGGATAGTGACGACCTACGACAGCATGAGGGGCCGACACGCCACCCACTACCTCGATGTCGAGGTGGGGCGGTAGCGGCCTGACGTCTGTGGTGCCCGCGATCAACACCGGCAGGGCGATCCGACGGACCCGGTCTTCAAGATCGCGTAGCTCGTGGACCAGAGTGTGCCAGGTCTGGGTGTGGGGGCAGGATCGAGATCCGTGGCCACAGGCAGGTCTCGGTGACGCGTCCGACCGGGAGCCTTGCCGGGAAGTCGCCAACATGGATCGGATGGCCCAGTGGCTCTAGCACCTGGATGTCATCGGACGGCCGGTCGGGGGCCAGGGCGCCGACAAGGGTCGCCGCCACCGACGGCGTGCGGTGTTTGGAGTGGTTAGTTTCAGCCCGACCAGAATTCTGGCCATCCGCCGGTACAGGTCCTGACCGGGTTGCAGCACACTCACGGCACGCCGCGTCCCCGTCGTGGACCACTTCCGGAGCTTGTCGGCGGACAGCGTGCAGGGCATCTCCACGCTGCGGACCTTGCGCGCTCGTCAGAGGGATATCGACCCGATGACCGTGTTCCAGCAGCACGCTTGATCAGGTCATCGGCGTGCGGCCGACAGCGGCTGCGCAGATCTGATGAGTGCCCCCTGCAGGATTCGAACTTGCGCACACTGCTCCCCAGACGACCGGTCCTTACCCCAGGTGAGGCGGGGGTAGCCGGTGAACCGGAGGCGACGAGCAGACGCACCCACGCGCGCCTATGCACACTCCCGGGGCCCAATAGTGCTGGGCTGTGCGCTTATGGCCGTGCCTAGCCTTTGCCGATGGCACGCCTAAGCGAGTGCCTAAGAAGTGCCTAACTCGTGCGGTTAGCTGTGCGGCGTGCCGTCCGAGGAACGGGTGGACGCGCAGAAGCACCCGTCATGCCCCACACTCCTGAACATCCCCAAAACGCCTGCCCTCCCGGCGACCGCCCCCGGTCAAGACCCGGACCTCCCGTAGTCAGCGAGCCGGTTCCGATGTCGGCGTGTGCGCAGCGACCGGCTGCCTCCCAGCGCCGCGGCCGCTACCTGCCCGGTTCGACCGCGCACCCGGCCAAGATGTTGTCCGCCGTGGCTGCCATCGCCATTCCTACTTGCACCGGGCCCGGCGAGGTCGTGCTGGACCGATGTGCGGCCTTGGCATCCCCCTGGTTGAAGCCGCTTGCCTGGCACGCATCGCGGTCGGGATCGAACTCGAACCGGGCTGGGCCGCTCTGGCACGTGTCAACCTCGACGATGCCGCCGCGCAGGGCGCCGCTGGGCAGCGTCGCGGTCATCGCCGGCGACGTCCGCTACGTCCACATCCTGGTAACCGACTCGCACCTGGCCGGGCAGGTGGCGAGCGGTGAGTGACCGGGATCCGCTGCTGTACACCCCGTGGGAGGCTTCCGAGCTGCTGGGGGTCAAGGAGTCGTGGCTGCGTCGCAAAGCCGCGGCACGAGATGTGCCGTGCACTTTTGTCGGCAAGCACCTGCGGTTTTCCCGCGCTGACTTGGAAGCGATCGTCGCTGCTGGTGCGCGGCCCGCCCGGTGGCGGCCGTCCCGCCGCTGACCGGTCCCGACTTGAGGCCGGGCGGACAGCCGAGCGTCCATGGCCCCAACCGGGATCACCCACCCCGGCACCAAGCAGACACGCAGGCACGGGAGGCAACTCATGGCATGGGTAGAAAAACGCGGCCCCTGGTTCCGCGTCCGCTACCGCGACGCAGACGGAACCGTCCACACCAGCCCGGACAAACACCCCAGTAGAACGGCCGCCACCGAGGCAGCCGAGGAGATGGAAACCGACGTGCGGCGCGGTCAGTTCATCGACCCCAACACCGCGCGCACCAACCTGGCCGAGTGGGCTCAAACCTGGCGGCACTCCCACCCGGTGGCTCCCAGCACCCGCGCCAAGTACGACCACTACCTCGACGCCCACATCGTGCCCGCCTTCGGTGACGTTGGCCTGGACGCCATCCGGCGGATGGCGGTCAAGCAGTGGGCGCAGGAGTTGTCGGCACGGTATGCGCCGAGCACCGTCAGCGGGATCGTCACCCTGTTGTCGATCGTCCTGACCGAAGCCGTCGAAGAACGCATGATCGCTCACAACCCCATCCAGGGACTCAGACTCGGTCACCTGGCCTTCCACCATGACCGTGCGGGTAAGAGCCGCCCGGTCCCCACGGCCGAGCAGGTTGGGCGGATCTGTGAACGGGTCCGGCAGCGGGGCGGCCGGAACATGGAGATCATGGTGATCACTGCGGCGTGGACCGGGATGCGGTGGGGGGAACTGGCCGGGCTGGCCCGCGGCAACTGCCGCACTAGCGACGGATACATCCAGATCGACCCCGAGGTCGGGGCCCTGCATGAGGTCGGCGCTCAGTTGTGGCTGGGGCCGCCTAAAAGCCCGGCTGCCGCCCGCCGGATCGATCTGCCGCCCTTCCTGACTGAACTGCTGGAGGAGGCCATGTCCGGCCACGACCACGACCAGGTCTTCGTCGCCCCGCAAGGAGGATGGCTGCGCCGCTCCCATTTCGCCCGCCGCATCTGGCGTCCCGTCTGCGACGGAGCTCCTGGCCCATCGGGGGAGGACCCGCCGATTCTGACCGGGACGGTCTTCCATGGTCTGCGGCACCACCACAAGACCGTGCTGGACGAACTGGACCTGCCTGAAGTCATCAAACACGAACGGATGGGCCACAAGATGAAGGGCATCCAGGGCGTCTACAGCCATGTCACCGACGCCATGCGCAAGCGGGTGGTCACCCGGCTGCAACGTCGCTGGCGCGGCTGACCCCGACATAGTGACCAGCCCGATGCCACACTCTTGGGGCATCGGGCTTGGGCGCGCGTTCAGGGAAGCCGGGCCTCGGGGCGTCGCGGCTTGCAAGGAAGGCCAGGATAGCCCGCCCACTCTGCAGGCGGACTAACCAGCGCGCTGCCGGGTGGAGCGCTCTCGTGTTATAGGAAGTAGCGGCCTGGAGGATGGGGGAGCAGCGTGCTCCCGGGCGGCCACTACCCATGGTCGGGTAGTCCGGGGGAGGGGTGGGAGCAGCGTGCTCCCGATTTGCTCCCGGTTTCGCGCTCAACTGCGTCAAAACGGAAGAGCCCAGGTCGGGCTCCAACGCCTGACCTGGGCTTAATCGGTGGGCGATACTGGGATTGAACCAGTGGCCTCTACCGTGTCAAGGTAGCGCTCTCCCACTGAGCTAATCGCCCGTCCGTGGCCTCCGGGGGAGGTACGGCGTTGAGGTGGAGACGGGATTTGAACCCGTGTACACGGCTTTGCAGGCCGTTGCCTCGCCTCTCGGCCACTCCACCAGAAGGAGACCTTCTGGGTCATAGCCGGAAAGGCCCCTCAGAGCGGAAGACGGGATTTGAACCCGCGACCCTCACCTTGGCAAGGTGATGCTCTACCCCTGAGCCACTTCCGCGTGCGCCCTGTGGCGACGTGGAAAACCTTAGCGCGTTCGAGGCGGTTCCCCAAACCGGGTTTCCGGCGGGGCGCGGCGGGATGCTTCGGCGGGAGGCGAAACGTGGGTCGCCTAGGGTCGGGTCATGCGCACGGACCACGTGGACTTCGCGCCGGTCGCGGCGTTGCTCGGCGACCGGGCACGGGCGGCGATGCTGACGGCGCTGCTGGACGGGCGGCCGCTCGCGGCGGGGGAACTGGCGCGGGCGGCGGGTGTGAGCGCGCCGACGGCGAGCGCGCATCTCGGACGCCTGCTGGACGGCGGGCTCGTCACGGTGGTCAGCCAGGGGCGGCACCGGTACTACCGGCTGCGGGGGAGTGAGGTCGCGCAGGTCATCGAGGCGCTGTCGCGGATCAGCCCGCCGGTCGAGGTGCGGAGCCTGCGGCAGTCGAGGGACGCGCGGCGGCTGCACGCGGCGCGGACGTGCTACGACCACCTGGCCGGCGAGGCGGGGGTGGCCCTGTTCGCGGCCCTGGTCGACGGCGGGCTCATCGAATCCGGCGGTAAGGACGCCTACGAGGTGACGTCCAAGGGGCGGGAGCGCTTCGAGGCGCTGGGGCTGGACATAGCGGCGCTGCGGGAGGCGCGCCGCCGGTTCGCGTGGGAGTGCTTGGACTGGACGGAGCGGCGGCCGCACCTGAACGGGGCGCTCGGGGCGGCGCTGACGGGACGGATGATCGAGCTGGGCTGGTTCGAGCGGGGGACGACGCGACGCGCGCTTGCCGTGACCGAGGCGGGGCACAGGGGGCTGGCGGATTCGTTCGGGTGCGTGCTGGCGTGAACCCGCCCGATGGACTCGTACCCTCCCCCTAGGGGTCGTACTGTGGGGCCATCGGCTGGGTGGACGCGGGCTCCCGGCGCTCTTTGGAGGTGGCTTCCGGTGACGGAGCAGGCCAGGATCTGGCTGAACGGGGAACTGCTCGACCCCGAGCGGGCGGTGGTGTCGGTCTTCGACCACGGCATGCTCGTCGGCGACGGGATCTTCGAGACGGTGAAGGCGGCGAACGGGGAGCCGTTCGCGCTGACCCGGCATCTGCGGCGGCTGGCCCGTTCGGCGGCCGGCCTCGGCCTGCCCGAGCCCGACCACGACGCCCTGGCCCAGGGGACCCTGGAGGTGCTGGCGGCGGCGCCGAAGTGGCCGCTCGCGCGTATCCGCATCACCTACACCAGCGGTCCCGGCCCGCTCGGCTCGGCCCGGGGCGACGCCGGGCCGACCGTGTCGATCATCGTGGGGCCGCAGGACCCGTTCCCGGCGACGGCGGACGTGACGGTCGTGCCGTGGCCGCGCAACGAGCGGGGCGCGCTGTCGGGCCTCAAGACCACGTCGTACGCGGAGAACGCCCTGGCCCTCGCCTACGCCAAGGAGCGCGGCGGAGGCGAGGCGGTCTTCGCCAACACCGCGGGCGACCTGTGCGAGGGGACGGGCAGCAACATCTTCGTCGTCCTGGGCGGGCGGCTCGTGACGCCGCCGCTGGCGTCCGGCTGCCTGGCCGGGGTGACGCGCGCGCTGACGCTGGAATGGTGCGGCGGCGAGGAGGAGGACCTCGCGCTGGACGACCTGTACCGGGCGGACGAGGCGTTCCTGACGTCCACGACACGGGACGTCCAGCCGATCCGGGCCGTGGACGGGACGGTCCTCCCGGTGGCGCCGGGCCCGATCACCGCCAAGGCGATGGAGGCGTTCGCCGCCCGTTCCGCCGAACTCATGGACCCCTGACCAGGAAGGGATCTCCGGGGTCTTTACATGATCGGATTCTTCGTTCACGTTCAGGGTGACGCTCTAGGAGGTCATCGTGGACTTCTCCAGAAGGCGGATCGGCGCGGCGGCCGCGCTCGTGCTGGCGGGCGGGATGCTCGCGGGATGCGGCGGCGGCGGATCCTCGACGGATCCCGACCGGAACAAGGATGCCGAGAGCTTCTCCCTGACGATCACCCGTAACGCGATCGAGGGCGGCAAGAACACCGAAGAGGCGGAGTGGATCACCAAGACGGTGATCCCGGAGTTCGTCGCCGCGCAGAAGTCGAAGGGCGTCACCGCCAAGGTGACGTTCCAGGGCCAGGGCGTGGACGACGAGGCCTACAAGACGAAGCTGGCGCTCGACCTGAAGTCCCGGTCGGGAGCCGACATCATGGACGTCGACGGGATCTGGGTCGGCGAGTTCGCGCAGGCGGGGTACATCGAGCCGCTGGCGGCCGTGGCCGGTTCCGCGGCCGGCGCCTGGGACGGCTGGACGCAGATCCCGCAGTCGGTCCAGAAGCCGGCGACGTTCGAGGACGAGCGTTACGGCGTCCCGCCCGCGACCGACGGCCGCCTACTGTTCTACAACACGAGGCTCTTCGAGCAGGCCGGTCTCCCCGCCGACTGGCAGCCTGAGAGCTGGGAGAACATCATCGCGGCGGCGCGTGCGCTGAAGCGGCTCCCGGGCGTGACCCCCATCCAGCTGAACGCGGGCACCGCGATGGGCGAGGCGACCACCATGCAGGGCTTCCTGCCGCTGCTGGCGGGCGCGGGCGCCGAGATCTACGCGAACGGCAAGTGGACGGGCGGCGGCCAGGCCGTCAAGCAGGTTCTCGCCCTGTACGCGCAGATCTACGGCGGCGACGGGCTCGGCGATCCGAAGCTCCAGCAGGAGGCCAAGGGACGCGACAAGTCGTTCGAGGAGTTCGCCGCCGGGAAGATCGGGATCCTAGCCGAGGGTGACTACTTCTGGCGGGACGTCATCAACCCGGAGACCGGCGTCGCGAAGATGAAGACCCGCGACGAGGATGTCGGCTACGCCCTGATCCCCGCGGTCTCCCCGGCCCGGGGCGTGCGCGGGCAGTCGTTCGTGAGCATGTCGGGCGGGTCGGTGACCGTCCTGAACCCGAACACCGACTACCCGCAGCAGGCGTTCGAGCTGCTGGCCTTCATGAACTCCGCGGAGATGATCAAGAAGCGGACGGCCGGCACGCCCGAGATCACGTCCCGCACGGACGTGAACAAGCAGATCCTCGCGGACGACCCGTTCCTGACGTTCGTGTCGGAGAAGATCCTTCCGATCACGTCCTACCGTCCGGGTCTCGCCGTCTACCCGCAGGTCTCGACGGCGCTGCAGGAGGCCACGGCCGCCGTGGTGTCGGGCAAGACGCCGGAGGAGGCCGCCGCCGAGTACACCGAGAAGCTCGAAGGGATCGTCGGTGGCGCCGCCAACGTCACCGCGCGGTGACGTCCGCCGCCCCGGTCCGGCCGCGCGGTCCACCGGGGACGACGCGGCCGGGCTGGGGCGGGGGCGCGCGGCCGCGTTCGTCGCCCCTGCCCTGGTGATCATCGCGGTCTTCCTCGTGTTCCCCGCGCTCTGGACGCTGTATCTGGGCGCGACCGACTACCGGCTCACGGGCATCGCGGCGAGCGACCCGCGGTTCGTCGGGGTGGACAACTACGGTGACGTCCTCACCGACGGGGACTTCCGCCGGTCGCTGTGGCTGACGCTCCAGTTCGTCGTCGGGTCCGCGGTGATCGGGCAGACCGTCCTGGGGTTCGCGATCGCGTGGGTCCTGCGCGACCGGTCGGGCCCGGTGCGGCGCCTGGTCGAGGGCCTGGTGCTGCTCGCGTGGATCCTGCCGTCCTCGGTCATCGCGTTCCTGTGGATCGCCCTGCTGGACCGCGACGGCGGCACCCTCAACGCGCTGCTCGGCACGCCCGGCACCGCATGGCTGCTCGACCATCCGATGGCGTGCATCATCGTGTTCAACGTCTGGCGCGGCACGGCGTTCTCGATGATGCTGTACGGCGCGGCGCTCGGGAACGTTCCACCGTCCCATCTGGAGACCGCGCGGCTCGCCGGCGCCTCGACGCCGCAGACGTTGCGGGACGCCGTGTTCCCGCGCATCCGCGGGCACATCCTGACGAGTCTCCTGCTGATCAGCCTGTGGACGTTCAACGATTTCACGCCGTTCCTGATCACGGCGGGCGGCCCGGACGGACGCTCGGAGATCATGTCGGTGTACGTGTACCGGACGGCGCTCGGCGACGGGCGGCTCGGGTTCGGCGCCGCCATCTCGCTGCTCATGATCTTGATCAATCTGGTGATCGCCCTGCTCTACCTGCGTGCGCTGCGGGCCCGCCGGCCGAAGGAGGCGGTCGCGTGAACGAGACCGTCCGCGAGGTGCTGCGGAGGATCGGGCTGGCCACGTTCGTCTCGGCCGTCCTCGGGTTCTTCGCGCTGCCGCTGCTCTGGCTCGCCTTCACCCCGTTCGACGCGGACCCGGGCATCTCGGCGTCGCTCCCCGAGTTCACCCTGCGCAACTTCCAGGTCCTGCTGGACAACCCGTACGCGCTCGCGTCGATCCGCAACTCGATCCTGCTCGCCGCGGGCACGGCGGCATTCGTCGTGACGGCCGCCGCCCTGGCCGCGTACGCGCTGAGCCGCGTCCGCCTGCCCGGACGGGACGCGCTCCTCTACGTCCTGCTCCTGCTGTCGTCCATCATCACCGGGACGGCCGCGATGGTGCCGGTCTTCCTGCTGGCCTTCAACCTGAACCTGATCGACTCGCGGCTCGGCGTGATCCTGGTGCTGACCGGGGGACTGCTCCCGGCGGCGATCTTCCTGCTGAAGGACTTCACCGACGCCACGCCCACGTCCTACGAGGAGGCCGCGCGGGTGTTCGGGGCGTCGCCGCTGCAGATCCTGCGGCACGTCGTCGTCCCGGTCATCCGGCCGGGGCTCGCCACCGTCACGGTATGGACGGTCGCGCAGGTCTGGGGCGACTTCCTGATGCCGTTCCTGCTGCTGCGCGACCCGGACAAGGCCCCCGCATCGGTGATCATGTACACGTTCTACACCGAGGGCGGCCAGCCGGACCTGGCCCTGATCTCCACGTTCTCTCTGCTGTACTCCCTGCCGGTCGTGCTCATGTACCTGTTCGTGAGCCGCCGGTACGG
This sequence comes from Actinomadura sp. 7K507, assembly GCF_004348425.1. Classification (GTDB taxonomy): domain Bacteria; phylum Actinomycetota; class Actinomycetes; order Streptosporangiales; family Streptosporangiaceae; genus Spirillospora. Next base: position 20,231 of record NZ_SMKK01000102.1, read on the forward strand.
CTTCCGCTTCCACGGAGGGATCAAGCGCTGATGGCGGCAATCACGATCCGGGAGCTGACGAAGGTCTATCCGGGCGGCGTGCGGGCCCTGGACGCCCTCGACCTCGACGTGGCGGACGGCGAGTTCTTCGCGCTGCTCGGACCGTCCGGCTGCGGCAAGACGACACTGCTGCGCACGGTCGCGGGGCTGGAGACGGCGACGGGCGGGACGATCCGTCTCGGCGGCGGCGACGTGACACGGGTCCCGCCGGGCCGCCGTGACGTCGGCATGGTCTTCCAGGACTACGCGCTCTTCCCGCACATGACCGTCCTGGACAACATCGCCTACCCGCTGCGCATCAAGAAGCTGAGCCGGGCCACGCGGTACGAGCGCGCCGACGACGCTGTGCGGGTCCTAGGGCTGGCGGGGCTGGAGCAGCGCCGCCCCGGCGAACTCTCCGGCGGGCAGCAGCAACGGGTCGCGCTGGCCCGCGCGCTGGTCGCCGAACCGCGGATCTTCCTGCTGGACGAGCCCCTCTCCAACCTCGACGCGCGGCTCCGCCTGGAGGCCAGGACGTTCCTCAAACGGCTGCAGCGGGAACTCGCCGTCACGACGGTGTTCGTCACGCACGACCAGGCGGAGGCGCTCGCCCTCGCCGACAGGATCGCGGTCATGGAGGAGGGACGTATCCGCCAACTCGGCACGCCTGTAGAGGTTTTCCGGCGTCCCGCCAACCTGTTCGTGGCGTCGTTCATCGGATCGACGCCCATGAACCTGCTGCCTGGTCAGGTGGCTGACGGCGTCGTCGCCGTTGCCGGGACCGAACTGCCGGTGCCCGCGGAGGCGCGAGCGCACATCACGGTGGGGGAGTCGGTCGTGTGCGGGGTACGACCCGAGTATCTGGACTACAGCGACAGCCCGGAAGACGGCGCGTTCAGCGGACGTGTGTCCGTCGTAGAGCACCTTGGCGGGAGTTCGCTGGTGACTCTGGACGTGGAAGGCGAGCCCCTGCACGTGGTCGTGGGGGAGGACCGCGAGCCGGAACCAGGGTCCACGGGATGGGCGCGGCCCCGTCCCGGACGGGTACTTCTCTACCGGGACGGCGAGCTGGTCACGGGATCGGAGGACCTGAGAATGACGCCGCTGACCAAGGACGGGGGACGTGCATGACCGTGCATCGGGGGCGTTGGAGCCTGGAGGACCGCCTCGAACAGGGGGTCCGCGAACTGCCCTTCGACGTTCCGCCCGGGACGGCATCGGTCACGGTGGAGCTGTCCTATGACGGCGGTGTCATCGATCTGGGCTGCCAAGGGCCGGACGGATTCCGAGGCTGGTCGGGTGGGGCGCGTAGCCAGTACACGGTCAGCGCCGAGTGGGCGACGCCCGGATACCTGCCGGGGGAGCTTGAACCGGGCACATGGCACGTCTGGCTCGGCCTACACCGGATACCACCCGAAGGCGTCCCGTACGAGGTGACGGTCACCACGTCCAGCACCCCGGTCCGGCCCCCGGCCGAAACACCGCCTCCCCGGCCGGAACGTCCGCCGCGCCGCGACCTGCCGGCGCCGGGCGGGATGCGCTGGCTCGCAGGCGACCTGCACTCCCACACCGTCCACAGCGACGGGACGCTCACCGTCCACGAGCTGGCGTGCCTCGCCGCGTCCCGCGGCCTCGACTTCCTCGCCGTGACCGACCACAACACCGTCAGCCACCATCCCGAACTGCCCGCCGCCGAGGCGCACGCGGGGATCGTCCTGCTGCCCGGCCAGGAGGTCACGACCGACCTCGGGCACGCCAACGTGTTCGGCGACGTCGGCTGGGTCGACTTCCGGCGCCCCAGCGCCGAGTGGGCCGCGTTCGCCGACGCGCGCGGCGGCCTGATGTCGATCAACCATCCGCTGAGCGGCGACTGCGCCTGGCGCCTGCCGCTGCCCGAGGAGGTCCGGCCCCGTTTCGCCGAGATATGGCATCCGTCCTGGTGGGACCGGCGCTGGGGCGCCCCGCTGGCCTGGGCGGACGTGTGGCGGTCCGGCGGCGTCGTCCCGCTCGGCGGCAGCGACTTCCACGACCCGGCGCAGTACCAGAGCCTCGGGGAGCCCGTCACCTGGGTCCTGGCGGAGGAAGGCGACGTCCTCGGGGCGCTCGCGGCCGGGCGGACGTCGATCTCCGCGGGGCTCACCGCGCCCGTCCTCCTCCGCGTCGACGGCGAGCTGATCGCGGCCGGGGCGGACGGCACCGTGCTCGCCCGCCCCGACGGGAGACGTGTCGCGATTCGCGGCGATCGCGTGCATATACCGGCGGACGGGGTGGGAATGCACCGCCTTGAGACCCACGAGAACGAGGTGATCGCGCTGTGCGGGTGAACACTGGGCGGCTGAACACTGGGCGGCCGAACACTGGGCGGGTGAACGCCGGGAGGACCGGGGCCCCGGAGATCGTCGTCGTCCCCCACACCCACTGGGATCGCGAGTGGTACCTGCCGTTCCAGCGTTTCCGGCTCCGCCTCGTGTCGCTGCTCGACGGCGTCATCGACGGCATGGAGGCCGACCCGCGCTGGCACTTCACGCTGGACGGTCAGATGGCCGCCGTCGACGACTACCTGGAGATCCGTCCCGACCAGCGCGAACGGGTCGCCGCGCTCGTCCGGGAGGGGCGGCTCGCCGTCGGGCCCTGGCAGATCCTCCACGACGAGTTCCTGTGCTCCGGCGAGAACATCGTCCGGAACCTGGAGCTCGGGATGCGGCGCGCGGAGGAACTGGGCGGTGCGCCGATGATGGTCGGCTACCTGCCCGACCAGTTCGGGCATTGCGCGCAGACGCCCCAGATCCTCAAGCTGGCCGGGATCGAGCACGCGTGCGTGTGGCGCGGCGTCCCCGGCGAGGTCCGCGCCAGCGCGTTCGCCTGGGAGGCGCCGGACGGGACGTCGATCCGCACCCAGTACCTCCCCGAAGGCGGGTACGGCAACGCCGCGTCGATGTTCGAGGAGTTCCCCGGCGGCGCTTCGCTGCTGCCCGGCCGCGCCGCCGGGTTCGCGGAGTCGATGGGCCGCTGGTATCCGCGCGGCGGCCCGCTGCTGGCCATGTACGGCGCCGACCACACCGCGCCCGCCGCGGACCTCGCCGACCGCGTCGCGGACGCCGGGCCCGGCATGCGCCTGGACACTCTCGCCGGCTACTTCGCGGGCGAGGACCCGTCCGTGGACGGCCTGCCGCACGTCCGCGGCGAGCTGCGGTCGCACGCCCGCGCCAACATCCTGCCCGGCGTGATCTCCGCCCGTGTCCGGCTCAAGCAGATGATGGGACGCGCCGAGCGGTTCGTCGAACGGTACGCCGAGCCGCTGACGGCCCTCTGGTACGCGGGCGACGCGCAGCGGTTCCTCGATCTCGCGTGGCGGCGGCTGATCGAGGTGAGCTGCCACGACTCGGTCACCGGCTGCGGCAGCGACGAGACCGCCGAGCAGGTCGCGGCGCACATGGCGGAGGCCGAGCAGCTCGGACGCGCCGTCTGCGACCTCGTCACGGCCGAGCTCGCCGCCTCGGTGCCACTCGGCTCGCATCTCGTGTTCAACCCGAGCCCAGCACCGCGGACCGGCCTGATCACGGTGGACATCCCGTCCGACGGCGAACCCGGCCTGGTGACGGGGGACGGGCGGCAGGTCCCCGTCCAGACCCTGGAGATCGCGCCGACCGTGCTCGACGACGCCGTCCACCCGGCCTCCCGGCTGCCGATCCTGCTGGAGCGGGTGTACGGGCGGGTGCTGTTCGGGCAGGAGATCCGCGACTGGTCGGTGTCCAGGGAGGACCGCACGCTCACCTTCCACGTGACGTCCCGCGCCGGCGTCCCGTTCGACATCGGCGACGTGCGGGAAGCCCTGCGAGGCGCCGACGGGGAGTGGCGCGTCCGGATCATCGCCGACCCGCGCCGCACCGTCGCCGCGCTCGTGGACGTCCCCGCTCTGGGCCTGACCACCGTCCAGCCCGTGCCCTCACCGGGCAGCACGCCGGACGCCCGCCCTGTCGAGGCCGGGGGGAACGTCCTCGACAACGGCCTCCTGCGCGCACAGGTGCACGACGACGGGACCCTCGGGCTGCGCACCCCGTCCGGCCACATCGTCGAGGGCATCGGGCGGATCGTCGACGGCGGCGACCTCGGCGACTCCTACAACCACGCCCCGCCCGCCGATGACCGGCTCATCGGCGACCCCCTGTCGGTGGGCGTCCACCCCGTCTGGCCTGGGCCGCTCGTCGCCGCGTACGACATCGTCCGGACCTACCGGTGGCCCGCCGCCGGAGACGTGCGGCGCGACGCCCGCTCGGCCGCCGAGGAGGACGTGACCGTCACCACCCGCGCCGAACTCCGCGCGGGGGAGCCGTTCCTGCGGCTGCGCGTCACGTTCGACAACCGCTGCGAGGACCACCGGACCCGGCTGCACCTGTCGCTGCCGCGCCAGGCCGGGTCGTCGTTCGCCGAGGGGCAGTTCGCGGTCACCGAGCGGGGGCTGACGGCCGAGGGCGGGTTCGGGGAGCGTCCCGTCCCGACGTTCCCCGCGTCCGGGTTCGTCGCGGCCGGCGGGCTCGCCGTCCTGCTGGAGCACGCCACCGAATACGAGATCATCGGCGGCGGGCGGGAGATGGCGCTCACCCTGCTGCGCTCGATCGGCTACCTGTCCCGGGACCGCAACGCCTACCGCGACCAGCCCGCCGGGCCGCAGCTGGCGACCCCGCAGGCCCAGTGCCGCGGCGAGCGGACCGTCGGCCTGGCGGTCATGCCCTATGACGGCGAGCGGCCCGGAACCGATGTCGTCCAGGCCGCCGAGACCTACCGGCACGAGTTGCTCACGGCCGCCGGATACGGACACGCCACCATGTCCGCCCCGTCCCCGCGGGCGGGCGTCGCGATCACGGGCGACGGCGTGGCCATGACGTCGCTGCGCGCCCGCGACGGCTGGATCGAGACCCGGATGGTCGCCCAGCACCCCGAGCCGACCACGGCCGTCCTGCGCGGCCCGTTCACCGAGGCCGCCCGCGTCGACCTCCGCGGACGGCCCACCACGCCCCTCGACGTCCACGACGGGACGGCCACGCTGGCACTACGCCCCTGGGAGATCGCGACCGTCCGGCTCAGACCGGCCTAGCGCGCGGCCCCGCTCCGCCGCCGTGCCCCGCCCGACTTCCCGGCCTTCCGGACCTCGTGCGGGGCAGGCCCGGCGGTCTCCGCCGGGTGCGCGGCGGCGGCCGCCATCGCCGCGCCCACGATGCCCGCGTTGTTCACCAGCCGCGCCGCGACGATCTCCGCCCGCACGCCCTCGATCAGCGGGATGAAGTGCTCGGACCGCTTGCTGACCCCGCCGCCCAGCACGAACAGGGACGGGCAGATCAGTGCCTCCAGCCGCGTCATGTACTCGCTGAGCCGCCTGGCCCACTTCTCCCAGCTCAGCCCCTCCTCGTCGCGCGCCTTCGCCGACGCGCGCACCTCGGCGTCCTTCCCGTTGATCTCGATGTGCCCGAACTCGGTGTTCGGCACGAGGACCCCGTCGGTGAACAGGGCGCTGCCGATGCCCGTCCCCAGCGTCAGCAGGACGACGGTGCCGTCGCGGCCGCGTCCCATGCCGAGCCGCATCTCCGCCAGCCCGGCGGCGTCGGCGTCGTTGAGCAGCGTGATCTCCCGGCCGGTCGCGTCCGCCATCAGGGACGCCGCGTCCGTCCCGATCCAGTGCTTGGAGACGTTCGCCGCCGACATGGCCACGCCGTTGATCACCACCCCCGGGTAGGTGACGCCGACCGGGCCCCTCCAGTCGAAATGCTCGACGATCTCGGCGACGACCTTCGCGACGGGCTTGGGCTTCGGCGGCCGCGGCGTGTCGACCCGGAACCGCTCCCGGGTGAACGATCCGTCCGAGAGGTCCACCGGGGCCCCTTTGATGCCCGACCCGCCGATGTCGATCCCCAGCATCTCCTTGGTCATGACTCCACTCTGCACCAACCTCGCGGGGCATACCGCGTTCCACCTCGCCTCAGCTCTCCATGACCTGGAGGCCGACCACGCCGACGAGGATGAGCGCCAGGCAGAGGAGCCGGGACGGGGACATGCTCTCGTTCAACGCGACCACCCCGGCCAGTGCGACACCGAACGCCCCCAGCCCGACGAAGACCGCGTAGGCCGTGCCGACCGGCAGGTCGCGCAGGGACAGGGTCAGGACGGCGACGCTGAGCAGCGCCACCGACAGCCCGATGACGCTGGGCCAGAGCTTGGTGAAGCCCTCCGACTGCTTCAGCGCGGTCGCCCACACCAGTTCCAGCAACGATGCGATCAGCAAGAACACCCAGGGCATCAGGCCGTGTACCCGCCGTCCACCGCGATGGACGCACCGGTGACGTAGCCGCCCTCCGGACCCGCCAGATGCGCGACCATCGCGGCGACCTCCTCGGCGCGCCCGTACCGGCCGAGCGCCGTGAACCCGCGTTCGAACTCCGCGTCGGGGGAGTCGGCGGGGTTCATCTCGGTGTCCGTCGAGCCCGGATGCACCACGTTCGCGGTGATCCCGCGCGGTCCGAGATCGCGGGCCAGGCCCCGGGTGAGCCCGGTGACCGCCGACTTGCTCATCGAGTACAGCGTCCAGCCCGGGTAGGGGACGCGCTCGGCGAGGCTGCTGCCGATGGTGATGACGCGCCCGCCCGGCCCGAGATGGCGCGCCGCCGCCTGCGCCGCGACGAACGCCGCCCGGACGTGGATCGCCAGCGTCCGGTCCACTTCCTCTGCCCCGACGTCCTCCAGCGGCCCGTACGGCGCGATCCCGGCGTTGTTGACCAGGATGTCGAGGCGTCCGAACTCGGCCGCCGCCCGGTCCACGGCCGCGGCGACGGCCACGGGATCGGCGGCGTCGGCGGCGATCGCCAGCCCGCGTCCACCCGCCGCCTCGATCTCGCGGACGACCTCGGCGGCCCGGCCGGGGGCCCGCACGTAGGTCACCGCGACGTCGGCGCCGTCCCTTGCCAGCCGCAGCGCGATGGCGGCGCCGATGCCCCGCCCGCCGCCCGTGACCAGCGCCGCGCGCCTCGCCGGCGCGGCCCGTCCCGCCGCTTCCGCGCGTCCTGCCAGGTCCACCGTCATGTCAGCCTCCATCCATAATCCGGAAAACTCTCCACTTAGATCCGAGGTTAACCGGAGCATTCTCCGGATACAAGTCCGATACTGTGGTGAACCGTGCCGAGAGGGGACGGGATGCGGGAACTGCCGGTCGCGGGCCGTCCGCCCGCCGAGCGCGCCGACGCCGCGCACAACCGCCGCCGCATCCTCCGCGCCGCCGCCGAGATGATCTCCGCCCGCGGGCCCGAGGCCGTCTCCATGGACGAGGTCGCGCGGGCCGCCGGAGTCGGCGTCGGCACCGTGTACCGGCGGTTCGGCGACCGGGCCAGGCTGGTCTTCGCCGTGATCGACGACCGCGAGCGCGAGTTCCAGGCCGCGTTCATCCAGGGCCCGCCGCCCCTCGGTCCGGGCGCCGACCCCCGCGACCGGCTTCGCGCCTTCCTGCACGCCCTGGCCGACCGCACCGAGGCCCAGGCGGACCTGCTGCTCATGGCCGAGTCCGACCCGCCCGAGGCCCGCTTCCGGGACGGCTCGTACGGCCTCTACCACCGGCACCTGGCGATGCTCATCGGCAGGATCCGCCCCGACGCCGACACCGCCTACCTCGCCGACGCCCTCCTCGCGCCCCTCGCCGCGAACCTGTTCCTCCACCAGCGCCGCGAACGGGGCATGGCGCTCGACCGCGTCAAGGCCGGGCTGGACGCGCTCGCCGAGGGCCTGATCGCCGGACATCGCAGCTGAATAGTGATTTATCCGCCGAAGTCACTTATGGGGACGGGGAGCCTGCCGTCACACTGAGGGACGTGACTGACTACGATCTTCTCGTCCTCGGCTCGGGGCCCGGCGGGCAGCGCGCGGCCATCGCCGCCGCCAAGCTGGGCCGCAAGGTCGCCATCGTGGACCGCCGCGACATGATCGGCGGCGTCTGCATCAACACCGGGACGATCCCGTCCAAGACCCTCCGCGAGGCCGTCCTCTACCTCACCGGCCTCAACCAGCGCGAGCTGTACGGCCAGAGCTACCGGGTGAAGGAGGACATCACGGTCGCCGACCTCGGCATGCGGACCCAGCACGTCATCGGCCGCGAGATCGACACCGTCCGCAGCCAGCTCGCCCGCAACCGCGTCACCGTCCTGCCGGGCAGGGGCCGGTTCCTGGAGCCCAACACCATCGGGATCACCAGCGTCGGCGACCGCGAGCAGAAGGTCACCGCCGACCGCATCGTCATCGCGACCGGCACCCGGCCCGCGCGCCCCGACACCGTCGACTTCGACGACCGGACGATCATCGACTCCGACGGCATCATCAACATGGACCGCATCCCGGAGACCATGGTCGTCGTCGGCGCCGGCGTGATCGGCATCGAATACGCCTCGATGTTCGCCGCCCTCGGCACCAAGGTCACCGTCGTCGAACGCCGCGAGCGGATGCTGGACTTCTGCGACCTGGAGATCGTCGAGGCGCTCAAATACCACCTGCGCGACCTGGCCGTCACGTTCCGCTTCCGCGAGACCGTCGCGTCCGTCGAGCGGATGTCCCGGGGCGCGATCACCGTCCTGGAGAGCGGCAAGCGCATCCCCGCCGACACCGTCATGTACTCCGCGGGCCGGCACGGCATGACCGGCGACCTCTGCCTCGACGCCGCCGGCCTGGCCGCCGACGACCGCGGCCGGATCAAGGTGGACGCCGACTACCTCACCGAGGCCCCGCACATCTATGCCGTCGGCGACGTGATCGGCTTCCCGTCCCTCGCCGCGACGTCCATGGAGCAGGGACGCCTAGCCGCCCACCACGCCTGCGGCGAACCCGTCTCGGAGATTCACGAGACCCAGCCCATCGGCATCTACACGATCCCGGAGATCAGCTTCGTCGGCCGCACCGAGGACGCCCTCACCGAGGCCAAGGTCCCCTTCGAAGTGGGAGTCTCCCGCTACCGCGAACTCGCCCGCGGGCAGATCATCGGGGACTCCTACGGGATGCTGAAACTCCTCGTCTCACCCGAAGACCGGCGCCTGCTAGGCGTCCACGTCTTCGGCACCGGAGCCACCGAGCTCGTCCACATCGGCCAGACCGTCATGGGCTGCGGCGGCACCGTCGACTACCTCGTCAACGCGGTCTTCAACTACCCCACCTTGGCCGAGTCCTACAAAGTCGCCGCCCTGGACGCGATGAACAAGATGCGCCACATCGCCCGCCTCTCCGAGTGACCTACGACGGCCAGAGGAGATTCTCGAGCTCGCCGTCGATGTCGATGAACTCGGTCTCCTCGCCCGCGGGCACGGCCTGGTAGGTGCGGTGCAGGAAGTCGGCCAGCGGCGCCAGCGGCACCTCGAAGAGCGCGTCGCCGAACGGGGACGAGAGCGCGATGTGGAGCGTGCCGTCATCGGCGCCCGGCCAGACCTCCACGTCCCCTTCCCCGACCTTGCGCACGATGCCGACCGTCAGGAGCTCCCGAGCGAAGATCCACTCCACCGGCTCGTCATCACCCACATAGAACGCCATCCGGATCGCGTACGGGTCTCCCGCGGCGTACTCCAGCCCGGCGAGCAGGGGCACGGTCGTGCGGTCGGGGACGACGAGACGAAGGCCCAGCTCTGCTGAGACGGTGGTACTGCTGTTCATGGCCATTCCCTCTAACGTCGGTCCCGCTGCCTCGCGGAGGCGGCCGGTGGTGGTGTCCCTCTACCCGGATGTCCCCGCGATCTATGACGCCTAACTGCCTGATCTCGGCCGAACATTCCGGCGTCCCCGGCGTTTGTGATCCATCTCACCGTAGCAAAACCAACGCCTGACCTGCGCAAAAGCGGATCTTTCAACCACCCCGCCCTCCTCAAGCGGAACGATGGGCGCGGTAATGTAACGTCCCGGGCGGCCGATCTACTGGCTTGGGGTAAAGAATGACCGTCGAGCAGGAAAAGGAAGCCCGGCCGAAGGAGCCGGGCCGTCACCACCGGTTCCGCGAGCGGGTCCGGCGCAACCCCCTCACGAACACGATCTGGCGCGCGGGCGTCTTCACCGTCGGCTCCCTCGTCCTCCTCGGCGGCCTCATCATGCTGGTCACTCCGGGCCCCGGCCTGGTCGGCATCGTCGTGGGCCTGGCCATCCTCGCCACCGAGTTCGCCTGGGCCCAGCGAGCCCTGCACCGCGCCAAGGACGCCGCCGACCGAGCCAAGGAAAAGGCCTTCGACCCCCGCAAACGCCGCCGCAACCTGATCCTCGGCGCCGCCGCCACCATCCTCCTGGCCGCCGGCGCAGCCACCTACCTGGCCGTCTACGGCCTGACGCCCCCCTGGCGCATAGAAGACCCCGCCTTCTGGAAC
>NZ_SMKK01000103.1 GCF_004348425.1 Actinomadura sp. 7K507
CCATGGGGCTGGTACGAGGTGTACGGCCGCGTCGATGGGGGCGGGGGCGCGCCCGCGGCGGGCGGGTAGGGCCTCGGCGGCGGCTGACCCGGGTGGCCCTGGTCGGGGGCACGTTCCAGGTCGAGCAGTTCGGCGGCGTGCCTGCCCAGCCGATCGAGCAGTTCGGCGGGCAGCCAGGGACCGGGTGCGGGCTCGCCCAGGGACTCGACGATGTCCGCCGGTCCGGGCCTGTCCGCGGGGTCCTTGGCGAGGCAGCGTTCGGCCAGGTCGCGCAGCGGGCCCGTCATGTCGCCCAGCTCGGGCGGCTCGCTGACCACCCGGAACAGCAGCGACGGCACGCTGCCCTCGCCGGTGTCGAACGGCTGCCGGCCGGTCGCGGCGTACGCGATGACCGCCCCCAGCGAGAAGACGTCGCCCGCCTGGGTCACCCGCTCTCCGCGGATCTGCTCGGGCGGCATGAAACCGGGAGTGCCGACCACCATTCCCGTGCGGGTGATGGCGGTTCCATCGGTCGCGCGGGAGATGCCGAAGTCGATGACGCGCGGGCCGTCCAGCGTCAGCAGCACGTTGGACGGCTTCAGGTCCCGGTGGATCAGGTCGCGGTCGTGGATCTCGCGCAGGGCCTTCGCGAGCCCGGTGGCCAGGGTCCGCACCGAATCCTCGGGGAGCGGGCCGTACAGGTCGACGACGGACTCCTGAAGCGTCGGACCCGCAACGTAGCCGGTGGCCACCCAGGGCGTCGCCGATTCGGTGTCGGCGTCGAGCACGGGAGCCGTCCAGGGGCCGCTGACCCGGCGGGCCATCTCGACCTCGTTCCGGAACCGGTCGCGGAACTCGCGGTCGCGGGCGAGTTCGGCGTGGATGAACTTCACCGCCACCGTGCGCCCGGTGGCGGAACGCCCCAGGAAGACACTGCCCATGCCGCCGGCGCCGAGCCGGGCGAGAAGCTGGTAGGCGGCTACCTGGCGCGGATCCTCGGGCTGCAGGCTCTCCATAGCGGACGCGGGCTCCCCAATGCGGAAGAGAACGGATCAGTCGCACCAGCGTACTGATCATCCGCCCGGGTGCTCAGCGCCAGCCGAGTTCGGGCGCCTCGTCCTCGGCGAGCTGCTTGACCAGAACGTCCGGCTCGGCCGCGTACGAGCGCCCGGGCGACCGCACCGCCGCGCCGGCCTTGCCGAGGAACCGTCCCCCCGGCCCGTCGCGGTCGCCGAAGAGGTCCGGACGTGACGCTCAGACCGCCGCGGGACGGTCGCCCGCGCGGTGCTGCCTGGGCGACACTCCCCGGATGCGCTTGAAAGCGACGCTCAGGGCGAAGGCGTTGGCGTAGCCGACCCGGTGGGCGATGGTCTCGATGGTGAGGTCGGACGACCGGAGCAGGTCGGCGGCGAGCGCCATCCGCCAGTGGGTCAGGTAGGTGATGGGCGGTTCGCCGACCAGTGCGGTGAAGCGGCGCGCGAGCGCGGCTCGGGAGCAGCCCACCTTCGCGGCGAGGGCTTCGACGCTCCAGGGATGGGCGGGGTCGTCGTGCATGAGCCGCAGCGCGGGCCCGGCCTGCGGGTCGCCATGCGCGCGGTACCAGCCGGGTGCCTGCGCGTCCGGGCGGGCGAACCAGGCGCTCAACGTGGTGACGAGGGCGATGTCGAGCAGCCGGGCGAGCACGATCTCCTGGGCCGGGCCGTCGCGGCCCACCTCCTGCGCCAGCAAGGTCATCACCGGGTTCTGGGCCTCTGCCGCGGGCACCAGCACGATGGGGGGCAAGGCGTTCAGGAGTCGTTCGGTGACGTCGCTGCCGATCTGGTACGTGCCGCTGGCGACGATCGCCGAGCCGTCGCGGGTGAGTCCGCTGGTACGCGGTCCGAGCCGCAGGGCATCGGTGACGTCGGTGCCGTCCATGGTGGTCAGGCGGTTGTCGTGGTGGACGACGTAGTCAGGGACGGTGGCCGGATCGTCACTGACGTTATAGGGGTGCGGGCCCTTGATGATGACCACGTCTCCAGTGCGCATCAGCACAGGCTCGCCGTCGTCCGGCACGACCCACGCGTGCCCCTGCAATGTGGTGGCCAGGGCTAGGGCGGCACCGTCGGCGATGCGCAATGCCCAAGGCGGGTCCAGGATCGCCTGGCAGAACGCCGCCATCCGTGCGCGGACGCCTTCCAGGAGGTCGCTCAGGGGGTCCACGCACTCATCGTAGACGCACAGACATGGAATCGCGCTTGTCAGATATGTATCGCCTCAGCCGGTGCCGCTTGGCTGGAGAACGAAACGTCCACCCGAAGCGAGTACGGGAGAGGCCGATGTACACGATCACCGGAGTCACCGGGCATGTCGGAGCGGTGACCGCCCAGGAGATGCTGGACCGGAGCGCGCCGGTCCGGGCCGTGGTCCGCGATGCGGCCAAGGGCGCGGCCCTTGAGCGGCGGGGAGCGCAGGCCGTGGTCGCCGACTTCGGTGACCGGGCGGCGCTGGCCGAGGCGCTGCACGGCTGCGACGGTGCCTTCGTCATGCTGCCCACCGTCCCGACCGGCGACGACGCCGAGCATCGCCGGCTGGCCGACTCGATCGCAGGTGCGGTCGGCGACAGCGGTGTCCCCCATGCCGTCATGCTGTCCTCGATCGGCGCCGACCTGGCCGAAGGCACCGGGCCGGTCCGCTGGCTGCACCACTTCGAGAACCGGCTGCGGGAGACCGGCGTGCGGCTGACCGCGCTCCGTTCGCCGCATTTCCAGGAGAAGGTCGAGACGGTGCTCGGCGCGGCCCTGGACGCCGGGATCTATCCCGTGTTCGGTGAGAACGCCGACGTCCCCATTCCGATGATCGCCACGCGCGACGTCGGGAAGGCCGCCGCCGCGGCACTGCTCGCACCCCCTGCGACCAGCGAGGCCGTCGACCTGCTGGCCCCCGAGTACACCGAACGGGAGGTCGCCGGGCGCCTGGCGGCCGTGCTCGGCAAGCCGCTCCAGGTGGTCACCATCCCGCAGAGCGGCTGGATCGACACGATGCTCGACGCCGGCCTTTCCGCGCCGCTCGCGCGCGAACTCGCCGCACTGTACGACGCGGAGCAGCGCGGCCTGTTCCACCCTCGCGGCGACCGGGAACATGCGTGCACCACCGGGATCGATGAGACGCTGCGCCACGTCGTCGAGGCCGCCACCGGCACGCCCGCGCCATGACACCGTCGGCTCCGGGCGCCGGTCCGGGTGGCGGTGGCGCGTCCACGATCGTGATGACGGGCGGAACGTCGGGATTCGGGGCGATCACCGCCGAGCGGCTGGCACGCTCCGGCGACACGCGCCTGATCCTGGGGACTCGCCGGCCGGACACGGCCGGCGAGCAGATCCCGCTCGACCTCACCTCACTCGGCTCGGTACGCGCGTTCGCGGCATCGACGCGCGAACGACTCGGCGGCACTCCCATCGACGCGCTCGTGCTCAACGCGGGCGTCATCCTCCCCGACGTCGCCGGACGGACCACCGACGGCTTCGAGACGGCGTTCGCCGTGAACCACCTCGCGCACTACCTGCTGCTGCGACTGCTGTCACCCGCCCTCGCGGACCGCGCCACCGTCGTGCTGACCACCAGCGGCACACACGATCCCGCCACCGGCGCCGGGCTCGCGACCCCCCGCCACGCGCACGCCGAACTGCTGGCCCATCCTGGCCGGGATCCCGACCGGGACCCCCGGCCACGCACGGCGGGCCAGCACGCCTATACCGCGTCGAAGCTCTGCGCCGTCCTCACCGCACGGTCCCTGGCCGGGCACCTCGACACCGAGCACCGGCGGCTCACGGTGATCGCCTACGATCCTGGCCAGGTGTTCGGCACAGGACTGACGAAACAGCTATCGCTGCCCTTGCGGACGGCCTGGTCGCTGCTAGGCACCCCACTGGGAGGCCCTCTGCGCAGACTCAACCCCACACTCAACAGCCGGTCCGCCGCCGGCGAAGCCCTGGCCGACCTCGCCCTCGGCGATTTCACGACACCCCCGCATGGCGGCTCATACGCCGCTCTGAGACGAGGTCGGCTCACCTGGACCGACCCCTCGGCCCTCGCGCGCAGCGATGAGCTGGCCCACGCCCTCTGGAACGACAGCGCCCGGCTCGTCGGGATCGACTGACCGCCGGCCGTGCCCTACGGCCTGAACATGGGAGACCGCCCGCCGTTCCACAGGGTCCGCGCAGGCGGTCCGGCGGGTGGTTCGCCGGTGCTCAGCGCCAGCCGAGTTCGGGTGCCACGTGGGTCAGGATGTTCTCCAGGACGTGCGCGTTGTACTCCACGCCCAGCTGGTTGGGGACGGTGAGCAGTAGCGTGTCCGCGGCCTGGATGGCCTCGTCCTCGGCGAGCTGCTTGACCAGCACGTCCGGCTCGGCCGCGTACGAGCGCCCGAAGATCGCCCTGGTCTTCTCGTCGATCATCCCTATGTGGTCGTCGGAGTCGGCGTTCCGGCCGAAGTAGGCGCGGTCCAGGTCGCTGGTCAGCGCGAAGATGCTGCGGCTGACCGACACGCGCGGCTCGCGTTCGTGCCCGGCGTCCTTCCAAGCCTGCCGGTAGGCCTCGATCTGCTTGCGCTGCTGGACGTGCAGTGGCTCGCCGGTCTCGTCGTCCTTGAGCGTGGAGCTCTGCAGGTGCATGCCCAGCTCGGCCGCCCACGCGGCGGTGGCGTTGGAGCTGGACCCCCACCAGATACGGTCGCGCAGCCCCTCGGAATACGGCTCGATGCGCAGCAGGCCCGGCGGATTGGGGAACATGGGCCGCGGATTCGGCTCGGCGAACCCCTTGCCCTGCAGCACCATGAGCAGCACCTCGGTGTGCTTGCGTGCCATGTCGGCGGCGGTATCGCCCTCGGGCGGCTCGTACCCGAAGTACCGCCACCCGTCGATCACCTGCTCCGGCGACCCCCGGCTGATACCGAGCTGCAGCCGCCCGCCGGCGATCAGGTCGGCGGCCCCGGCGTCCTCGGCGAAGTACATCGGGTTCTCGTAGCGCATGTCGATCACGCCGGTGCCGATCTCGATGCGCGACGTCCTGGCGCCGATCGCGGACAGCAGCGGGAACGGCGACCCCAGCTGCCTGGCGAAGTGGTGCACCCGGAAGTAGGCGCCGTCGGCGCCGAGCTCCTCCGCGGCCACGGCTAGCTCGATCGACTGCAGCAGCGCGTCCGCCGCCGACCGCGTCCGCGACCCCGCGACGTCACTCCAATGACCGAACGAAAGAAACCCGATGCTCTTCACACCCACCACCAACCACCCCCGCCCTCGCAAGATTCCAGGTGCCGGCCCGGTCAGCGTTCCGCCGCGAGGGTGACGCCAAGGCCGATGAAGACGGTCCCGGTCGCGGCGTCGACCCGGCGGCGCACCGCCTGGCGGCCGCGCAGCCAACCGCCGATCCGCCCGGCCAGGACGCCGACCGTTCCGTCGGCCAGGAACTCCAGGACGATCAGGACGCCGCCGAGGACCAGGAACTGCAGCCAGACCGGCCCCGCCTTGGGATCGATGAACTGGGGGAGGAACGCGACCATGAACGTGAACGTCTGCGGGTTGGCCATCGACGACACCACGCCGTTGAGGAAGGCACGCCGTCCCGGCATCCCTCCGACGGCAGCGTCGTCGGCCTGGCCCTTCTTGCGGTGGCGGATCATCTGGACGCCGAGGTAGATCAGGTACGCGGCACCGGCGATCTTCACCACCGTGAACACGACCGGGAACGTCGTCAGCAGCACGGCGAGCCCGGCGGCGGCCGCGACGATGTACAGCGCGTCGCCCGTGATCACGCCGACCGTGGCCAGCAGCCCGGCGCGGGCGCCGCCCCGCACGCCGCACCCGAGCACGAACAGCATGTCGGGCCCTGGAGTGATCAGCGCGACGACGGTGGTCACCGTGAACACGGCCAGCAGGTGCGGATCGATCGGCATCCGATGATCTTCTCACCCTGCCCCCGGCGGCCCCTGGAGGGAACCGGGCCGGACTTTCCCGGATCCGCGGCGTAGGCCGGGACACCTGCGCTTGGGTTGTGCTCGTTCGGTGCCCGAGTCCGGTGGTCCGCGGAGGGAGAACGGGCATGACGGGGACGCCGTTGCCGGCCTGGCTGGCCACGCTCGGACAGGCCGCGCTCGCGGAGGTGCTGGCGGCTCGGGCCGATGTCTGCGGGCCGGCCGAGCCGGACGGGTGGGACGATCTCGCCGAGCGCCTCCAGCAGAGGCGGTCGGTGGAGCGGGCACTCAGGCGGTTGACGCGGCCCTGCGTCCAGGCCGCGGAGGCGGCTGCGACGCTCGGGCAGGACGCGACCCGGGTGAGGATCACGGCCCAGCTGGACTGGCCAGGCTCTGCGCTGGACAAGGCGTTGACGACGTTGGAGCGGCACGCGCTCGTGTGGCCCGGCCATGGCGAGGTGATGCACGTCGCCGAGGCACTGTGTGAACGGTGGCCCGCGCGGGCCGGAGCGGCGTGGCAGGCGCCGTTCGACCCGCTACCGCCCGGCCTGCCGACCGTCCCGATCGGTGCGGAACGGGTGGAGCGGACCGCTGCCGCACGGCTCGGGGAGTTCGTCGGGCACGCGGCGGGGATGCTCGCCGAGTGCGGCAGGCGTCCCTTGCAGGTCTTCAGGGTCGCCGGGATGCAGCCGAGAGCGCTCCAGCGGGTCATGCGTGCCGCGCGCTGCGGCGAACCCTCCGCGCGGCTGGCGGTGGCATGCGCTCAGCGCGCCGGGTTGCTCGCCAACGACGGGAGGCACCTCGGCCTGTCGCCGGGAGGTGACGCGTTCACGTCCTTGCCGCCGGGTGAACAGGCCGCCCGGCTGCTGCTCGCGTGGTGGAACCTGCCGTCGGCACCGACGCGGACCCGTTCCGACGATGGCAAGCAGCTCTACCCCTTGAGCGCGAAGGCCGACTGCGACGGCTGCGTCCAGGTGCGGCACGAACTCGTGACCGTCCTGCAGAGGGTCCCTGAAGGGCAGGGCGCGCAGGCGCCCGAGGATCTCGGCAGAGTGCTCGACTGGCATCGGCCACTCGCCTGCGACCACGCCTCCGGCCGCCCGCCGCACAGCGCGCTGCTGCAAGAGGCCGTGCTCCTCGGCCTGGTCGCGCACGGGGTGCTGTCCTCGTTCGGTGCGCTCCTCGCCGCCGGGGACCATGACGGCCTGGCGCGAGAGGCGTCCCGGGTGGTTCCGGCGTTCTCCGAACGCACGACGATCGCTCCGGACCCAATGGCGACCGTCCGTGGCACGCCGTCCAGCCTCCAGGAGGTGCCGGCCACGTGCGTCTTCCACTGCGCCGACACCGGACTGCTCGCGCGCGCCGTCCGGCACCCGGCACTCCAGGGCCTCGGCGTGCGGCTTCTCTCGCCCGGCGTCCTCATCGCCACGGGCCCGCGCGAGAGCGTCCTCATGGCATTGGGCGCGGCCGGATACCCGGCGGCCGAAGACCCCGCGCCCGGCCCGCTTCCCCCACCGGCCTCCGGTGAGCCGCCGCCCGACTTCGAGGCGCTCGCCGAGCGGCTGCGCCAGGATCCGTACGTCCCACCGCGCTCAGCTGCCCGAACGCGGCCGGCGGCTCCACGTCCTCGGCGTCCTCCGCGTCCGTCCGGTTCGCGTCCTCCGCGTCCGTCCGGCCGGCGTTCGGAGCTGGAACGAGCGCTGGGCGTCGTCACCCGCGAGGCCCGCGAGCTCAGGTCCGACGAGATCCGGCTGCTCGCCCGAGCCGTCGCGGAGGACGAGCGTGTACGGATCACCTACGTCGACCAGAACGGCGTGGAGACCGTCCGGGTCATCGGCCCTCCCTACGAGATGGTGCGGAGGAACAAGAAGAAGCTGCTCAAGGCGATCTGCGAGCTGCGCAGCGCGGAGACGGGACGCCAGGAGGAGAGGAACTTCCACTACTCCCGCATCCTGGCCGTCGAAGCGGTGGACGGCCCGTAAAGCGCGTCGTCCGGGGACGGTCGGCGACTGAGGTGCCGCCGGTGATGCTCGATACAGCGCCGGGGTAGCTGGATCGCAGCGGCAGGGATACTTCCCGCCTCTGATTGCAGAGAGTATTCATATGATTGCTCGCTGTCGCAAACTCGACGGCGCCGGTGATCTGCTGCGAGGAGGAACGTGACCATGAGAAGGCTGCGACGTACGGGCGCTCTCACCGCCGCGCTACTGGTGGTGTCCGGCCTGACTGCGGCCCCCGCCTCGGCCGCTGCGAACAGCAACGAGGCGGCCCTGCTCAAGCGTGTGGCCGACCAGTGCGAATCCGGAGCGATCTGCTTCTGGGAGGAGAACGACTACGAGGGCAGCCACTGGAGCTGGAGCCCAACGAACGGTTACCGCAACCTGCCGCCCTACCTGCACGACAACGTGGGGTCGTTCTACGCGAACGCCGCGGGCTGCTTCATCGACTGGGGGGAGAACCAGGAGTTCAGGAGAGTGGCCGTCGGCGACTATTCCAAGGCCTACAAGGCGGGAGGCAAGTTCGGCAGCCGCATCGATGCGGTGAACAAGATCGGCGACTGCCATCCATAGACGACGCGCACGGGCCAATCGCCCGCCCGCCCGGTCGCGCCTCACGCGGTGTCCTGGCTCGACAGCCGCCCGCGGGCGGGGTGCGGCGGGCGTGGCCGACAATGCTCAGGTGATGTGGTTGCTGGGCGATGATGCCCTGGAGAGATCGACGGTGGTGGCCAACTGCGCGATGAATCGCGAGCGGTCGCTGAGCGGTTCGAACGGTTACGGCCGCGAGCTCGGACTGGACGTCATGGCGGAGCTCACCGACCGCGGCGCGCGGTCCGCGTGCGTGCGGTGGCTGGACCTGTGCTGTGGAAGTGGTCGTGCTCTCTCGGAGGCCGTCCGGCTCGCCGCCGACGGCGCTAGGGGAGCTCGGGTCGAGATCGTCGGGCTCGACCTGGTCGACCATTTCGTGGCGGATTCCGTGCCGCCGGAATTGCAGCTGGTCACCGGCTCTGTGACCGAATGGGTGCCGGACGGCCGTTTCGACCTGATCACGTGCGTACACGGGCTGCACTATGTCGGTGACAAACTCGGCACTCTGGCGCGAGCCGCCGGCTGGCTGGCCGAAGATGGACTCCTTATCGCGAACTTCGACGTGCATTCGGTCCGCCGCGCAGACGGTACACCGGTCGGTCGCGGACTCACCGCCGAATTGCGCCGGCAGGGATTCGCCTACGACGCCTCCCGCCGCCGAATCTCGCGCCACGGCCCGGGGGAGATCCGGTTGCCCTACCGCTACCTCGGAGCCGACGACAAGGCCGGGCCGAACTACACCGGCCAATCGGCAGTCCACTCGTTCTACGAACACGATCCATCGACGTCTCCCGCTTGCAGAGCTGGACACTGATCGAGTGTTGGCGCGGGGAACGGGAGCGTAGTTGGCGTTGCCGCGCTGACTCGTCCGCCGTGACACCCGTTGTGCCAACAGACGGCAATGTCGATGGCTAGAGTTTCGTCCGTCTTGTACGTGTTGGCGGGCGGGGGCGCTGTGGTCGAGATTCCTGATGCGGTCCTGGAGGAATTGGCCGGTCCGGTCGCCGCGGCGATGCCCCTGGTCCTCGCTCGCGTTCCGAAGGCACCGGCGGCCGAACTCGGCCGGCTGCGGGCGACCGCCGACGAGATATGGCCGATCCGCGGATCTGCCGTCGGACACAATCACCGAGCCGCGGCTCAATTCCGTTCCCGCGGAGGGCCCGTGTCGGACGATTCGCCGGTGCGGGACGCACTCGGCTCGCTGCCGCAACTTCTGGTCGAACGCCTGCTCGGCGCGCTGGAACTGACCGTGCCGGAGTTGGACCCGGCCGGTGCCCCGGACCTGACCGCCTTTCTGGGCGAGCCGTTCACCGGCGGCTTCGTCATGGAGACCGCGGACGGGACGAGCGAGACGGTCACCGGGGCCGCCATGCTGGACCGGATCCGGCCCGGTGCGGTGCCCTTGGTCGCCGCGCTGGCCGGTCGGCTGGCCACCCACCCGTGCGTGGCCGCCCACCTGCCGGTGAAGCCCGAGATCACCGACGAGGCCGGGGTGGCGGCTGCCCATGGCGCGGCACGACTCGCGCTGGCCGTGTCCACCGCCGCCGCCGTCCTGCACCGGGTGGGCGTCCAGCCCTGGGCCACCCGACCACCAGCGGTGCTCGGTGTCGCGATCGGCACCGCGGCCCTGCTGCTACGCCAGGCCCCGATGCCCCCTGCCTACGCCGCCGCGCTGCTCGCCAAAGCACGGGAGGAGTACCTGCTCCCCATCGCGGCCAGCGGCCATGCGCCGGTGTCGGGGCACCGGTTCGGGCTGCTGGAGGAAGGCGATGTCCCCGAAGTCGACTTCGGGGACAACGGGCTGGTCGCGGTCGTTCCGGGCGGTGCGGTGATCCGCACCGGTGCCGAGAACGGACACGTCCAGATCCGGTTGCACGTCCTGGACGGGCCGCCGCAGGACGTCGCGACCGGCTGGGAGGAGATCGTCGAGGTCAGCTGGCGCGCGGCCGCCGGCGGCGCCTCGGTGGCCGGGCCCCAGGCGGTCGAGCCGCACCTGCGCAGGGTCACCCCGCCCTGGCCGGGCGACTACCGGCTGCGGGTCCACGCCCGCGGCCGGGACGACGCGGACGGAACCGAGTACTACGACCTGGTGGTGTGGCAGGCGCCCGCCGCGCCCGACACCGTGCACGTCCGCACCGACCGGCTCGGCCACCGGCTGCGCGGTGAGCCGGAGCCGTCGCGTCCCGAACCACCCGAAGCCGCCTACCGGTGGCTGAACCGCAGCACCCTGTCCGAGGCCGCGACGGTCACGGTGGTGACCGGCGCGGACGTCGCGGACGTGCTGCGCGCCTTCAA
Organism: Actinomadura sp. 7K507; assembly: GCF_004348425.1. Classification (GTDB taxonomy): domain Bacteria; phylum Actinomycetota; class Actinomycetes; order Streptosporangiales; family Streptosporangiaceae; genus Spirillospora. The sequence goes on from NZ_SMKK01000103.1 coordinate 10,813, forward strand.
CGCGGACCCGGCCCTGCCGGAGTCGATGCAGACCATCATCGATGACCTGATGCACCGGCAGTCGATCGATCCATGGGTCGCGGTACTGGACAAAGGCGACGCCGTCCTCGCCGTCGAGTTCAACGGCCGGCAGGGCTCGACCGCGCCCGTGCTGACCCGGGCGTCCGCCGGCGGGCGGGCCGCCAGCATGTACTGGAACGTCAACGCGTTGACCCGGCTGTCGTTCGCCGAGCACGGCGAAGTGCTGCTCTCGGAGGAACCCTTCGACGAACTCGACGCGCCACCACCGCTCACCGCGGCGCTCACCGGCCTCGACTTCGCCGACGACCACCGCCGCAAGGACATGATGGGTCTGCTCGCGGTGCAGCGATTCACCGGCCGCGGCATCACCGCCGAAGACCTGGCCGGCATCGAGGCCGCCGGCATCGGCTTCCGGATCGTGCCAGACCTACCCACGCTGTATCCGAAACGGCCGCGGCGCGGCGACCCGCTCGGCCCCGCCGTCGAAGCACTGACCCGGCTTCCCGAACCGGAACTGCGGGACCTGGCCTGGTGGGCCGCCGCGCAGGCGGCCCACTATGCCGGGCTCGGCGAAGACTCTGACATCACCGCCAGCGTCGCCGTCCGCGCCCTGACTCCGGAGGCGCATCTGCGCGCCCGCCGCTCCCAGCTCACTGACGGCGAGAACCGGTGGGCCTGGCTCGCCCTGCACCGCGCCACCAACCCCGACCCGCTCTCTGCGGCCACCACCGCCATCGACGCCGCCCGCTACGCCGCCGGCCCGCACGCCGCGAACCTGATCGCCGACACCCAGGCCGAGATCACCACACGCGGCACGCCGTAACGCCGCGAAGATGCCCGGCCTCGGCTTCCGTGGGCGCCGCCGGCCGCTACAAGGCGCAGATGAACCCGACTACCACGGAATTGCTGGCCAGCACGCCTGAGCCCAATAGATCAGGCTTACCCAAGCCTTAAGCTCCCGTTTTATCCCACGGCATTTCCGTCGGGCGGATCACGGGTCTACCGCCGTTCCGCCGGCTTTGGCCATGGCCACGGCGATGGGGAGGGAGAAGGGGGCGTGCCGCTCGGCGGTCATCAGGGCGATGGCCGTGCCGGCGATATGGTCGACCAGCAGGTCGCGGGCGCGTTGCCGGTCGCGGGTGCGGCACGCGTCCATCAGATTCCGGTGCTCCTCGAGCTTGGCCTCGAAGTCGCCGCTGTCCTGCTCCTGGAACATGTAGGCCCGGTGGTAGCGCTCGGCGTGGTCGAAGAGCCGGTCCAGGTGGTCGCGCAGCCGCGGCCCGGCACCGGCTCGCAGGATGGTGTGGAAGCGCCGGTGCGCCTCGGTGTCGCCGCCGGGGGCGGCGTGTTCGAGTTCCCATTCCAGCTGCTCGAAGTCCGCGCCGCGCAGCATCGGGACGGTGAGCCAGATGGCCAGGCCCTCGCCCATGACACGGAGCGAGTAGAGGTCGTCCAGGTCGTTCATGCTCAGGGAGCTGATCCTGACTGAACGGTGCGGGCCGCTGTTCTCCACCAGGCCCTCGCTTTCGAGCAGGCGCAGCGCCTCGCGCAGCGGGGTGCGGCTGACCGAGAGCTTGCGGCTGAGTTCGAGTTGGGAGATCTCCGCGCCGGGAGGGAGTTCGCACTCCAGGATGAGCCGCCGCAGGGTGTCATGCACGTTTCGTGTTCCCGCGCCGATTTTGGGTTCCGCGGAGCGTGTGCTCACGGGTTCGTACCTCGTTCAGATCCGCCGCTGGTCGAATTGCTGAGTGCAGAGTTTATTGTACGTAGCGCCGCCCGCATTGCAGACAATTCCGTCACACCTTTCGCTCTCGGCCCTGCCAGTATTCGTCACGCAGCTCGCGTTTGAGCACCTTGCCGACCGGCGACCTGGGCAGCTCGCGGAAGATGACCTCCTTGGGCGCCTTGACGCCGCCGAGGTGCTCTTTGCAGGCCGCGATGAGCTCGGCCTGGTCGGCGTCCGCGCCCGCCTTGAGTTCGACGACGGCCGTCACCCGCTCACCCCACCTGTCGTCGGGGAGGCCGATGACCGCGCAGTCCCGGACGGCCGGGTGGCCGAGGATCACCTGCTCCACCTCGCTGGGGAAGACGTTGAAGCCGCCGGAGATGATGAGGTCGCGTTTGCGGTCGACGATGTAGAGGTAGCCGTCGGCGTCGATGTGCCCGACATCGCCGGTGGCGAGCCAGTCTCCGGGGAGGCGGACGCCGGCGGTCTGGTCGGCGGCCCGGTGGTAGCCCTTCATGCGCAGCGAGCTGCGTACGACGATCTCGCCCCTCTCGCCCGTCGGCACCGGGGCGTTCTCGTCGTCCACGATGGCGACGTTGGCGACGAGGGTGGGCCGGCCGCAGCTGGCCAGCCGGCCGCGCAGTCGCGGCTCGGCCAGTGCCGCCACGTGCTCGCGGGGGCCGAGGAACGTGCACATCATGGGCAGTTCGGTCTGCCCGTAGAACTGGGCCATCACCGGGCCGAAGACCTCCATCGCCTCTTCGAGCTTGGTCACCGACATGGGAGCCGCCCCGTACAGGAAATAGCGAAGGCTCGACAGGTCGCGGTGCGGCGCGTCCGGGTGGTCCAGCAGGGCGTATATCGCGGTCGGCGGCAGGAAGAGCCGGGTCACCGCGTTCCGCTCGATCGATTCGAGTATCTCGCCGGGCGCGACCCCGTCGTGCACGATGTTGCGCCCGCCGGCGGCGAGGACGGGGAAGACGAGCGTCCCCGCGGCGTGGGTCATGGGGGCGGCGACGAGGTGGACGGGGTCGTGTTCGGGCAGGTGCGCGTTAAAGGCGTGGATCATCGTCTCGAAGGCCCGGTTGGGGACCTCGACGGCCTTGGGGCGTCCCGTGGTGCCGCCGGTGCCGAAGTAGCCGGCCACGGCCTCGGGGTCCAGCGGCGGCAGCGGCACGCGAGTGCCGGGCGGGGCGGACCAGTCCTCCGGACGGTCGATGGAGGCGGCGCGGGCGAGCGTTCCGACCTCGTCGCGGATCCGCTCGGCGACCCCGGTCAGCTCGCCGGAGTGCAGCAATGCCCGCGCGCCGACGAGCCGCAGCAGCGCGATCATGTCCTGCGGCGCCGCCCGCGCGTTGAGCGCGACCCACGCGCAGCCGGCGCGCAGCCGGCGCGCAGCACCCCGAGGACGACCGGGAACAGTCGCGGCGTGTTGGCGCTGAGCACGGCGACCGGTGTGCCGTGCCCGATACCGTCGCGGTGCAGTGCCGCCGCGACCCGGTGGCTGATGTCGGCGGCCTCGGCGTATGTCAGTGCCCCCGTGCCGTCCGGGCGGACGAACGCGATGCCGTCCGGGTTGACCAGGACGCCCCTGTCGAAGAACTCGATCACCTGCATCGGTGTTTTCTCCTTACCGGCCCGCGGGGGTGGGCGTGGGCGCGACGCAGCGGTTGACCAGCTCGCCGAGGCCGTCGATCCGCGAGGTGACCGTCTGGCCGGGGGCCAGGTACACGGGCGGCTTCCGCGCGCCGCCCACGCCGCCGGGCGTGCCGGTGGCGATCAGGTCGCCGGGCACCAGCGTGATGAAGGAGCTGATGTAGGAGATGATCTCGGCGGCCGAGAAGACCAGCTCGCTGGTGACCGACTTCTGCATCACGTCGTCGTCCACGGCGCAGGTGAGTCCGCAGGCCCGCGCGTGCCCGACCTCGTCGGGCGTGACGAGGTAGGGGCCGACCGGGGTGCTGGCCTCGAACGTCTTGCCCTGCAGGAACTGCGACGTGCGGAACTGCCAGTCGCGCATGCTGATGTCGTTGACGATGGTGTAGCCGGCGATCGCGTCCCATGCTTCGCCGGCGCTCACGTCCCGTGCCGTCTCGCCGACCACCACGCCCAGTTCGACCTCCCAGTCCACGGCGTCGGAGCCGGCCGGCAGCGTGATGTCGTCGTACGGGCCGATGAGGCTGCGGGCGTACTTGGCGAAGATCGTCGGATGCTCCGGCGGCTCGACGCCCACCTCGGCGATGTGGTCGCGGTAGTTGACGCCCACGCACAGGATCTTCTCGGGGCGCGGCGTGAGCGGCGCGAGGTCGGCACCGGACGCCGGCACGGCGCGACCGGCCGCCCGTTCGGCCCGTTCCCGCCAGCCCGGTCCCGAGGCGAGCAGCGCACCTACGTCCTCGTACGGCAGCAGCGTGATCCGGTCCTCGTCGAGCCGTCCGGCCGCCGTCGCGCCCTCGTCCAGCCGGATTGTGGTCAGTCGCACGCCCAGTCCTCTCGTCGCCGGCAACTCACACCGAGTCCTGTACATCTTCGCGATGCAACTGTACATTCAAACCTCAGAGTTGGATACAACTACTCCTCAGGTGTGGCCAACAGGGAACGGAAAGGGTGATGGCGGTGGTCCCCTTCAGTAGGACCGGATGGGGCGGTGTCGTGGCCGGGGCCGTGCTGGGCGCGGTGCTGATGGCGAGCGTCGGCTGCGGCACGGACGGCGGGTCCAGCGGGGAATCGCTGACGGAGGTCACCTATCGCGGCCCGTTCGTGACCAGCGGCGGAGACGCGCCCCTGTACTACGCCGACGAGCTCGGCTACTTCGAGGAGGAGGGCCTGGACGTCGAGATCCGCGACAGCAAGGGATCCGGGCAGACCATCACCGACGTCGGCAACGGCGGATCGGACTTCGGCATGGCCGCCGCGACCAACCTGGTCATGGCGGTCGCCCAGGGGCAACCGGTCATCGGCGCCGCCACCTACCTGGGCCGGAGCAGCTTCGGATTCTTCGTCCCGAAGGATTCCGGCATCAAGTCGATCAAGGCCCTGCGCGGCCGCTCCGTCGCGGTGACCGCGCTGGTGGAGCAGAACATGTACGCGGCGCTGACGGCCGCGGGCCTGGCCAAGTCCGACGTCAAGGTGATCGTCGCGGACCCCAACGCGCTGGTCACGACCTACCTGAGCGGCAAGGCCGACGCCATGTACACCGTCCGGCATTTCGTGCCGCAGACGCAGCGGCGGCCGGCCGAGGTCCTGATGCAGTCGGACGCCGGCTTCAACCCGCCCGACTACGTCCTGGTGGTCGCCAAGGAAACCCTGCGGGACCGGCCGCAGCGGGTCCGCGCCTTCGCGCGAGCCACGCTACGCGGGTTCCAAGCGGCCAAGAAGGACCCCGAAGCCGCCATCAAGGCGATCACCGCCGAGCATCCCGAACTCGACCCCGAGCAGTCGCTCGCGGTGCTGAAGTCCGTCCTCGGGTTCATGTGCTCGCCCGCCCAGAACGGCCGGCCCTACGGGGAGAACGCGCCCGCCGACTGGACGAGCACGATCGAGGCCCTGAAGCGGACCGCCGGCCTGCGCGGCCCGGACGACGGGGGCGCGTACTACGACAACAGCCTGTTCGAGAAGGGAGAGGGCCTTGGCTCGGGCACGTGCTGACCTGCGCCGCCAGGCGGGGGGAGCGGACGGGATACCCCGTGCCCTGCGGGTCGCGGGCCTGACGAAGGAGTTCCCCTCCGACGCCGGGACGATCGTCGCGCTGGACGGCGTCGACCTGACCATCGCCCCCGGCGAGTTCGTCAGCGTCCTCGGGCCCAGCGGCTGCGGCAAGAGCACGATGATGACGATCATGGCCGGTCTCGACGCCCCGACCGGGGGCGAGGTGACGATCGGGGACCGGCCGGTGACCGGGCCGCTGCTGGAGGCCGGGGTGATGTTCCAGCGCGACCTGCTCCTGGACTGGCGCAGCTGCGAGGACAACGTCCTGCTGCAGTTCCAGATGCGCGGACTGGCCACCGCCCCCCACCGCGAGCGGGCTCGGGAGCTGCTGGAGATGGTCGGGATGTCGCGCTTCGCCCGGCGGTTCCCGCGCGAGCTGTCCGGCGGCATGCGGCAGCGGGTGGCGATCTGCCGCGCGCTCGTGCACCGTCCGCCGCTGCTGTTCATGGACGAGCCGTTCGGTGCGCTGGACGCGCTCACCAGGGAGAGCCTCAATGCCGAGCTCGGCGGGCTGGCCGCGCGGGCGGGGACCTCGGTGCTGTTCGTGACGCACGGGATCGACGAGGCCGCCTTCCTCGCCGACCGGGTGGTCGTGATGTCGCCGCGGCCGGGCCGGATCGTCGGCGAGGTGCGGATCGAGTTGCCGCGGCCCCGGCCGGCCGAGGTCCGCGAGGACCCGGAGTTCGTCGCGTACACCGGCCGCCTGCGCCGCATGCTCGCTCACGAGCGGCGCGACGGGGAGCCGGCCGCGGCCGGATCGCGGGCGGCCGGATCACGGGCGGCCGGGACCGGGGAGGCGGCGTCCGATGTCTAGGATCGTGCGGCGGATCGGCGGGCTGACCGCCGTCTGGTACGTGCTGGCGATCGCACTCGTCGTGGCCGTGTGGCAGGGGTTCGTGCTGCTCGGCCGGACACCGGACTACCTGCTGCCCACCCCGGCCCAGGTGGCCGAGGCGCTGTCGACCTATCGCGAGCCACTGCTGCGGGAGGGCTGGGTCACGCTGCGCGGGATCCTCCTGGCCTTCGGGGTCTCGGCCGTGCTCGGCGTGGCGATCGCGGTCCCGATGGCGTTCTCCCGCGTGGTGGAGCGGCTGGGCTACCCGCTGCTGGTGATGAGCCAGGCCGTGCCGAAGGTGGCGCTCGGCCCGCTGTTCATCGTGTGGTTCGGCTTCGGGCTGACGACCAACGTGCTGATCGCCGTGTCCGTCGCGATCTTCCCGATCATCGTCAACACCGTGCTGGGCCTCACCTCGATCGACCCGGACCTGGTCAGGCTGGGCCGCTCGATGGGCGCGTCCCGCCGGCGGCTGTTCCGCCTCGTGCGCATGCCCAGCGCGCTGCCGAGCGTCCTGGCCGGGCTCAAGGTCGCCGTCACCTTCGCGGTGATCGGCGTGGTCGTCGGCGAGTTCATCGTCGGCGGGGCGGGCCTCGGCTACCTGACGATCTCGGCGAGCGGCAACCAGAACGTGCCGCTGCTGTTCGCCTGCGTCATCAGCCTGGCCGTGCTGGGGGCCCTGCTCTTCGCCGCCGTCGACCTCCTCGAACGCATCGCGCTGCGCAGGCATCCGTGACCACGGGCATACGTGACCACAGGCATCCGTGACCAGTCCCATCAAGCTGAAGGGAAGACATATGCCGATCAGGGCCGCCGTCGATATCGGCGGGACGTTCACCGACGTCGTGGGCTACGACGACGTCGAGGGCACGCTGATGCTGGGCAAGACGCTCAGCACGCCCCACGACCTCATCGACGGCGTGTTCGGCGGCCTGCGGGCCGCGGACGTCCCCGTGCCGGATCTCGATTTCGCCATCCACGGCAGCACCGTCGTGGTGAACGCGCTGATCGAGCGCAAGGGCGCGCGGACCGCGCTGCTCACCACGGCGGGCTTCCGGGACGTGTACGAGATCGGCCGCATCAACCGCCCCGACGCGTTCAACCTCGCCTTCACCAAGCACCGGCCGCTGATCCCCCGCGAGATGATCTTCGAGGTCCCGGAGCGGAAGCGCGCCGACGGCGGTACCGTCCAGGAACTCGACGAGCGCCGGACCCGGGCGATCGCCCAGCGGCTGGCCGCGCTCGGCGTGGAGTCGGTGGCCGTGGTGCTGCTGCACGCCTACCGCGACCCGGCGCACGAGATCCGGGTGGGCGAGATCCTCCGGGAGGAGCTGCCCGGCGCGTACGTCACGCTGTCCCACGAGATCAGCCGGGAGTACCGCGAGTTCGAGCGGACCTCGACGGTGGTGGCGAACGCGTTCGTGGGCCCGCTGGTCAGCGACTACCTCGGGCGCCTCGAAGACCGGCTGCGAGCGGGTGATTCCGGGGCGGCGCTCGCGGTCATGCAGTCCAACGGCGGCGTGTCCGACGTCGCCACGGCCTCCGGCCAGTGCGTGCAGATGCTGGAGTCCGGCCCGGCCGGCGGCGTGGTCGGCACGATCGCGCTGTGCGAGGCGCTCGGCCGGCGTGAGGCGATCGCGTTCGACATGGGCGGCACGACGGCGAAGTCGGCGGTGATCCGCGACCTGACGTTCCCGATGGCCAGCGACTACTTCCTCGGCGGCTACAACACCGGGCTGCCGATCCGCATCCCCTGCCTCGACATCGTGGAGGTCGGCACCGGCGGCGGCAGCGTCGCCTGGCTCGACGAGGCCGGCGGCGTCCACGTCGGGCCGCGCAGCGCGGGCGCCGCCCCCGGCCCCGCCTGCTACGGCCGCGGCGGCACCGAGCCCACGATCACCGACGCGTCGGTGGTCCTCGGGCACCTGGCGCCGAGCGGCGAACTGGCCGGAGGGCTGCACCTCGACGACGGCGCTGCCCGCCGCGCCGTCGGCGCGCTGGCCGGCCGGCTCGGCATGGACCTCGTCGCCACCGCCGCCGGGATCATCGCCATCGGGGCGGCCTCGATGGCCAACTCCGTCCGCGCCGTGACCACCGAGCGGGGGCTCGACCCGCGGGACTTCACCCTGGTCGCCTACGGCGGGAACGGCCCGCTGCACGTCTCGCAGGTCGCCCGCGAGCTGGCCGTCCGGCGCGTGGTGGTGCCGCAGATCCCGGCCCTGTTCTCGGCGCTCGGGATGCTCATGGCCGACCAGCGTCTCGACGTCGTGCAGACGGGCGTGCGGACGCTGGGCGACACGACGGCCGAGGAGATCGAGGAGTCGTACCGGACGCTGGAGGACGAGTGCGAGCGGACCCTCGCCTCCGGCACGCTGCGGTTCGGCGCGATGGAGTTCCTCCGCGCGGCGGACATGCGCTACGTCGGCCAGGAGCACACCGTCACAGTCGACGTGCCGCCCGGGACGCGTACCGTCGACGATCTCAAGCGGGTCTTCGACATCGCGCACGAGCAGCGCTACAGCCACAGCGCCCCCGGCGAGCCCGCGCAGATCGTCAGCCTGCGGGTCTCGGCGGTCGGCCGGCTGCGCAAACCCGACCTCACCAAGATCCGCGAAGGGGCCGAGACTCCGGCGGGCGAGGCCCGTACCGGAACCCGGGAGATCGTCTTCACCCCCGGCGAGGGCGCGGTCCCGACACCGGTGTACGCGCGGGCGGTGCTGCTGGCCGGCAACCGGATCGCCGGGCCCGCCGTCATCGAGGAGCCGACCGCCACCACCCTGCTGCACCCCGGCGACCGCGCCGAGGTCGACGGGTACGGAAACCTGCTGCTGGAGATCGGAGCATGACCGTGACCGACATCGATCCGATCACCGCCGAGATCGTCCGCGCCGGGTTCGTCTCGATCACCGAGGAGATGAAGACGAACCTGATGCGCACGGCGTACAACCTCATCATCTACGAGGCCCAGGACTTCACCGTCGGCCTCTTCGACGCCGACGGCGAGACGATCTCGGTCGGCCTCGGGCTGCCGATGTTCGTGGGCGGCCTGTCCGACGCCATCAAGGCGAAGCTGGAGTTCTACGGGCGGGACGGCATCAGGCCGGGCGACATCCTGCTCACCAACGACGCCTACATCATGGGCAGCCACCTCAATCACATGATCTTCACGCTGCCGATCTTCCATGAGGGCGAGCTGATCGCCTTCGCCTCGTCGATGGCGCACTGGATCGACGTCGGCGGCGTGCTCGGCGGCACCACCACCGACATCTACTCCGAGGGACTCCAGGTCCCGATCGTGAAGATATTCAAGGAGGGCGTCCAGGACGACGAGCTGACCCGGCTGATCGCCATGAACGTCCGCTTCGAGGACCTGGCGATGGGCGACTTCCGGGCGCAGGTGGCCGCCGTGCGCACCGGCGAGACCCGGATGCGCGCGATGCTCGAACGCTACGGCGCCGATGTCGTCCGGGCGGGCATCGCCGACGTGTTCCGCCGCGGCGAGGAGCTGAGCCGGCAGGCCGTACGGCGGATCCCGGACGGCGAGTACCACGCCGAGGCGTACATGGACGACGACGCGGTGAAGGTCGGCGAGCGGATCCCCATCCGGGTGCGCGTCGTGGTCGAGGACGATGTGATGACCGTCGACCTGAGCGAGATGAGCCCGCAGGTCGCGGGCTACTTCAACTCGGGCGCCACCGCCGGGCGTTCGGCCGCCCAGGTCGCGTTCAAGTGCCTCACCTCGCCGGACGAGTACCCGATCAACCACGGCTCGTTGCGCCCGCTGGAGGTGGTGCTGCCGCCGGGCACGGTCGTCAGTGCGGTCAAGCCGGCCGCGATGCGCCTCTGGATGACCTATCCGATGACGGTCGTCGACTGCGTCTTCCGGGCGATGGCGGACGTCATGCCCGGCATCAGCATCGCCGGCCACCACGCCGACCTGGGGATGTCGCACACCTACGGCGTGGACGAGGCGACCGGGCGGTTCTTCCAGTTCTACGGCGGGCCGCAGGGCGGCGGCTGGGGCGCCACCTCCCTGGCCGACGGGCAGAGCGCGACGATGTGCATCAACGACGGCGACACCCACAACGCGCCCGTCGAGGTGGTGGAGGCCAAGTACCCGATGGTCACCGTCGAGGAGTACGCCCTGGTCCAGGACTCCGGCGGGGCCGGGATGCACCGCGGCGGTCTCGGCACCCGGCTGGGGATCCGGGTGCACACCGCGGCCAAGCTGGACACCTGGATCGAGCGCACGTCCTGCGCGCCCTGGGGGCTGGACGGCGGCCACGCCGCGGCGCAGAACCACGTCCAGGTCGAACGGGCCGGGGGCGAGGTGGTCACCTTCCCCAACGGGAAGGTCGGGGCGCTCGACCTCGCCGCCGGCGACGCCCACGTCATCGAACTCGGCGGGGGCGGCGGCCACGGCGACCCGCGGGAACGTCCCGTCGAGAAGGTCCTGGCCGACGTGCGGGCCGGATACGTGTCGGCGGCGCGGGCGCGGGGCGAATACGGCGTCGTCGTCACCGGTACCGGCGACGACGTCGCGGTGGACGAGGCGGCGACCGCCGTCCTGCGGAGCAGCCATGGGTGACTCGTACGACTACGTGATCGTCGGGGCGGGCTCGGCCGGCTGCGTGCTGGCCGGCCGGCTGTCCGCCGACCCCGGCGCCACGGTGCTGCTGCTCGAGGCCGGCGGCCCCGACGACCGGCCGCAGATCAGGGAGACCGCCCGCTGGGCCGAGAACTTCGGCAGCGACGTGGACTGGAACTACGGTACGGTGCCGCAGCGCCACGCCGGGAGCCGGCGGATCGCCTGGCCGCGCGGCCGGGTGCTCGGCGGTTCGAGCTCGATCAACTCGATGGTCTACATGCGCGGCGCGCGAAGCGACTACGACGGGTGGGCGCGGCTGGGCAACCCCGGCTGGGCCTACGAGGACGTGCTGCCGGCCTTCCGCGAGCTGGAGGACTTCCCCGGCGGCGACCCGCGCTACCGGGGAACCGGCGGGCCGCTGAAGGTCAGGATCCCCGACGAGCACAGCCCGCACGCCGAGGGCTTTCTGGAGTCGGCGCTGGAGGCGGGCCACCCCTACAACGACGATTTCAACGGTGCGTCGTCGGCGGGGGCGGGCTGGAACCAGCTCACGGCCGTCGACGGGCGCCGGTGCAGCAGCGGCGACGCGTTCCTGCGCCCGGCGCTGGAGCGGCCCAACCTGACTGTGGAGACGCAGGCCCGGGCCCGCCGCCTCGTCATCGACGGGTCGGGCCGGGTCACCGCCGTCGAGTACGAGCGCGGCGGCCGGATCCTGTCCGCCGGTGTCGGCGCCGAGGCCGTGGTGTCCGCCGGGACCGTCGAGTCACCCAAACTCCTGCTGCTGTCCGGCGTCGGCCCGGCGGCGGAGCTGGCCGCGGCCGGCGTCGACTGCCTGCTCGACCTGCCCGGCGTCGGGCGCAACCTGCACGACCACCCCGGCGTCCCCCTGACCTGGGTGGTCCGCCGGCCCGTCCCGCTCAGCCTGCACCAGCACAGCGAGGTCGGTCTCTTCTGCCGGACCGATCCGGGTCTCGACTCGCCCGACCTGCAGTTCGGCGTGCTGAGCGTGGCGCTCACGGCCGAGGGCGCGGTGTCCCTCGACCCGGCCTACAGCCTCTATCCGTGCCTGCTCCGGCCGCGCAGCCGGGGCAGCCTCCGGCTCCGGTCCGCGGACCCGGCCGACGAGCCGCTCATCGACCCGAACTACCTGGAGTCGCCGGACGACGTCGACGCGCTCGTCCGGGCGATCGAGGTCTCGCGCGGGCTGGCGAGGGGAGCGGGCCTGCGGGAGTGGACCGGCGAGGAGATCCTCCCCGGGCCGGACGCCGACCTGCGGTCGTATGTGGCACGGACGGCCAACACCTGGTTCCACCCCGTCGGCACCTGCCGGATGGGCGCGGACTCCTCGGCGGTCGTGGACCCGTCCCTGCGGGTGCGCGGCACGGCCAACCTCCGGGTGATCGACGCCTCGGTCATCCCGGAGATCCCCTCGGCGAACACCAACGCCGCCACGCTGATGATCGCGTGGCGGGGAGCCGAAATGATCAGGAGGGCGCGATGACGACCCGATCCGCGACCGAGCCCGGAGACATCGTCCCGGAGCGGACCCTGACCGATGTCACCGGCGTCCCGGTCCGCGTCCCGGAACCGGGCCGCCTGACCCACCTCCAGCTCAGGCGGTTCGCCGGCTGCCCGGTCTGCAACCTGCACCTTCGCTCGGTGGTCGGCCGGCTCGCGGAGATCGAGGCGGCGGGCGTGAGCGAGGTCGTGGTCTTCCACTCGACCGAGGACGAGCTTCGCCCGCACGCGGCCGACCTGCGCCGGCACGCAGCGGCCCCCCGCGAGGGCGCGGCCGGTCACCGCGGAGCCGAACCCGGCCTGCCGCTGGCCGTCGTCGCGGATCCGGACAAGCGGCTCTACACCGAGTTCGGTGTAGAGCCGTCGCGGCGGGCGGTGCTGGACCCGCGCGCCTGGACGCCGATCCTGCGGGGCGTCCTGCTCAGCCTGCGGGGGCTGCTGCGTCGCCGGCATCCCTCGCCTCCGCTCGTCCCCGGAGGCGGCCGGTACGGCCTGCCGGGCGACTTCCTGATCGCCGGCGACGGCCGGGTGATCGCATGCAAGTACGGCGAACACGCCTACGACCAATGGTCCGTGGACGAGCTCCTGGCCCTGGCCCGCAAGGAGGCGCTGTGACCGACTGGACGTTCGGCGGGCTGTGGCCGTACGAGCCGAAGTGGTTCGAGACGCCCGAGGGGCGGCTCCACTACGTGGACGAGGGCCCGCGCGACGGCCGCCCGGTGGTGCTGCTCCACGGCAACCCCACCTGGGGATTCCTCTACCGGAACTTCATCTCCGCGCTGGTGGAGGCCGGCCACCGGGCGATCGTCCCCGACATGCTCGGGTTCGGCCGCTCCGACAAGCCCGCCAGGCCCGAGGTCTACCGGATCGCCGACCACATACGCCGCGCGGACGCGCTCCTCGAATCGCTCGACCTCCACGACGCGACCGTCGTCCCGCAGGACTGGGGCGGGCCGGTCGGCCTCGCCTGGGCGGTCGCCCACCCGGACAGGGTCTCCGGGCTGTTCATCCTCAACACGGCCGCGCACGTCCCGCGCGGCCGCTTCAAGGTTCCGGCGGCGTTGCAACTCTTCCGGTTGCCCGGCGTCGGCGAGGTGACGGTCAAAGGCCTGGGCCTGTTCCACCGCGCGTTCCTTTTCAAAGTGGGCGTCACACGGCCACTGCCCCCGCAGGTCAAGCGCGCCTACCTCGCCCCGCACCCGACCTGGTCGAGCCGCACAGGCGTGCTGGCGTTCCCGCGCGCCATCCCCACCGCCCCGGACGAGCAGCCCTGGGCGACGTTCGCCGCCGACCTGGAGACCGGGATGGAACGCGAGTTCCGCGACCGGCCCGTCAAGATCGTATGGGCCATGAAAGACCCCGGCTTCGGCCCGGACACCCTGCGGGACATGTGGCTGCGGACATTCCCGGACGCCGGCGTCATGCGGCTCGACGACGCCGGCCACTACCTCCAGGAAGACGCCCACGAACGCATCATCCCCGAACTGCTCCGCTTCCTCGCGAAAGAAGACCACCATGGCTGACCTGCGCGCTGTCTTCGACGCCCAGCGCCGCGCCGTCCGTACGCCCACCCTGGACGAACGCCGTGGACATCTCGGCCGGCTCGCGGCGGCCGTCATGCAGGCCCGCCCCCGCATCGAGCAGGCGATGTCGGAGGACTACGGCGTCCACCCTGAACAGCTCACGGCCCTGACCGAGGTGTTCGGCGTCGCCGGCCAGGCCGCGCACGCCGCCGAACACCTTCCCGACTGGATGGCTCCGGAAGAGCGCTACGCCGACCCCGACCTCTTCGGCAGTGCCACCGCCGCCTTCGAATACCAACCCAAAGGCGTGCTGGGCATCATCTCCCCTTGGAACTTTCCGTTCCTGCTCTCCCTCGGCCCTCTGGTCGACATGCTCGCCGCCGGCAACCGCGTCGTCATCAAGCCCTCCGAGCTCACCCCCACCTGCGCCGAGCTCCTGCGGGACCTGGTCACCGAGACCTTCGACCCCGACCACGTGGCCGTCGTCTGCGGCGGCCTCGACCTGGCCAAGGAGTTCCCGACGCTGCCCTGGGACCACCTCCTCTGCACCGGCAACTCCGCCGTGGGCCGCGAGGTGGCCATGGCCGCGGCCCGCAACCTCACGCCCCTCACCCTGGAACTCGGCGGCAAGAACCCGGCCATCGTCCAGACCGTGGACGCCGAGAGCGTCGCCCAGATCGTCGGCAGCAAGGCGGTCAAGAGCGGGCAGGTCTGCATCGCCCCCGACTACTGCCTCATCCCCGCGACCCGGACCGCCGACTTCATCGACCTCGCCCGCGCCCACGTCTCCGCCGGCTACTCCGCGTCCGCCGACTGCACGGCCATCCTCACCGACCGCCACCTGGACCGCCTCCTGGCCATGCTCGACGAAGCCAGGGCCCGCGGCCACCAGATCATCACCCTCGAACCCGGCGCCGAAGTCGACCGCGCCACCCGCCGCATCCCCCTCACCCTGATCATCGACCCTGACGACGACCTGCAAGTCATGCGCGAAGAGATCTTCGGCCCCGTCCTCCCCGTCAAGACCTACGAAACCCTCGACGAGGCCATCGCCTACGTCAACGCCGGCGACCGCCCGCTCGGCCTCTACGTCTTCACCCCCGACGACGCCGTCGCCCGCCACGTCCTGGACCGCACGACCTCCGGCGGAGCCTGCGTGAACACCTGCGCCATCCAGGGCGTGCTTCCGTCCCTGGGCTTCGGCGGCACCGGCGCGAGCGGCTACGGCCTGCACCGCGGCGTCGAAGGCTTCCGCGAGTTCTCGAACCAGCGGGGAGTCTTCACGCGCGGCGAAGGCGACACCATCGACGCGTTCTTTCCCCCGTACGCGTCGTCCTAGGCCGCCGGTGTACATGGTCGACGGCTTCCTCGGACAGTTCGGGGTGCGCGGGTGGAGCCGGTCCACTCGGATCTTTCGCTTCGCGGGTCCGAAGTCGGCCAGTCCCGCAGGGCCGGCCTTGGGCTAGCCTGCGGCTGCGGCGCTCGTCGCACCTCGGCGTGGGGGAGTGGACGTGAAGGCTGTCGTATACGAGCGGTACGGGGACCCCGGCGTACTGCGGGTCGAGGACGTCTCGACGCCGTCGCCCGCCGCCGGGCAGGTGCTGGTGAAGGTCGCGGCGACGTCGATCAATCTCAGCGACTGGGAAGGCTTGCACGGCTCACCCTTCTACGCTCGCATCGGCGGGCTGCGCGCGCCGCGACGCCCGACACTGGGCTCGGACATCGCCGGTTGGGTCGAGGCCGTCGGCACCGGCGTCACTCGTTTCCAGCCCGGTGACGAGGTCTACGGAGACAACCTCTTCCTCAAGGGCGGGTTCGCCCAATACGCGGTCGCGCCCGAATCGGCACTCGCCGTCAAGCCCGCCGAGCTGACGTTCGCCGAGGCCTCGACCATTCCGCAGGCCGGTGCGATCGCCGTGCAGGGCACGGTAGGCGCCGCGGAGGGACGCCGGGTGCTGATCAATGGTGCCGGCGGAGGCACGGGTTCGTTCGCCATCCAGCTGGCCAAACGACTCGGTGCGCACGTGACCGGTGTCGACAACGGCCGCAAGCTCGAATTCATGCGGTCACTCGGGGCCGATGCCGTGATCGACTACCGCCGCGACGACTTCACCCGCGGTCACGATCCGTACGACCTCATCCTGGACCTCGTCGCCCACCGCTCGGTGTTCGCCTACCGCCGAGCGCTCGCTCCCCGCGGCCGGTACCGGTGCGTGGGCGGTTCGGCACGGACGTTGCTCCGTGTGCTCACGATCGGCGTGCCCGCCGGGCGGATCACCCGCCGCCGACTGGGGGTGCTCGCCGTCAGGGAAGGCCCGTCCCACTTCGAGCCGATGACCCGATTGTGTGTCGCCGGTGACGTGAACATCCACATCGATCGCACTTTCGAGCTCCACCAGGTACCAGAAGCCCTCGCCCACGTCGGTGAAGGACGCGCCCTCGGCAAGGTCGTCGTCACCCCTCACTGAAGCGATCACGTAGCCAGGGCTGGTCACCATGCCGACCTAGGTCCCTACGGACGGCCCGGCCTGGCGGCGGCTACCGGGGCGGTGCCGCGGGTCGCCGCCCGAACAGGATCGCGCCCGGCTTCGGTCCGTCCGGGTTCAGCAGGTGCTGCGCCTCCACGGTGAACCCGGCCTCGCGGAGCCAGTCGGCCACGCGGGACGGTTGGCGGTGGTGCACGGACGTCTGCACGCGCTGGTCGCCGTCACCGGTCGTCTCGGTCATCGACTCGTTCCCGACGTGGAATCCCACGGCCAGTACCCCGCCCGGCCGCAGTACCCGGAGGAACTGCCCGAGTACGCCCGGCACCGCCTCGTCCGGAATGTAGATCAGCGACCACCACGCGAGCACACCGGCCAGGGAGTCGTCGGCGAGCTCCAGGTCGGTCATGGAACCGACGTCGAACCGCGCGCCGGGATGCTCGCGGCGGGCGATCTCGATCATCACGGGTGACAGGTCGATGCCGAACGCGTCCGCGCCCAGTTCCCGCAGCAGGGCGGTGGTGTGCCCCGGCCCGCAGCCCACGTCGGCGACGGGCCCGCCGCCGATCGCGCGGACCAGTTCGGCGAACAGCACCACCCCCGCACGGACGTGGAGCAGCCTGTCGAGCAGATCACGGGTCTCCTCGGCGTAGCCGACCGCGGCGGCGTCGTAGGAGTCGCGGGTATCGCTCAACCAGGTCATCAAAGAACCGTAGCCCCCTGAACCGAGCGCCAACAGATGCGCACGCCCTCGACTCGACACGGCACCGCAGCCGTACCGCGGCGCTGCTCCGTGCTCCCGACTCGTGCCCCTTTTCCGCCGGTGCTCACACCCAGGAGCCTTGCCATGCGTTGTGGAAATCCCAAGGCCGCCTCGACCGCTAACCACACCGACACCACGCGGGAACGACCCGAACTGACGCCCCCGCCGCGGAAACGCCCTCTTCTGCTGAAGAGCGGACGTGCTCGGCGGCACCGGGACCAGTGCCGATGCCGCCATCGCCGACGTTCTGGCGATAGCGTGGCAGTGCCCTGTCGTGCGGCGGGAGAGCCAAGGGTCGCCGCTGGTCCGACTGGGCGTGGCTCCACCCTGGCGGACAGGAGTCGATACTCGCCCGCCGGTCGGCAACCCCACCGACCTGGCCTTCTACCATTGCCAGCGACCCGGTCGGGCGGTCTGCCTGAACTGACGGGGGTTGCCGGATCTCGCTCATATGTCGAGAAATACTCTGGGTCACAGCCTCCGGTTACGTGATCGAGGTGGCGTAGCTCCCTCCACGTCTTAAGGGATTGACGTTCCTAGGTGTGGGCTTGCTCCTCAATTGCAGCTGATTTAGGAAGACGCCCGGCGACGCCATACCGTGTGCAGTAGGTTACCTAGCGTGTGGTTTACGTTGGTGCGGGGCTTCCCCCCGATCGTCTCTTGCGCTGTGGTGCTCGGCATGTGCGCCTGTGGTGCGGAGGGCAGAACGAAGCCGTCCTCTCCGTCAATCGAGCAAACAGGGTCACGCCAGAGCCCAACGAATTCCCCAGGAGAACCAGAGCAAAACGGATGTTCCACCAAGGGCTTTGGCGGGGACAGCGGCGTGCCGCCTTACTGCCCACCGCAACCAAGCCAGACCGGCCTCAGTGTGACCCCGCGGCGGACACCTGACGCCAGCCCTACAACACAGCAGACAATCAAGCTTGGCCGCCCCAGCGTGACACCGCCGCCGTCTCCGCGAGGCCCGTCGCCGACGCGATCGCCGACGCAGTCCTGGCAGGCCGGGCCCGCGGGGCGATGACTCTGCCATCGCCGTCGTCCGCCGAGGAGACCGGTACAGACACCCCGCCCGCCCAGCGGAGGCCCACGATCGAGCTCGCGGGTCTTCTGTCACTCGGGCTGGCTGTCCTGTTCTATATGGGGTGGGCGTACACCAGCAGCTATTACGGCTATTTCCATATTAACCCGCGGCACCTGGACATGAGCGTGACCGAGTACGCGTTGCGCAGCTCAACTTTTGTCTCGCCAGCCATGATCATGATCGGTGCGGTCCTGGTGACCGGTACCGCGTTGCGTGGCTGGTTGTCACCGCCCTTCGCCGGACGCGAGCACGCCAGGTGGGCACGCCGCCGCCGCTGGATGCACGCCAACGCATCTCACCTGCTGCGCGGCGCAGGGCTGGCATCGACCATGGTGGGGGTGGGACTGTATGTCCTGGCCCACCACTTCCAGATCCCCACGCCCGCGATCGTGCTACTGCTCGGCACCGGACCACTGCTGGCCTGCCGCCCCCAGCGCGGCACGGTTGCGGGCCGATGGATCAGCGCGGCGGCCACATCGTTGGCGATTTTGTGCGCCCTGTGGGCGGCAAGCCTGCACGCGGCCGCCACCGGCGCCCACGCCGCCGAGGACTTCGCCGCCCACCTGCTCAACCGACCGGCCGCCGTCGTCTACACCACCGAGCGGTTGTCTCTCCAAGGCCCAGGTATCCGGGCCCTGCGACTCGACCTGGACACCAGGTTCCGCTATCGCTATACAGGCCTGCGATTGCTGGCTATCCGGGCAGACCGTTTCTACCTACTCCCTGTCAATTGGACACCTAAGGAGCACGCGACGTATATCTTCAAAGAAGGAGACGACGTACGGATCGAGATCTACTCAGGTACCCGTTGACGGCACCCATACAACACAACAGAAGAACTGCACGTGGACCAAGTCCGCAGTCGGTACCCGTGGTCTCATCTCCGATGAGCGGATGTTGGACCTCGAGTCATGTCCACCACTCGGCGGACAGGGCTATTCCGCACCGACGTCGAGGGCATCTACTGCACGATCGGTGAGGCGATCAACGGTCCGGACGGCTCTTCGGCCGCAACCTCGGTGCCCTCGCCGACTCCCTAAGTGGCACGTGGAGTGCTCGGGCACCGTTCCGGCTGGTCTGGCACAACTCGACGGTCGCCCACCAGCACCTTGTCGCCCGCTACGACCGGCATCGGAGCGCGGCGGTGGTCACCTTCAGCAGATTCCAGCAGATCTTCGCCGAACATGACATGAAGGTCGACCTGCGTTGAGCGCCCAACCTCGCCCCTGGGCCCGCACGTGCGCACCGCCCAGCGCACGGCCAGAACACCCGTTACCGCCTCCGCGCCAGCGACGCGCTAATTAGACGTCCGCTCATGCCGCTGACCGCGCAGTTCCGCGGATGGGGCGTGCGTTTGTCGCGGTGTTGATGGAGGGCTAGTACGGCAGTCGTAGAACGTGATCTTGTCATTGGCGGTTGAGGCGGGCCCGGTAGTGGAACCAGCGGGCGCGGGCTTGGTGGCGTCGTCGCCAGGTGTGCCAGCGCAGGTGGTGCTCGGTGCTG
>NZ_SMKK01000104.1 GCF_004348425.1 Actinomadura sp. 7K507
TGGCCATCGCCCTCGCCAACCTCATGGGCTGGACCAACATCGCCGCCGCCAACGACCACTACCGGGCACACCCCACCCACGCACTTCAACTACTCGATCTCACTACCTGAGAACGCATTAGCCCTGACAAACTGCAGTCCGCGAGGACCAGCACATGCCGAATCCGGCCAGTTCCGCCAAACCATGCCGCAGGCCGTGACGTCGTAATTCATTCAATTATTCGCCTGATCGCTGAAGGTGGGGGCGGAGGCCATCGGTGTTGATTCCCTGGTCCAGGCGCTGCGTCCGG
Organism: Actinomadura sp. 7K507; assembly: GCF_004348425.1. GTDB lineage: Bacteria > Actinomycetota > Actinomycetes > Streptosporangiales > Streptosporangiaceae > Spirillospora. The sequence continues at coordinate 290 of NZ_SMKK01000104.1, forward strand.
CCCGGCCATGCGCTCGTAAGCCTTGAAAATGAAGACAAGCCATTGATCACCTTGCGGGGGTTTGCTAGACTCCGGCCGAGGTAAAAGTCATATGCGCGGTAATGTGTCATGGGCAGGGTCCGCGAGACCTCTCATTGCTGCCGGTAAGGCTGACCTGGGCGCGCGGAGTTTCGCTCGGATGCTGTGCCCTGCACCACTGCGGGTGCTCTTCCGCCGAGGCCTCACAATGAGGACTGAGAATTCGCGCCGCAGTGTCACCCGGCTCCTCGCATCTGCGGGTCGGACACTGCCGAACCTCGTCAAGCGAGATGGCGTGGAGTCTAGATCGACGCCACTATGCTGTCAATTGACTGTCCGTAGTGAGATCATCGCGGACAGTGTGGTGCTGGCAATATCTGATCATCGGGCGATGTGATTTTGTCACGTTCCGTGATCATCGAGAGTTGTGTCGATGCAGTGCCGACATCGTGACCAGGTATTTGCCTGTTATTTACCTGCGCGCCTCTGGATTCGGTCGGCGGCGTCTTCCGGTAAGGGGTCCGACGTCGCGGCGGCGGCGCCGGTCTTCTCGCTCTTCGCTTCCCTCCCAATACGCCCTTGCTGTCGCTTGGAAACGGTCCTATCCTAAGTCGACAAGTGGACATCCGAAGTTCTTCTGAGGTGCTGGCTCGAGGGAGCACGGGCTTCTCGGCGTTCGGAGGAAGCATCTTGCCCGATGAAACGCTGGAATTGGACTCGGTCGGCGGCCCGCGCGAGCCGGGCAGTGGCCGAACAGTATTCGGTGAGACTCTATGATCGGCCGGATTCGAGCGGCAAGCAGCCGACCGAATTCGCTGGTTCCGGGGGCGATCGTCCCAGCCTCACCGCCCGGATGTGGAACTCCCCGCACTCCGCCTTGTACACGTGCCGACGGAAGGCGCCAGGCCATGGGCCGCTCTCCGCCCCCAAGCGTCGCTCTCAATGCACAATGGCGCCGGCGTTCGGCGAGGTGTCGTGCGCGATTTCATCGGGTAGCAGAGAAGTGACCGCCCCCTGCTGATTCTTTGGATTGCCGGATCGGTGCCCTTCCGTGGTGCTCTCGGACCGCCGCATGGCCTCGCCCTCGGCGCTCCCGGTCACGCCGGCGCCGAAGCCGCCTGGGCCGCCCGAACAGCGCTCGTCGCAGCTCCAGAGCCCCGCGCGGCAGTTCCCATGAGCAGTCCCCATGGAGACGCACTATGACGCACGCACAGTCCGAGGTCGCCGGCGCGAATCCGGGCCGCCGATCGAGGGCGACGACACGCTGATGGTGATCACCGGTGGCGGGCGGAAGCGCTCGGAGGGGGAGACCATCGCCCGGGATCGGTTCAACGAGATGGTCTCGGACGCATTCGGGCTGTCGTCCCCGACCCGGCTCCGCGACGGGTTCAACCTGGTGGAGCTCAACACCGTGCTGTTCGAATGCCGCGCCCAGCGCAATCACGTCCCACCCTGGCTGCACGTGACCGTGCGAGCACCCGGGGACCTGCGCCCGCTTCCCCATGGGGAGGAGGGGCTGCTGGGTTACCTCGATCCCTCGGCGCAGAGCTATCCCTGCTTCATCGTCACCGACGATGTCGGCGTTCTCCGGACCGGCCCCTGCGAGTGCGGTCATTCGGGCCGCACGCTCGACGTGCTCCGGAGGGTGCGGCGCCTTGCCCATCAGGGCTGCGGGCTCGAGCTCGAATCACGCGTGGGCGATCGCCATGGGGACTGAACCGCTGACCGCGTACAGCCCGAGCGGGCGCAAGGTGGTCATGTGGCGGACCGCGGCGGACGGCCCGGCGGATGCCGCCCAGGTCGTCGTGATCAGCCCGGGTATGGCGCGGCAGATGCGGCACCTCGGGCCGGTCGCGCTGTACCTTGCCCGCAACGGCGCCGTCGTCTACGGATACGACCAGCTCGGCCACCCGGGCCTCGGCGAGGGGGACCCGGAGCGGTTCACGCTGGGCGCTGCGTGCGAAGGCCTGGAAACGGTGCTCGACTTCGTCACCTCGGCCGAGGACGTGGCTCGGGTCTCCTTGGTGGCGGCGAGCATCAGCGCACGGGTGGCCTTCCGCGTGGCGGCTACCGGGCCTGCCGTCCTCGACCGCATCGTCGGCGTCGTCAACCTGCGCCGCTCCGCGCGCGAGGTCTTCGGCCCGGACTACGCCGCCATGGCGGAGTCGGATTTGCCGGACCGGCTGCGGTTCGAGCAATGGGAGATCGATCCACGTCCACTCTGGCGCGAGCAGCGCGCGGAGGATTGGGCTTCGCTGGGAGCGGCCGTCGCGGGTCTGCGCGAGGTCACCGTGCTGGTGGTCAACTTCGTCGCGGCCCGTGACGGCTGGGTGGCGCCGGACGATGCGCAGCGAGCGTTCGCCGAGGGGGCCGCCGGCCCCCGGCTGATCGTGGAGATCCCCTACGCCGAGCACGACCTCGGCCGCAACTACCTCGTTGCCGCGCTGGAGGAGTACGAATCACTGCTGCCGCCCAGCGTCCGCGACTTCGACGCCACCACGCGCGTCACGATGACCAGGTTGGAGGAGCGCTTTCTGGGTGCGCAGGTTCGGGGCGGCGACGCGTGGACCGTCGTGGTCCGCCCACCTGGCCTGCCGATGGCGTATCCGCTGCGCCGGACGATCTTCGTGCATCCGGTCGGCGACCTGGTGGAGGCCGCGAAATTCCTAGGGCCTGAGGTGCAGACGGTGGCAGCCGCGCCATGGAGCCTGCTCGGCCGCGTCCGCGACCGGTTCGCGCTGGCCGGCGTCAGCCGGTTCACCGAGCTCGGCCTGAGCAACATCTTCCGCGTCGGCGGCTCGCACGACGGGATCTACCCGCTGAGCCGACTGGTCAGGTTCGTCTCAATGGAGGAGCCGAAGTCCACCTTCGGCAAGGGCGGCACCGTCGCGCTGGATCAGACCGAGTTGCTCCGCCGGGGGCGGCCGCCGACCTCGCCATCTAGGAGGCAGCAGGATGGACCGGGCCGAGCTGCTGGAGGTGCTGACGGAAGCGCTCGCCGAGGTGCCGCTGGTTCCGCCGGAGTCGGTCGCCGAGTCGAGCCGGCTACGCGAGGACCTGGGGCCGACAGATTCGACCTGCTGGAGATCACGCTGCGGTGTCAACGACGGCTGAACGCCATCCTACCCGAGGAAGAAGGGTACGACATCGTCACGGTGGGTGATGCGCTCAACGCGATGAGCCGGGCGGTCGTCCGTCCACCCTGAATCGACCGCACTCTGGCGCGCGGGCGCGGTTCACCCACCTTGACGGGCACCGCTTGTCCAGTCTCGTCACCGCGACCGCACCGGGCAGCTCGCCGACCTGGAACTACGGCACCACCGCGCCCGCCGCGAAGGCCGCATCCGCCGCGCCGAGGACACCGGGTCTGCGCACTCCGCCGCTGTACGTCATGGGTTCCGTAAAGATCGTGGGGCTTGCCGATGGAATTCCGCATTCTGGGGCCGGTCGAGGTGGCCGCCGGGGGGCGCAGTCTTCCGCTGCATGGGCCCGAGCCCAGTGCCGTCATCGTCGCACCGCCGCTGCACGCTGAGCGGGTGGTCCTGGACTACCGGATCGATACGGCGGCTCTTTCGGGCGTCACCGAATGGCGCGAGGGTACCGCGCGGCCGACGCCGCGGTCGACGTCCGCCCCGGCTCTCCTGCCGCGGTCGCACCCGCCGCCCGACATCGCCGAATCCAGTGGGCGTGACGAGGAGATCGAGCGCTCGTGGGCGCCGCCGAAGGCCGGCGAGCCCCGTCCCGCTGAGCCGGGAGGGCGAGACGGCCGCCTCCCGGATCATCCAGGAATCACTCGCCGACGGGCTCAAGCACGGCGCCCATCCCGTTCACGACAGCCGACGACACCTTTGCCCAGTTCAGGTCGCTGAGATCACTTCCGTCAAACAGACGCGGGGACCGCCAGCAATGAAAGTGAAGGTCTGCCTTGCCTAACCTGGAGTTTCGTATTCTTGGCCCGGTCGAGGTCTGGCGCGACGGCCGGCAGGTGCCGTTGCGCAACGGTGTGCTGCTGTCGGTGCTGGCCAGCCTGCTCCTCTCCGCCGGCGAGGCCGTTTCTCCGGACAGGCTCGTCAGACTCGTGTGGGGCGATCGGCTTCCCGAGCATCCGCGCGCCGCTCTGCACAACGTGATCTCACGGCTCCGCCGCCTCGTAGACGACGGGTCGCTGGAGACGCTGCCCGGCGGCTACCGGCTGCGCTCCGATGCCGATCACCTCGACCTGCTGCGCTTCGACCTGCTGCTCGCCTCCGCCACGGCCGCCGAGAAGGCCGGTGCCTTCGACACCGCGATCGCGGCGATCGAGGAGGCGCTGGACCTGTGGCGCGACCCGCTGCTGGGAAATGTGGAAGCCGAGGCCCTTCTCCGCGTGGCCATCCGCCGGCTGACCGAACGCCAGCTCGCCGCGGCCGAGCGCTGGGCCGACCTGTGCGTACGGTTGGACCGGTACGAGCCGATGGTCGAGAAGCTGGCGGGTCTGATCGAGCGGCATCCGTTCCGGGAGCAGTTGGTCGGCTGGCTGATGATCGCCCTGCTCCGAACCGGGCGGCAGGCCGACGCCCTCGCCTGCTACAACACCCTGCAGCGCTCGCTGAGGGAGGAGCTGGGCATCGATCCGAGCCTCGCGTTGCAGGATCTGTACCTGGGGATCCTCCGCGCCGACCCGGCCGTCGTCGGTGGGGCGCGCGGTCACGCCGCACCGGTTGCTCCCCGGCGGCTTTCGCCGGAGATGGTCGACCTCGGGAGGGCGATAACCAAGCGGCTGGCCCGGCCCAAGAGCGACCCGCACCGCCACATCCGCAAACTGCACGGCATGCTCACTGACGTCATCAGGTGTGCCCGCGAGGATAGCGGCGAGATCGACGAGCCGGAGGCGCAGGCTCTGCTTACAGCCGCCATCGAGGTATGCGCGGGCTTGGCGACGGCCATGGAGCATTACCGACGGCAGCGGGCCCTGGCGCCGACGTGCACGGAGACGATGCAAGAAGGCGGCGAGGGCTGAGTACCTCGATCTGAACTGCTCCCCATAGACGACTTCCGGGAACTTCTCACTCTCCCGGTGGGCGGGTTCGCGTGCGGTGCCGTCCGCGATCCAGGACGGAAAGGCCGCCACGACCCTTCGACGAGATCCGCGCTGCGTACGCGCACGGGGAAGCGTCGGCGCCGACCGCGGATGGAGCACGATCGCGCGGGCCGTGGCCGCCGCGCCGGCCGCAGTGGGCGAATTGGCGCGTGCTGTCCGCGCGCGCTGCCATTGACAGAGAAGTGACAGCCACCGGGGCGCGTGGGGACCGGCATGACAGTGAGTTGAGAGTGGCGGGTGTTGAGATGTTCAACCGACGAGCGAATTTGGGTCTCGGCAGGCGAACTGTCAGAAAGGGGATCCAGGGTGCCCGCTGCGCAGGTGAAAGCGGTCGGATCGGTGAACCGGCGGATCGGTGGGCCGGAAAGGACGCTGGAACCGGACGGTATCCGGCGCATCTTCTACTACTACCGGGTGCGCGGCGGGAAGGCGGTTCACCCGCACGGTCTCACGTTCGGCGACGAACTCCGGGTGAGTTCACGGGTGTTCCGGTTCGGCCGCCGTTCGGTGTTCAGTGTGCACCGGCTCGCGCCCGCCGACCTCGACCTCGCCGACACACCCCTGGAAGCGGCGGAAGTGTACGAGTCTCCGCATCCGGACTGCATGTACGCGGAGAACTTCAACCGATGGATCGCACGCGGGCGCCCGGACAGCAACCGGGGTCTCGTCGAGGTGGTGCCCCCCGACTTCACCTCCGCCCACCTGCCGCGATTGCCGGATCACCACTCCCTGCGCACGCTCGTCGGCCGGGCGCGGGAGACGGGCGGCTTCTGCGTCCCCGCTCCCCGAGGCTTCGCGGTCGCCGGTCCCGAGCACACCTTCGAGTACGCACTGGACGTCGTGCGGGACATCAACGGCGCGGGGCTCGTCTATCTCGCGTCCTTCTTTTCGATCTTCAACACGGTGTTGCTGCGCCTGTGGCGCTCGCTCGGCCGCAGCGATGAGGAATTCCTCCGGCGCCATGTGATCGACCAGAAGGTCGGCTACTTCGGCAACGCGGATCCCGGGGCGGTGTTCACCATCACCGCCCGACGATGGCGCAACGCGGACCTGCCGGACATCGAGATCGCCGACATGACGCTGCGCGACTCCTCCACGAACAGGCTGCTCGCCGCCACGGCCATTGAGATCGACAAGGGACCCACGGGGGCGCTCGCCACTTAAGAAGGCCGAATCGAGAGGAATCATGAGTACTCAGAATCGCCACTCCTCGCTGGAGAGGGCCGCCGATCTCGCGGCGGTCGCCGCACTGCTTCAAATCGGCGTTGAACTCGGCGTCGACCAGGTACTGGACTCGGGTGCCGCTTTCCAGGTCGGTGATCTGACCAAGCACAGCGGCCTGCCGGAACCCGGTCTCCGGGAGTACCTGAGGGCGATGACGGCCGCAGGGCTCGTCGTCGAGGCGGACGCCGCCGGCTGGTACGAGGTCGCGGAGGACTACCCGGAGCGCAGGTACGAGGCGGGATACGTGTCCTGGGCCATGAACGCGAACCATCCCTTCCTCCACAACGCCCGTTCGTTCTTCGCCGACGCCGACGCCGCGGAGCGCACCCACCGGCGGGACGGGCGCCGTGTCGCCGTCAGCACCCGCTGGATGGGCGAGCGGGGCTTCTATCCCGCGATCGTCGAACGGGTGAGCGCCGCCGGTGCTCTGCGCGTCGCGGATCTCGGGGCGGGGGCCGGAGCATTGCTCGTTCAGCTGCTCCTCAAGGACACGGCCCGCACGGGCGTGGCCCTCGATATCAGTGCCGCGGCCTGCGCCGCTTCGCGGGAGGCCGCCGCCGAGGCCGGCGTCGGCGACCGGCTGGAGGTCGTCGAGGGCTCCATCGAGTCTCTCGTCGACGACCCAGGTCCGATCAAGGGGGCAGAGGTCATCCAGGCATGCTTCGTCATGCACGACCTTCTCCAGGACGATGCGATGTCCTCGTCGGTGCTGCGCAGTTGCCGCGAGGCGCTCGCCCCGAACGGCTTCATGGCCGTCGCGGACGCCGTCGCCTACGCGGCGGAGCCGAGCGAACGGAAGTTCAGCGCACTTTTCACCCATCTCCATGCGAACTTCATGAACGTCCGCCTTCCCGAAGAGGAGGAATGGATGGCAAAATTCCGTGCGGCGGGTTTCTCGGCGGTGGAATGCATACCGCTGACGCTGCCCGGCGGCCGCCTGTTCGTGGCCACCAAGTAGCGCGGGCGGATCGACATGGCGCAATCCGTCCTGCGTTCGACTCACCGGCATCTCGCGGCGGAACTCTGGAGTTCCGCCCGTTCCCAGCGACCTGTGCGGGCGATCTCGGCTCGTCACCCGGCCTTCACGCTGGCCGACGCCTACAAGGTCCAGCGCGAGCTCCGGGCGATGGAGCTCGCCGACGGTGCGGCCCTCGTGGGGTACAAGATCGGCGCGACCAGCGAAGCCATTCAGAAGATGTTCAAGATCGACCATCCTGATTTCGGCTACCTGACCGATCGGATGCTCCTGCCCGAGGGGGCATGCCTGGATCCGCACCGGTTCATCTCCCCGAAGGTCGAGGGTGAGGTCGCCTTCCGTATGGAGGCGGACCTGTCCGGTGAATCCGTCACGGCCATCGACGTTCTCAAGGCCACCGCCGAGGTGTTCCCCGCCCTCGAAGTGCTCGACAGCCGATTCGCGAACTGGGAGATCCGACTCGTGGACACCGTGGCCGACAACGCGTCCTCTGCGTTGGCCGTCCTCGGGCAGGGGGTCTCGCCGCGCGGGATCGACCTCGCGGCCGAGAGCCTGGTCTTCGAGACCGGCGGCAGCAGGCAGACCGCCCGTGGTTCGGCGGTGTTGGGCCACCCCGCCGAATCCGTGGCTCGTCTCGTGCAACTCCTAGCCCCGTTCGGCGACGGGATCCGTGCCGGCGACATCGTCCTCTCGGGCGCGTGGGCGGCGGCCGTCGACCTTTCGCCCGGGTGCGTCGCGAAAGCATCATTCGACTCCATCGGGACGGTTTCTCTGCGCATGAGCCGCAACGGGGGTGCATGAGCGTGCACGGTGTGCGGGATGCCTCCTACCTGCGGGCGCTCGACGAAGCCCGCTTCGCCTACGAGAAGACCAGTGCCTACCGCGCACTTATCGACGATGCCGGCGTGGATATCGAAAAGATCGACGAACCTGCCAGATTCCGCTCCCTTCCGCTGACCGACAAGCACTATTACCGCGCGAACTACCCGGCCGGTGTGACCACATCGGAAACCCCCCTGTCCAGCACGTCTCACGTACTCATCAGTCATAGCTCGGGTACCGGCGGAGATCGGCTGACCACCGGTGCCTACACCTATGACCTCGCGACTCGTATGGCGAGTACCACGTCGGTGCACCCGCCCTTCAAGAAGCGCCTGTTGGGCGCCCGGTCCCAACGGGTCGCCCGGTACGCCGCCCCGAACTGTTCCGACGTCGAATGCGCCGTACCCCAGACGACGATCGAGAGCCGGACCCTGCGCGACGGCACACTGGTCCTTCCCGTGGGCCATGACCTGTGGGCGACCCCCGACTCGATGGTCGACCAGGCGATCGAGGAGATCGAAACCTATGGCGCGGACTGGTTCTACACGGACGCCACCCATTTCTCCTTTCTGCTTCGCCAGTATCAGGCGCGAGAGAAGCCGCCGCCGAAGGCATCCGCGGTGGTACTGACGTATACGCTCGCGACCCAGGTCGCCCGCCGGCAGATTCGCGCTGCGATGCCGGCGGATGTGCCGATCAGCGAGGTCGTGTCGATGTCGGAACTCGGCTGGGTGGCCATGGAATGTCCACAAGGCCGGCTCCACCTCAACTCGCGAAGCTTCTACGTCGAGCTGCTGGACCCAGGGACCTGGGAACCGGTCGACAGGAACGAGGTGGGCGAGCTGGTCGTCACGTCGATCAAGGATCGGCTCCTCCCGCACCTTCGATACCGCACGGGGGACTTGTACCGCTGGATGGCGGACTGCCCGTGCGGCCACCCGTTTCCCACGGTGCGCCATGAAGGCCGGGCGACTCACTACCTTCACACGCCCTCCGGCCGGAAGATCTCCCCCAAGGAGGTCGACGACCTGGTAGGGCCGGACGAAGGGGTGATCGTGTACCGGATCAACCAACATGCTTCCGACCGGTTCCGCTTCCGGTACGTTCCCGATTCCGCCGCGCCCTCCCGATGCGGCACGCAGCTGTGCGAGCGCGTACGAGAGGCCCTCGGGCCCGGCGCCAAGCTGGAGGCGGAACCCGTCGATTACATTCCGTCGGAACGCACCGGCAAGTTCCTTGCCTGCGTACGTTCAGTTCGTTTTCCGGAGGAGAAGTGATGTCGGCGCTGAGCAATGACAAGCGTTCCGACTTTCCGGTGTTGCGCAGGCGGGTGGCCGGGCGCCCTCTGGTTTATCTCGATAACGCGGCGACGTCTCTTCGCCCGCAACCGGTCATCGACGCGATAGTCGGCTACCAGACGAACAACGGGGCGAATATCCACCGAGGCAAGCATCTGCTCTCCGAGGAGGCGTCCGATCAATACGAAGCGGCGCGCCTCCGGGTCGCCGAGTTCATCGGTGCCCGATCCGGCGAGGTGGTATTCGTCAGGAACACCACCGAAGCCCTGGGCATGGTCGCCAGAGGGCTGCGGCTACCCCAGGACAGCCTGGTCGTCACGACCCTCGATGCCCACCACTCGAACGTGCTGCCCTGGCGGCAGGCGGCGCGGACGTGCACGATCCCGCTGACTCCCGGCGGCGAGCTCGACCTGGAGGCATACGAACGCGCACTGCGGCGCGACCCGGCCGTGGTCGCGTTGACCGCCTGCTCCAATGTGACCGGGATCTACCCGCCCGTGGGCACGCTGGTGAAACTGGCCAAGGACGCGGGGGCGTGCGTCGTGGTCGACGCGGCTCAGTACCTGCCCCACCGCGGCGGCGTCGATGAGTGGGGAGCGGACTTCGTGGCGTTCTCAGGCCACAAGATGCTCGCCCCGTCCGGGGTGGGGGTCCTCTGGGGGCGGTCGGAGGCGCTGGAGCGGCTGGATCCCTACACCCTGGGGGGCGGCACCGTCGACTGGGTCGACGAGGAGGGCCATCGGGCGCGGAAGCTCCCCCACCGCCTGGAATACGGAACCCCGGACATCGGCGCGGTGATCGGGCTCGATGCGGCGGTCGGCTACTTGGAAGCCATCGGAATCGACCGTCTCGCGGCTCACGACGCCGAGATGGGGAGGACTCTACGCCGAGCCTGTACGGAACGGCCGCACATCAACGTCATCGGTGGCGATGAGGATCTCGACTACGCCGGCATCGTCTCGTTCACGGTGGCGGGCACCGCACGGCTGGACCATGTGGCGCGCGCGCTCAGCGACTCCTACGGAGTGATGTGCCGCACCGGACATCTATGCGCGCAACCGCTGGTCGACCAGTTCGCGGGAGGTCAGGTGCTGAGGGTTTCTTGCTACCTCTACAACGACCCGGATGAGATCGAGATGGCCTTCCGAGCGATCGACTCCATTCTGGAGGCGTTGTGACGGCCATGGCCGCCAACGCCATCGCGCCCTTCTTCGCCGCGGCCGAGCGTGTCCCGCGGGCGATCGCGTTGGTCGATGATGAAGGCCGGCTCTCGTACGAGGAACTGGCGCGCCGGGCCCGCGCCGTCTCCGCCGCCCTGGCGGATCGGGTGAACGTCGAGACGCTGGTCAGCGTCGAGGCGCCGCGCGGAAGGGACTGCCTGGTGGCCGTGGCCGCGGTCCTCCACCGCGGTGGAACGGTCGTCTTCTCCGACCCCGGCGCGCGGTCCGACCTGCGGCGGCTCGCCGTGGACCCGGTGACCCTGTCGGCGGAGGACGTCCGCGACGGTTCTCGCGGGGACCCGGGCCCGGAGCCCGCGGTCTCGGTGCGGCCAGAGCACCTGGCGTACGTATGCCCCACGTCCGGATCCACGGGACGGCCAAAGTGGGTGGGGGTCCCGCATCAGGCGCTCGTGAACCGCATCGAGTGGGGCCAAAGGACATATCCGCTGGCACATGGCGATCGCGTTCTCTGGCAGGCGGACCCCACGTTCGACTTCGCGTTCTGGGAGATGCTCGCCCCGCTGTGGCACGAGGCGGCCGTTGTGATCGCGGGTGGTCTCGGGCAGGTCGATCTCCGGGGTACGGCCGAACGGATCAACAGCTTCCAGGTGACCGCCGCGCATTTCGTTCCCTCGGTACTCGACGCCCTCCTGCGCGTCGCCGGCGCCGAGTCGTTGAGCGGGCTCCGGTACCTGTTCCTCGGCGGCGAGCAGTTCGACTCCGGCCTGTGGCGCAAGCTGCGGGTGCTCTCCGGAGTCCGCGTGCTCAACCAGTACGGCCCCACGGAGACCTGCATCGACTCCACCTGGTTCGACGCCGCCCTGTACACCGAGGGGCCCGCTGTTCCCATCGGGGAACCGATCGATCGGACGAGCACCGCACTGCTGGACACGGACGGTATCCCGCTGCCCCATGCAGAGGAGGGTGAGCTCGGGATCGCCGGTGCAGGTCTCGCACGGGGTTACCTCGGTGATCCACGTGCCACCGCGGATCGGTTCGTGCCGAACCCGGACGGGCCCCCTGGAACCCGAATCTATCGAACGGGTGACGTCGTCAGCCGACGCGGGGACGGCCGGCTCGAATTCAAGGGCCGGCGCGACGACCAGGTCAAGGTGAACGGCGTGCGGGTCGAGCTGGAGGAGGTCCGGGGTGCGTTGCGCACCGCGTATCCGGCGTCGGAGACCGCGGTGACGGCCATGGAGGAGGGCGGCCGGGTTCGGCTCGTCGCCTTCGTGGCCGATCAGGCGGCCGATCCCGATGGCGCGACGGTCGTGGCGCCTGACGAACGGCTGGTCGAACGGCTCCATTCGGCCAAGGTGCCGACGGTCGTCCACATCGGCTCGCTGATCCGGAATCGGGCCGGGAAACCAGACCTGCCGGCGATGGTCGAGCAATTGGTGCAATCGGAGCAACGGCAAACCTCGCACCTTTCACCTCCGGTCGACCTCACTCCGACCGAAGCCCAGATAGGAAAGATATGGTGCGAGCTTCTCGGAATCTCACAGGTGAGATCCGAAGACAGCTTTTTCGAGCTCGGAGCGCACTCTCTGATGGCGACCGAGCTCGCCGAAATACTCGAGGAGTCGTTCGCGGTCGAGTTGCCACTGCGTGAGGTCTTCGACCGCGATTCTCTGCGGGACCTGGCTCTTGCCGTTGACGAACTCACGAACCGCGTATAAGGAGGGCGGCGCGAATGACCGTTACAGGATGGTCGGGCGACGATGATTATTTCGATTTCCGGGAATCGGACGCGCCCGACATGTCCCTTGTCGACGATGTCCTCGCCGGTCGACGGGTCGGCTGCGTTCTGCGAGGCTACGCCGATGCGGAGTCGACGTCCTCGATTCTGAAGGAATTCAAGTCCTCCCCGGCGCTCACGCACCGAGATGATGTGGCGGAGAGCGAATACGTCGGCGCCTATCATTACCTCAAAGAGCCCGACCGCTACCTTGGCGAATGCGAGGCCGTGGACGAGGCGGTCAAGCGCGTCATCGACCGGCCGGGCAGCCCTTGGCGGAAGTTTCACCGAGATCTCGCCGCCGTACTGGCAGAGCGCCGTATGGAACTTCGGCCCGCCATGCACGGCGACCGGCGAAGCTGTGCGGGAATCGTTCGTTCGTGGTCGGGTCAGGGGGCCTACTCCCTGGTCCCCCATGAGGATTCGTCGCAGTGTACCGAGCCTCGCCAGGAAGGCTTCGAAATCAGTGCTGTCGGTGACCGGATCTGCGCCGCCAACCTGTGCCTGGCCAATGGGGAGGACGGCCGCCTCGGCATTTGGAATGTCATTCCGGATATGGCCTCCCGGATTCGCATGGGCACCCGCGAGTCAGGTGGGCCGTACAGTGACTCAAGTTTGGAGGGGTTCGAATTTCGTTGGATCTCTGTGCGGCCCGGTGACCTCTACGTACTGCACAGCGCCCATATCCATGCGGTAGAGGCGAACAGCAGTTACCGTGCGACGGTCGCCGCCCTGTTCGGCCCGATCGATGAAAGAACCACCGTTTTCTGGACCTGATCTGAGATCGATCATTAGCGGAGGGCCCTATGACGGCTTTTTCCATCCATGCGCGGGTGGCCGAGCAGGTTCGTGCCAGGCCGGATACGACGGCGGTGTTCAGCCCGCACGGCGACCTGACCTATGCGGAGGTGTGGTCGCTCTCGGCGACGATCGCGGCTCGCCTCGGAAGGCTGGATGAGGACCGGATCGCCGTGTACTCGGCGCGGAGGCCTCGAATGGTCCCCGCCCTGCTGGGCGTACTGCGCGGCGGGGGCGCGGCGATGCCCCTCGACCCGATCCACCCACTCGAACGAACCGCGACGATGCTGCGTGACGCCCGCTGCCGCACCGTGCTGGCGGACGGCGATCTGGCGAAGGATCTTCCTGGGGACATCAAGGTCATCGAGCTCGAGTCGGTAGAGGAAGCGGCGGACGGCGGCGAACCGGAGCGCAGGGACGGCGGGAACCTCGCGCTCGTCCTCTACACCTCGGGCTCGACCGGCAAACCGAAGGGGGTGATGCTCTCCCACGCCAACGTGATGGCGTTCCTGGACGACCCCGGGCCGTTGCGGCACAGCGCGGGAGAGATCGTCGGCCACGTGCTGAGCACGTCGTTCGATGCCGTCATCCTCGATGTCCTCGGCCCCCTGATGCACGGCGCGGCGGTGTTCCTCGCATCGCCGGATGCGCAGCTCTCGGTCGACCGCCTGGCGGAGGAGCTCGCGGTTCAGCAGGTCACGACCTTGTCGTTGACGAGTTCCCTGTTCCACCAGCTCGCCACGCTGTATCCGGAGACCTTGGCCGCGGTGCCCAAGGTCCTGTTCGGCGGCGAACCCGCCGACGCCGCCACGGTGCGTGCCGCCGGCGGGCCCACCACCTCCTTCGTCCATCACTACGGGCCGACCGAGACCAGCTGTATCTCGACCGCCTATCCCGTGGAGGCCGGGGGGCCGGCCGGTGACGTCGTGCCGATCGGACGCCCCCTGGATTCCGTCGAGCTCCGGATACTGGACTCGGAACTGCGCCATACGCCCCCCGGCGAGGTGGGAGACATATACATCGGGGGCCCGCAGGTGAGCCGGGGTTTCCTCGACCGGCCGCGGATGACGGCCGAACGGTACGTCCCGGATCCCTACGGCGCCCCCGGAGGGGTTCTGTACCGCACCGGTGACCGCGGTCGCGCCCTCCCGGACGGGAACATCGAGTTCCACGGTCGCACCGACCACCAGGTCAAGATCCGGGGGTACCGGGTGGAGCCGGCGGAGACGGCGGCGGCCGCCCATGCGGCCGAAGGCGTCCGCGCCGCAGTCGCCCGCGCCGTCGAGGATGTGCCGGGGTCGCCGAGGCTGGTCCTCTTCGTCGAGGGAGCCCCGGATCTCGACGTCGAGCGGGTCCGGGAGACCCTCGCACGTGCTCTGCCGTATTACGCCCTGCCCTCGGAGATCGTGGTCCTCGACGCGTTGCCCCTCCTGCCGAACCGGAAGGTGGACGTTGCGGCGTTGCCCATTCCCTCGCGCACCTCGGGGCCGACTTCTCAGAACGGGACGGGGCCGGCGGCGGGAGGGGACGTCGAAGCCGGTCTCGCCGAGATCTGGTGCGATCTGCTGAACCTCGATCATGTCGGGCCGGACGACGACTTCTTCGCCCTCGGCGGGTACTCCCTGATCGCCGCACGGCTGGTGGCCCGCGTCGAGAGCACGTTCGGGGTGAGGCTGTCGTTGCGCAGCGTCTTCAGGACGCGGACGCTGAAGGCTCAGGCCGAGGAGATCGAGCGCAGCCGGACGCCCGCGGCTGAGGAGAGTCGTGGCCCCGCGGTCGCCTCGCCCGCCCAGCAGGACCTGTGGTTGCTGCACCGGCTGAAGCCGGAGGGCGCCGACTACAACAGCTCGATCGTCTACCGTGTCCGAGGCCGGCTGGACCTGGACGCGCTCCAACGCGCCGTCACGGAGATCGTTCGCCGCCATGACGCCCTTCGGTACTCGTTCACCACGCAGAAGGGCCGACCGGTCGTCACCGTCGCCGCCCCCGAGGGGATCGACATACCCTTCGCGCGGACCGACGCCCACCCTGAATCGACCTGGTCCGACGGTGACATCCGTGCGTGGGCGGAGGCCAGGCGCGAGGAGCCGTTCGACCTGTCCAGCCCTTCGCTGCTCCGGGTGGCCGTGCTGAATCTGGCCGACGGTGACGCGGTCCTGGTCTTCACCATCCATCACATCGTGTTCGACGGATGGTCACGCGCGATGTTCCTCGACGAACTGCGTGTGGAGTACGCCGCTCTCACGGCGGGCGCCCCCAAGCCCCCCGCCCAGCCGGTGCCCCGCTACGCGGACGTGGTGGCCGAGGAGCTTCGCAGGCTGGAGGGAGGGGAACTCGCCGACCAGATCAACTACTGGACGGAGCGTCTCAAGGATGCGCCGGTATCGATCGACCTGCCGGCGGCCGACGTCGCACCGGACGCCGACGACCCCCGCGACGATCGCGCGTCGATCGCCCACCACTCGCTCGACTACACGCTGGCGGACGCTCTGCGCCGGTCCGCGGGGACGCATGACTCGACGCCCTTCATGCTGCTTCTCGCTTCGCTCGGGCTGAGCCTGGCCGCCGCCACCGGCGTGGACGACGTGGTCGTCGCGTGCCCCCACATCGGGCGCCGTGGCGCCGCGGCGTCCCAGGTCATCGGACTCTTCGCCGATCTGCTGCCCGTGCGGCTCACGATCGACGCGCGCGGCACTCTGACGGAGTACGCGGGCGCGGTCCGCGAGTCGACGCTGGACGCCTTCATGAACCAGGAGGTCCCGTTCAGCAGGATCGTCTCCGCGGTCCGCCCTCCGC
The DNA here is from genome assembly GCF_004348425.1 of Actinomadura sp. 7K507. GTDB lineage: Bacteria > Actinomycetota > Actinomycetes > Streptosporangiales > Streptosporangiaceae > Spirillospora. The sequence continues at coordinate 16,260 of NZ_SMKK01000104.1, forward strand.
GCTCCCGATCCGTTCGGTCGCCGTACACGCAGATCGTGTTCAACATGATCAATCTGCCCAATCCGCCGCTCGAACTGGCGGGTGTGCGGACGGAGGCCGTGCCCATCGACATGCCGGAGAACCGCGTCCCTCTCGCGATCATCGTTCACGAGCGGAACGGCCGGTACGAACTCGAATGCATCTCCGATCCCCACCATGTGGCGCCGGAGTTCGCCCAGGGGGTCATGCGGGCCCTCCCGGAGGCGGCCAGGCTGCTCGTCGAGCGACCCGACCTCCTTACCAGCGACGCGCTGGACCTGCTCGGCCGTTCCGCAGCGATGGAGGTTCAGACCCCATGAAAGTTCTCGGCTTGAAGCTCACCCACGACGGTGGTATCGCGCTGCTGGACGGGACACGGCTGGTCTTCAGCGTCGAGATGGAGAAGGTCGCCAACCGGCACCGCCATGCCGAGATCGACGACGTCGGGACCATCGCGTCGGTGCTCGCCGACCAGGGGGTGGCGCTCGATGACGTGGAGGCGATCGCCGTCGACGGCTGGCATGCGGCACCGGGCCAGGACCATACGACGGTTCGGCTCGGGCACGGCCCCGGCGGGATCGACGTCGCGGTGGCCCCCTACCACGAGGACCGCGCGGGGGCCGACCCCCTGCGGGCGTACACCGCCGCCGCGCCTTGGTCCGGTCACGAGGCGCGCCCCTACGCGAGCTACCACCACGCCACCGACCACATGCTGTCGGGCTACTGCACGAGTCCGTTCGCACGCGATGGCGCGCCCGCATACGTTCTCGTGTGGGACGGCGGCATGCTGCCGCTGCTGTACCACATCGAACCCGCGAACCCGAGGCTCGACCCTGCGAGCGCGAGCCTGGCCGTGCGCAGTATGGGCCCGCTGTTCCCGATCTACGGCAACGCCTTCGCGGAGTTCGCGGGCCAATGCGAGGAGTACCGGGCGCAGTACGAGCGCGAGCAGCGAGAAGCCGGACGCACCCGGCCTTCCGCCATCGCCGGCAAGGCCATGGCCTACGCGGGGCTCGGCCGCGCCGAGGAGGACACGTATCCGGTCTTCGAGCGGTTGCTCGACAGAGATGACGCCTTCTCGATCGAGGGCGGAGTCGTCCTCGGCCGTGAGACCCGCCGCCGGCGTGACGAGCTCTTCCCATCCCTGACCGACGCCGACCTGATCGCGAGCTTCCAGGCGTACCTGGGCGGCGAGCTCGTCGACTCGCTCAAGCGCGTACTCGCCAGGGAAGGCGGCGGGTGCCACAACCTGGTCTTCGTGGGCGGCTGCGCCCTGAACATCAAGTGGAACAGCACACTGCGGGGCAGCGGGCTGTTCGACGCCATGTGGGTGCCCCCGTTCCCCAACGACGCCGGATCGGCGATCGGCGCGGCCATGACCCACCACGTCGTGGGGGGCGGGGACCCGGTCGTCGAGTGGAGCGTCTATGCCGGGCCGAGCCCCGGCCCGGTCCGCGACCTGCCATGGCGACGGCGGACCTGCGACGCGGCCGGGCTGGCGGAGCTGCTGGCCGAGGTGGGCGAGCCGGTCGTCGTGGTCGACGGTCTGGCCGAGCTCGGACCCCGCGCTCTGGGCAACCGGAGCATCCTCGCTCCGTGCACCGACCCCCGGATGCGGGACCGCCTCAACAAGATGAAGGGGCGCGAACATTACCGCCCGGTGGCCCCGATCTGCCTGGTCGAGGACGCCCTCGGCGTGTTCGATCCGGGAACGCCCGACCCCTACATGCTCTTCGACCACCGTGTCCGGGCGGAATGGGCGGGCCGGATCCCCGCGGTCGTCCACCATGACGGGACCGCCCGCCTCCAGACGGTCGGTCCTGGGAACGGGTCGCGGGTCGGTGAGGTCCTGCGTGAGTACCGCGACCGGACCGGTATCCCCGTCCTGTGCAACACGAGCGCGAATCATGCGGGACGGGGCTTCTTCCCTGACGCCGGGTCGGCCATCGAGTGGGGGCAGTGCGATTACGTCTGGTCCAGCGGCACGCTCTACATCGCGCCCGGGGCGGCCGATCCCGCGGGGGAGGCGCGCCGGTGAACGTCGCCACGTCCACCCCAGCGACGATCGACCGCCTGGTTTCGCTGCAGGCGCAGCGGCACCCCGAGGGGATCGCGATCCGGGACGGCGGCGCGAACGTCACCTACCGCACCCTCGATCGATGGGCGGCCGACGTGGCGGGGCGTCTGCACGACGCCGGTGTACGTCACCACGACCGGGTGGCGGTCATGGTGCCGCGCTCGGTCGAGTTGGTGACCGTGCTGCTGGGGCTGTTGAAGGCGGGCGCCGCCTATTCGGTCCTCGATCACCGGTGGCCGGAGGCCCGCCGGGACGCGGTCCTGGCGCGTCTGGGCGGCCCTCTGGTGGTCGGTGACGGGACCCCTGACGGCTCCGGAGTCGGCGTCTCGTTTCCGAGCGGTCCGCGCCTCACCGGCCCCGAACACCCGGCCGACGGGCTCGGCGCCGACGGCCGCCCCGCACAGATCTTCCTGACCTCGGGGAGTTCAGGGCTGCCCAAGGCGGTCGTCTCCCCGCACGGCGCGATGACCCGGCTCGTCACCGGGAGCGAGTTCGCCGAGTTCGGCCCGGGACATGTCACCGCCGTGTCGTCGCCGGTGTCCTGGGACGCCTTCGGACTCGAACTGTGGGCCCCGCTGATCAGCGGTGGGAGCATCGCGGTCAACGAGGCCGAGGTGCTCGACGCCGCCGCTCTGCGCCACCTCATCGGGGATCGCGGATGTGACACGGCCTGGGCCAGCGGGTCGCTCTTCAACGTGCTCGTCGAGGAGGACATCGGAGCGTTCCGTGGTCTGCGGCAGCTGATCATCGGTGGTGAGCGGCTGTCTCCGATCCACGTCCGCCGCTTTCTCGGCGAGTACCCCGACACCGCGCTCATCAACGGATACGGCCCCGTCGAATGCACGGTCTTCGCCACGACCCACCGGATCACGCCGGCCGACTGCGATCGTCCCGAGGGGATTCCGATCGGGCGCCCGGTGGCCGACACCGCCGTCCTGGTGCTCGCCGAGTCCGGACGGCCCTGCGCCCCGGGCGACGTCGGCGAGATCCATCTGGGAGGACCGCGCCTGGCGCTCGGCTACCTCGGTGACCCGCAGGGCACGGCGGAACGCTTCGCATGGCGAACGGTCGACGGCCTGCGCCGGCGCCTCTACCGGACCGGGGATCGCGGCTACTGGGATGAAAACGGGGTCTTGATCTTCGTTGGCCGTAGCGACCGTGAAGTGAAGATCAGGGGGTATCGCGTGGCGCCCGAGGAGATCGAGCGCGAGATCGCGTCCATCCCCGGTGTCAGCTCCTGCGTCGTCGTCCGTGTGGGCGACGCCGGTCCGGACGATGGACTCCTCGCCCTGTACTCGACGGACGATGGGCGGCCACGCGAGGAGCCGGAGCTGCGGTCCGAGTTGGCCCGCAGCCTCCCGGCCCACCTGCTCCCCGACCGCTTCTGGCACCGCACCTCGTGGCCGCTCCTGCACAACGGCAAGCTCGACCGGGCGGCGCTGGACGCGGAATGCCGGGACATCGTCGAAGACGGCCGGGGCCCGTCCCCCTCCGATCCCGCGACGTCCGTCGAGGACCTCGTGCGGCGCGAGTTCCAGCGCATCGTGCCGGGCCCCTTCGACGCGCGGCGGTCGGTGTTCGAACAGGGCGTCAGCTCGCTCCACGGCATCGCGGCGTGCGGCCGGATCGGGCGTGCCACTGGTCGCGTCGTCCCCTTCTCGGTCCTGGTCGCGCGCCCCACCGTGGACGGGCTCGCCGGATGGCTGGGCCAGGCCCCGGAGCGAGCGGCCGATCCGGCGAGCGGGCACGACGACGCGAAGGTCCCCGCGGAGTTGACCCCGGCCCAGGTGGGCTTTCTGCTCTCGGACGAGCTGGTGGCCCCCGAGACGTCGCTGTGCCTGGTCGGCTGGTACGTGGGCGATCTGTGCGCCGACGCCTTCGAGGCGGCCGTGGACGACCTCGTCACCCGCCACCCGGCCCTCGCGGCGCGCTACCGATGGGGCGAACGCGCCGAGATGGACACCTCCGCGCCCGGATCCGCCTCGACGTTGGAGACGCGCCGTGCGGCCGACGACGACGAGGCACGTGAGATCGCATACGCGGCGCTTACGCGACCCCTCCGGCCGTGGGACGGAGAGGTGCTCAGAGCGACGATCACACCCATCGGCCGAGCGGGACGCAGCCTCGTCGGACTGGCCGTTCACCATGTGGCCTGGGACGGCGTCGCGGAGCAGATCGCCGTTTCGGACCTGGCGGCCGCGTACACGGCCCGGTGCGCCGGACGCGCCCCCGCGTTCGGCGGCGAGGCTCCCTCACCCTCGGCTGTACGGCATGCGCTGACAACGCGTGCGGCGTCGGTGGACCTCGAAACCCAACGGCAGTGGTGGCGCCGGGAACTCCGAGATCTTCCCGTGCTCGAGATCGGTCGACCAGCGGTCACGCCGGCGGGCCCTGCGGAGCGCACCGATCTGGACATCCCGGTCGACGTCGTCGAATCCTGCGACAGGGTGGCCGCCGCCACCGGTGCCACTCGCTTCGTGGTCCTCCTCACCGGGTTTGCGGCGGCCATCGCCACGCGCACCGGCGCCGACGACTTCGGCGTCGGCCTTCCGGTCAACCGGCGCGGCGACGATGTGCTGGACCGGGCCGTGGACTGCCTGATCGACGTCGTGTGCGTGCGGCTGAGAAACCCCTCCTGGTCGCCGGCGTCGGCCATAGCGCACGCCAACGCCGCGGTGACCTCCGCGCTGGCCGCTCAAGACATCTCGCTCGGCGAGGTGGTCCGGATGGTCAACCCCGAGCGCCTGACCTCGTCGCCGCTGTACCAGGTCATGTTCACGGTGGATCCTCACCCCACGCCGCGGCTCGACGTCTCCGGCCACCGTTCGGAGCCGTTCGCGATGCCGCCGCCTCTCACGGCCTTTCCGCTCGGCTGCCTGTTGTCCCCGAGGGACGACGGCGGCTATGAGGCGCGGTTGACGGTCCGGACGGACTGCCTCGACACCGACGATGCCCGCCGCATCGGCTTCAGCATGACCGAGTGGCTGCGCAAGGCAGCGGCCGACATTTGAAGGGAGTCCAGGAATGTACGTCGTGGTCGTCAATGACGAAGAACAGTATTCGACGTGGCCCGAAGATCACGAAATCCCTCCGGGGTGGCGCGCGCTCGATAAGCGCGGAACAAAAGACGACTGCCTGGCCTGGATCGAGCGGACCTGGACCGACATGCGGCCCCGCAGCCTTCGAGGGCAATAAAGGAGCACAACAGTGGATCTCGGCGATCCGGATCTCTATGCCAGCGAAAAGCGATATGAGATGTGGCAGGACTTTCTCGCGGACGATCGGATCGTGCGAAGCGATCCCGGCTGGTCGCCATCGGGGTTCTGGTCCGCCTTCTCCCATCGGGCCTGCCAGGAGCTCCTCGCTCCCGGGAAGCCGGTCACCTCCGAGTACGGGATGCTGATCGGCTTCGACAAGAGCAACCCCGACCGCGGCGGGGGCAAGATGATCGTGGCCACCGACGGCGCAGCCCACAAGCGTCTCCGCCGAGTGCTGGGGCGCTTCCTGACGCCGTCCGCGCTGCAGCGGCTCGGTTCCTTCATCGACAGCGAGGTGGCGCGGCTGCTCACCGCCGCCGCCGAGGACGACGTGGTCGACGTGGCCCAGGGCATCGGGCCGACGTTGCCGGCCGCTGTCGTATGCGAACTGCTCGGCGTACCGCAGGCCGACCGCGACTACCTGATCGAGCTCACCGACAAGGCGTTCGCCAGCCCCGACAGCGAATCCGCCGGCACGGCGACCACGGACGCTCATACGGACATCTTCTTCTACTTCAACGACCGGGTGGACGAATGCCGCCGCAACCCCGGCGTCGACCTCATCAGCGCCCTGATCACCTCTGGTGAGCTGGGCGTCGACGAGGTACTCACCAACTGCTACAACCTTCTCATCGGCGGCAACCAGACCTCGCGCCACCTGATGTGCGGCGTGTTCCACGCCGCCGCGGAGGTTCCCGGCCTTCTCGATGTGGTGCGGGACCGGCCGGATGCGCACCGGGCGGTGACCGAGGAACTCCTGCGCTGGGTGTCGCCTGGAATGCACGTCCTGCGGGTCGCCACGGAGGACACGATCCTTCATGGACAGCGGATCCAGGAGGGCGAGGCCGTCGTCGCATGGCTGGCCGCGGCCAACCGCGACCCCCGGGTCTTCCCCGATCCGGAGAATTTCCGCTGGGACCGTGGCGCCAACCCGCACCTCGCCCTCGGACACGGGGTTCACCACTGCGTCGGGGCACAGCTCGCCCGGATGGAGAGCAGCCGACTGTTCGCGGCACTGGCGGCCCGCAGCCGGGCCGTCACCCCGGCGGAACCGCCCGTCCGAACGCGCTCCAATCTGATCCAGGGATATCGGAGACTCCCCGTGGCCATCGACTGGCAGGCCGGCGCGGTTGACGCCCCGGCATGAGAGAGAGCTTGTTGCCGCCCCGCGGCCCCTTCCGGATTCTCACGACCGCCATGCTGATCAACACGATCGGCAATGGCGTCTCGCTCGGCGTGATTCCCGTCTACCTGATCCGGTCGGTGGGGCTTCCTCCGACACAGGTGGGGGTCGGCCTCACCATCGCCGGCATCGTCGGCCTGCTGGCGAGCATCCCCCTCGGGCACCTCGCGGACGCCTACGGGCCTCGCAACGTGCTCATGATCGCGCTTGCGGTACAGGCCATGGCCTCGATCGGGCTCATATTCATCGCCAATATCATCACCTTCACACTCGTGGTCTGTCTGAACGCGCTGGCGATGACGGCCGTTCACGCCGTGGGCGGGGCACTGGTCGGCGTACTCGCCGAGGGGGCGGACCGGACGCGCAACCGCGCGTACATCCGAGCCGCGACGAATGCGGGACTGGTCTTCGGGACCCTGCTCGGTGGTTTTGTCATCCAGGCGGACACCCGGACGGTCTATATGGCCGCGCTGGTGTTCGACGCGGTTACCTTCCTGTCTGCGAGCGTGCTCCTCCGCGGGATCCCGAACGTCCGCTCCGGGACCGATTCATCGCGTTCCTCCCGGTTCACCGCGTTGAAGGACCGGCGCTATCTGGTCGTCACCGCGCTCAACGCGGTCATCTTCCTCCAGGCCTCGATTCCCACGCTGATCCTCCCCTTGTGGATCGTCGAATCGATCGATGCACCCCGGATCCTCATTACGGTCACGCTGGTGATAAACACCGGAATGGTCATCCTGTTCCAAGTGATGGCGGCCAAGTACGCGGCCTCGACTCGGGCCGCGGCGGCATCCATTCGATGGGCCGGCCTGTTCTTTCTGGCCGGTTGCGTTCTCATCGGGGTCAGTGCGGGGTTGCCCGTGCCGTTGGTCATCACTGTGATCGTGGTGGGGGTGATAGTCCACACCGTAGGGGAGTTGCTGCACGCCGTCGGATCCTTCGAACTGTCCTACCGGCTTGCGACGGAAGGCCTTCACGGCCAGTACCAAGGGGTGTTCACCATGGGTATCGGCGTCGGTCAGGCCGCTGCGCCGATGGTACTGACGGCGCTGTGCATTGGGCTCGGTACGACCGGCTGGTTGATCGCGGGAGCGGGACTGGCCCTGGCCGCGGTGGTGATGCCCATCGCCGTACGACATGAACCTCAAGAGGTCCGCAGCTTTTAGGGGATGGTGCGAATGACGGGAATCGCGGGATGGGTAGCGTTCGATCGGAAGCTGGGCGATGCCGAGCAAACGATTGGGAAGATGCTCGGCACCCTCGAACTCCGTGGTCCGGAAGGTGCGCAGGTGTGGAGCGACTCGAGAACAGCGCTCGGTCGTTGTCATCGAGGGGACGACCATCCGATGTACCTCGAGGAGAGCGGTCACGGACTGGCGACGGTGGCCTTCAGCGGCCAGCTCTACAACGCGGTAGACCTGCGGAGGCAGTTGGTATCTCACGGTCACGAGTTCCGCACGAACAGCGTCGCGGAGGTTGTCATCCGCGGCTACCTGCAATGGGGGTCGAGCCTGGCGGAACGGCTTGAAGGCTTCTATGCCTTCGCGATTTGGGACGTACGCCGGAAGAAGCTGTTGCTGGTGCGCGATCGTCTCGGTGTGGAGCCTCTCTACTACTACCGGACCGCCGATGGACTGCTCTTCGGCTCCGAGCCGAAGGCGATCCTGTCTCACCCGTACGCGGAATCCGTCTTGGACGCGGAGAGCTTGCGGGAGATATTCGCCTTCGTCAAGACCCCGGGACAAGCCGTATTCAGCGGCATGCGGGAACTCCGGCCAGGTCACGAGCTTTGCGCCGACGTCAACGGCCTGCGTACGCGGGCGTACTGGTCCCTTGAGGCCCATCCGCACACGGACGACCTGGAAACGACGGTCCAGACCGTCCGTGACCTGCTTGGATCGGCGGTCGAACGGCAGGTGATCGCGGACCCGCCGGCGGGGGCGCTGCTGTCCGGCGGTCTGGATTCCAGCACGCTCGCGGCGCTTGCGTCAGGCATCCTCGCGGAGCGGGGCGACGAGGCGCTCCATACGTTCGGGCTGGATTTCGTGGGCTACACGGAGGGATTCCAGCCGGACGAGAAACGCGGGTCGCCGGACGCGCCCTTCGTCCGGGAACTCACGCGACACATCCCCACACGACATGCCGATGTCGTCATCGACACCCTCTCCCTCATGGATCCGCGGAAGAGGGCCGCGGTGCTCCAAGCGGTGGATGTGCCTATCGGCATGGGCGACCTCAACACGTCGCTCTACCTCCTCCTCCAGGCGGTGCGACCGACCTGTGCGGCGGTCTTGTCGGGTGAGGCGGCTGATGAACTCTTCGGGGGATACCGGTGGCAACACGATGCGGAGGTGGTCCGCCGCGACACCTTCCCGTGGATCGCTCGTATGGATCCCCGGACGGGCTTCGGGGCCGCTCTCCTCGACCCTGGCCTCGTGGAACGTCTCGACGTTCCGTCCTACCAGGCCCAGCGGTACCAGGAGGCCCTGCGTGAGGTACCACGGCTGCCGGGCGAGGAGGGGGAAGAGCGACGCATGCGTGAGGTGAACTATCTGGCGCTGACCCGCTTCGCCCAGCTTCTCCTCGATCGGCGGGACAGGGTGGGGCAGGCGGCCGGCGTGGAGATGAGGGTACCGTTCACCGACCACCGGCTCGTGCAATACGCCTTCAACATCCCCTGGTCGATGAAGAGTCGGGACGGAATCGACAAGAGCGTGTTGCGGGCGGCGATGAAGGACACGCTTCCCGAAGCAATCGCGAGGCGACCTAAGAGTCACTTTCCGCAGGTCCGGGATCCAGCATATGACCAGGCTCTGCGCCAGGAGGTCAAAGAGCTTCTGGCGAAAACGGATCCGCCCGTGCGGCCGTTTCTGAATGCCGGTCGAGTCCGCGATCTGACACATGGAGAACGCGTTCTGACAATGGACGACCGGATCGATATGGAGACAATCGTCGAAATCAATGAATGCCTGATCCGATACGGTGCCAGGGTTACGGTTTAAGGGGATGTGATCATGGCGAATGTTCCGGTTCCAAGAGATCTCGATTCGTTCCGGGGAGATGACCTAACGGATCGTTTCACGACGCCCGGCTCCTGGGAGTTCACCGCGGAGGTCGCGGATGACTTTGACAATCACGTACGGTTGAGCGTCCCGTTCTATGACGACGTCCAGCAGTTGATCGAGCGGTTGTCGGATTGGCTCGCACCGGAGAAGGCGACCATCGCGGATCTCGGAGCGTCTACGGGGACCACCGCGAGACTGATAAGTCAGCGCCACCCGGAACGGGCACTGAACTTTCATCTCTACGACTCGCAAGAGAGCATGCTGGAAATAGCTCACGAAAAACTTCGGGACACATCTGCCACTTCGCATTATCATGCGAGCCGCATCGAGCACGGGCTGTGTCATTACGATGCCAAGCTCACCCTTGCGCTGTTCACCCTCCAATTTCTGGAACCCGGTGACCGGCTCAAGGTACTGCGCGATGCGCGGGAAAGGTCACAGCCCCATGGCGCCCTAATCGTGGCGGAGAAGCTGCGGTTGGTGGACCCGCGCTGGCAGGAGATCGCGATCTGCAGCTCGCATGACTACAAGGCCGAGAAGGGGATCGGGGCCAGGGCTATTTACGTCAAGGAGCGGTCGCTGCGCGGGGTCTTGAATCCCCTGACAGACCGCCAGCAGCGTGAAATGCTGCATGAAAGCGGCTGGACCAGCATCGAAACGCTCTTTCGGTGGCAACAATGGGTCATGTACGCCGCGTTCGCCTCAAACTGCACTTGACCACCATGAGAGGGATCATGAAGGACGACGCCGCGCGGTCATTCGATGCCGAGGCCGAGCTGTACGACCTGATGCCGAGCCGGCGCAATCATCCTGATCTCGAGCTGTACCTCGAACTCGCGAAGCAACACGGGGGGCCGGTCCTTGAATTCGCCTGTGGCACCGGCCGCGTTCTGATCCCGTGCGTGGAGGTCGCCGGCGAGGGGGTCGGGGTCGACCTCTCGACGGGAATGCTCGATCAGGCCCGGGAGAACGCGTCGAAGCAGGGACTGTCGGAAAACGCCGCGCAGTTCGTGCAGGGCGACATGGAGAACGTGCGGTTGGGACGCACCTTTCCGTTGGTGCTCATGGGGGGACAGCCGCTGTTCTTCCTGCGGACCGACGAGGCGCTCCGGGCGGCTCTGGAGACGGTGCATGTTCACCTCGCTCCCGGAGGCCGGTTCGCGACCGCGGTGCCGGTGCCCCGGATGGCCACGATGATGGCCGAACGGGATCGGCTGAAGTTCGTCACGGAGATCCGCCATCCCACGACCGGAAGCAGACAGGCCGTCTGGAATTACAGTTCCTTCGACGAGGTCACCCAGGTGGCGATCCGCAGGCGAATCGTGGAGACACTGGACGAGGACGGGGTCGTCACCGAACGCCAGCACTCGGTCCAGCACATTCACTACCGGCATCCAGCTGAGATGCAGCGGTTCATCATCGACGCAGGCTTCCGTTTCGAGGGGCTCTACGGTGATTACCGGCGTACCCCCTTCGGCAATGGATCGGAATATCTCGTGTGGGTCGCGAGGAAGGTCGATGATGCTTGAATTCACCGTAGCCGCCGCTGAACTCGAAGAGGTGGGGGAGCGGACCCGCCCGCTCCGTGAGCCATGGTTGAACTACGAACCCAGGCGACTTCCCGGCGACCTGCATACCTTCACCCTTCGTCGTGACGGAGTCCCCGTGGCCGCCACCGTGGGGACCATTGTGCGTGAGCTCACACAGCGGAGATTCGCCGACCCGTACCGGCTCTTCCACGACGGATTTCCGGGAGAGGAGGCGCCCGCCAGGCCATGGAGCGATCTGACACCTCAGGATGTGCTGCCCTGCGCCGTGCTGATGACGCCCGAATATGAAGCTGTACTCGCCGGACCGGAGGCGTCGACCTCCCATGGTGTAGCCGATTTCGTCGCGGAGCTGACGTCCTGGGCCAAGACCACGGGAATGCGATCCGTGGCGGTCCTCTACGTGGGCGCTCAGGGGGACCTGCTATCGCAGGCGCTGACCGACGCGAAGTACGATTCCGTGCCATTGGGCAATCAGAACGTCATGCAGGTGGACTGGACGGATGCCGACGGTTACGCTGCGGGCCTGTCATACAAGCAGCGGAACACGGTCCGCTACGAGATGCGAAAGTTCGCCAAGTTCCCTGGACAGCTGGTCGTGCGAACGCTCGAACCGGCGGAGCCGGCCGTCGTTGATCTGCTGATGGAACATGCGACTCGGCATAATACGCCTTTGACGCACCCCGGAGCGGAAGGTCTCGTTTCTCGCATCGCGGAGCTTTTCGGCAGCCGTACTCGCTTGATCTGTGTGGAGGATCAAGGTTCACTGGAGGCGTTCTCGCTATTCGCCGAAGAGGATACCGAACTTGTTCTCATGCTTACCGGCACGCGCTATGAATCACCGCATGCATCGGAAGCGCACTTTCAGGCGACGTTCTACGAGCCCGCCGGCCGGGCGCCGGAATGGGGCATCACACAAATATCCTATGGCTTGGGAGATGACGCCACCAAGCGGCGACGCGGTTGCCGGCAGATTCCGACCACCGGGCATTTCATCAAGATCTCCTGAAGGGGGCGTCACCGGACGATGCGAGATTGGCTCGTGACGTGGACGCATCGGCGAGGACCGGCCGTCCGGCTGCTGTGCCTGCCCCCCGCCGGTGGTACGGCGACGCAGTTCCGCGACTGGGGTGAGCGTCTGCCCGACGCCGTCGAGGTCGTCGCCGTGGAGTTGCCCGGTCGGGGGTTCCATCGCAGCGAACCGCCGATCACCGAGATGGAGCGGCTGGTGGCCGCGCTCGCGGCGGAGGTCGGGCACCTGCTCGACCGTCCCTATGCCATTTTCGGCCACAGCGTGGGTGCGCTGATCGGGCTGGAGTTCGCCCACGCGTTGCGCGGCGGCGGGCATCCGGAGGCGGACGCGCTGTTCGCCGCCGCCTGTTGTGCTCCAGAGGTCTTCTACTCCCGTCCGTCCCGTACCGAGCCCACGGATGAGGAGCTGCTGGCGGAACTCTCGGAGAGCGGCGGCGTGAGTGCCGCCATTCTGGAGAACCCGAAGTACCGGCGGATGCTCCTCGGCGCGCTGCGGGCGGACGTGTCCCTGTCGGAGCGTTACCGGCCGGCCGATCGCGAACCGCTGACCTGTCCGGTCTTCGCTTACTGGGGCGCCGCCGATTCGCAGGTGCCCCAGGACGAGACGGCGGGGTGGCGAAGCGAGACGCGTGGGAGGTTCGTCAGCCGGATGCTTCCTGGTGGCCATTTCTTCCCGGTGGGACAGCGGGATGCCCTGCTGAGGGTGCTCCAGGACGACCTGGTGTCCGCAGTGGCGGGCCAAGAGATTGCCGGCTGAGCGGTCGCGTGCACCCGCGCCACCCGCCTCCGTGGTCGTGGTGCCGGACGGGCCGGTGGCCACGGGCCGTCGCTCAGATATCCGTTGCTCGCAGCGGTGCACCGACCCTGGTCGCCACCAGGACCGCACCCCCTCGGTCACGAAGGGGAGGAAGGCGGGTCGCGCAGGTGCTCCGCCCTTGACGGACGGCGGCAGGTGCCATCGCCGTGCCGGGGCGTGCAGTACTGCGCAGAGCGCACCAGGCAACTTGTCCGCCGCGGTTTCGGCGAGTCTGAGAAAGGCGCCGAGCGCCCGCTCGGCCGCCACGACCCGTTCCGCCTCCGTCTCGATGATGCGGCTCAGCAGCCGGTGGGCTTCGGAGGCTACAAGAATTTCCAGCCGCGTCGATTCCGGTCAGCGGGGTCCGGCTCGTCACCAGGGCGCCGTGGGCCGGGCCGCCGGGAATCAGCGGGCGGACCTGCTGCTCCAAGTCGGCGTTCTCGGGCAGCACCAGGGCGCGCCGGCTGGACGAGCGCGAGGCCGGGGGCCCGATTTCGACGCCGCCTCGGCGAGCGGCATCGTCGGGCACAGCGACATCGAGGTGACGATGAGGATCTACGCCCACACCTCGCTCGACGACAAGCGCGCGGCCTTGCGGAAGATAGGTGATGCCCTCGGCTGACGTCCCTCACGAGCAACTTCTTGGCGCCATTGAAGAATGGGGCGGCGCGGACTCTGTTGGTGTTGCATATGGTCGGCGGAGCGCTCCCCAGGGTTCGTCGGTCGACTGCACGTAGTCGAAGAGTGTGAGTCGCTTCCGGTCGATGAGTTCCAGCCTTCTACGCGGCAGCCGAGCTCGCTGAACGGGAGCTAGGCGCCAACGGCGGACGCTGGGTGAACCAAGGTGTGTGTTCGATGAGTATCGAGACTTCATCGAGAGCGGTCGTCCGCTAGGTCGACGGGAGTCGTCATGAGGGGACGTTGCTGGTCAACCAGGCCGCCGGCGCGTCCTCAAGGCCCATGAACCCTGAGGACGGTCCCTGTAATTCACGCTAGCCCTTGATCGACCGTCCTCCGTACGCAGCTGACCGTCTCCGGCTCGCCCAGGTACTCATGCAGTACGTGGCCTGTTCCCCACCTGACTTGGCTCACGGGGCGGGACGGATCCAGCCGACATCGCGCTGACCTGTGAGGACTCTTCCAGGAGGTCGCGTTTTCACGCACTAAGCGCGTCGTTCTAGGGTCGGTGGATGGTGTTCATCCG
>NZ_SMKK01000105.1 GCF_004348425.1 Actinomadura sp. 7K507
GGGCGAATGCGGGCGGGCTATTGCGGGGGTGTCCGGGGCTTCAATAAGGTGGACAAGTGTCCAGTCAGCTGACCAGTATCGCCCTGCGGGCGCGTTGCGCGCTGTCGGGGACGAGGTGCTGACCGGCATCGTCCCCCCACCGCGAGGAGCACCATGGCCATCCGCGTTCTTCATGTGGCGACCGGCAACGTCGGGCGCATCGCCCTGTCGCAGCTGATCGAGGACCCTCGCTTCGAGCTGGTGGGGCTGGTCGTGTCGAGCCCCGCGAAGGTCGGGCGGGACGCCGGTGAGCTCGCCGGTCTGGACGTGGTCACGGGCGTGGTGGCCACCGACGACCTGGACGCCGCACTGGGCGCGCGTCCGGAGTGCACGGTCTACTGCGCGCTCGCCGAGACCCGGCTGTTCGAGGCCCTCGACGACGTCCGGAAGATCCTCGCAGCCGGCAGCAACGTCGTCGCCTCCTCGCCGGTGCCCATGATCTACCCGTGGGGCGTGCTGCCGGACCGCATGATCGACCCCATCGAGGAAGCCTGCCGCGCGGGCGGGGTGAGCCTCTTCGCCACCGGAGTCGATCCGGGGTGGGTCAACGATCTGCTGCCCTTCGCGATCGCCGGCACCTGCCAGCGGGTCGAGCAGGTCCGCTGCTCGGAGATCGCCGACTACGCGACCTATGACGGCAGCGAGGTCGTGTTCGACTTCATGGGCTTCGGCCGGCCGGTGGGGGACCTGCCGAAGATGTTCAAGCCGGGAATGCTGGCGGCGTCCTGGGGGGTCAGCCTCCGGATGCTGGCCCGGGGGTTCGGTTTCGAACTCGACGAGATCACCGAGTGGTTCGAGCAGGAGCCGGCGCCGGAGGCGTTCGACGTGGCCGCCGGGCACATCCCCGCGGGCGGGGTGGCGGCCATGCGGTTCCAGATCCGCGGCGTCGCCGGCGGCAAGGAGGTGCTCGTCATCGACCACACGACCCGGCTCCGCGGCGACCTGCGTCCCGACTGGCCGCAGCCGGCGCAGGACGGCGGCTCCTACCGGGTCGAGATCGCGGGCGAACCGTCCTACCGCGTCGACGTCTGCCCGACCAGCGCCAGGGGCGACCACAACTACGCGGCGATCGCGTCCGGCGCCGGGCGCATCGTCAACTCGATCCCCGACGTCATCGGGGCGCCGCCGGGGCTCCGGACGCCGCTCGACCTGCCCTTCAACACCGCCCGTGGCGTCTTCGCGACCGCGCTGGCCGGCTGAGAACTGGAGAGGACCGCAACGATGGGACGTGTGGACGGGAAGGTCGCCCTGATCAGCGGGGGCGCGCGCGGCATCGGAGCCGCCAGCGCCCGGGCGCTGGTCGCCGAGGGCGCCAAGGTCGTGATCGGCGACATCCTCGACGACGCGGGCGAGGCCGTGGCGGACGAGCTGGGCGACGCGGGCCGCTACGTGCACCTCGACGTGACGCGCGCCGAGGACTGGACGGCCGCCGTCGAGACCACCGTCGGCGAGTTCGGCCGCCTGAACGTGCTCTTCAACAACGCGGGGATCGCCAACGGCGCCGCCATCACCCGGTTCAAGCTGGAGAAGTGGCAGCAGATCATCGACGTCAACCTCACCGGCCCGTTCCTCGGCATCCGCGCGGCCACCGACGCGCTGATCGCGGCCGGCGGCGGCGCGATCATCAACAACTCGTCCATCGAGGGACTCCGCGGCACCTCCTGGGCGCACGGCTACGTGGCGTCGAAATGGGGCCTGCGCGGCCTGACCAAGTCGGTCGCCATCGAGCTCGCCCCGCACGGTGTCCGGGTCAACTCGCTGCACCCGGGGCTGATCCGCACCCCGATCACCGAGGGGATCCCCGACGACATGGTCCCGATCCCGCTCGGCCGCCCCGGGCAGCCCGAGGACGTCGCCTCCTTCGTGGTCTTCCTCGCCAGCGACGAGTCGTCCTACGCCACCGGATCCGAGTTCGTCATCGACGGGGGCACCGTCAACCAGATCCCGCACAAGGGCTGACCGCGACCGGCGATCCCGCCGCCGTCCGACCGAGACCGCTCACGGCATGAGGCAAGGACCGATGAACGCACAATCCTCTCCGGGAATGACCGTCCCCCAGGTGATACCGGCTTCGGAGCTCCCCGGAGACGCCGAGTGGTTCGACGTGGTGGTGGTGGGTTTCGGAATCGCCGGAGGCTGCGCCGCGCTGGAGGCCGCCCGGTCGGGGGCGCGGGTGCTGCTTCTGGAGCGTGCCGCCGTCCACGGCGGGACGTCGAGCATGTCGGGCGGCCACTTCTACTTCGGCGGGGGTACCGCGGTCCAGCGGGCCACCGGTCACCCGGACACGGTCGAGGCGATGGTGCGCTATCTGATGGCGAGCACCAAGGATCCCGACGAGGAGAAGATCCGGGCGTACTGCGAGGGGTCGGTCGAGCAGTTCCAGTGGCTGGAGGCGCTGGGGTTCGAGTTCGAGCGGTCCTACTTTCCCGGGAAGGCGGTGATCCAGCCCGGCACCGAGGGCCTGATGTTCACCGGGAACGAGAAGGTGTGGCCGTTCCGGGACGAGGTCCAGCCCGCGCCGAGGGGTCACAAGGTGCCGGTTCCCGGCGACACGGACGGCACCAAGGTGGTGATGGACCTGCTGCGCGACCGGATCGAGGAGGCCGGGGTCGAGGTCCGTTACGAGACGGGCGCCACCAACCTGGTGGCCACCGGGGACGGTGCGGTCACCGGTGTCGCGTGGCGGAGCTTCGACCGGACCGGCGTCGTCGGCGCCGCCGGGGTGGTGATCGCGGCGGGCGGGTTCGTGATGAACCCGGACATGGTCGCCGCCTACACGCCCGCCCTCGGCGGGAAGCTGTTCACCCTTGGCAGCAGTTACGACGACGGGCTCGGGATCCGGTTGGGCCAGTCGGCCGGCGCAGCGCTGGAGCACATGGAGGAACCGTTCGTCACCGCGCCGTTCTACCCGCCGTCGTCGCTGGTGAAGGGCCTGATCGTCAACAACCGCGGTGAGCGGTTCGTGGCCGAGGACAGCTACCACGCGCGCACGTCGTACTTCGTCCTCCGGCAGCCGGACGCGACGGCGTACCTGATCGCCGACAGCGACCACATGGAGGAGCAGCGGATGCCGCTGGTGCCGCTGAAGGACGGCTACGAGACCATCGAGGAGATGGAGGCGGGCCTGGAACTGCCCCGCGGCTCGCTCGCGCCGACGATGGCGCGCTACAACGAGCACGCCGCACGCGGCGAGGACCCCGACTTCCACAAGCACCCCGACTGGCTGGCGCCGCAGACCAAGGGCCCCTGGGGCGTCTACGACCTGACCCTCGGCACCGCCCTGTACGCCGGCTTCACGCTCGGCGGCATGGCCACCACGGTCGAGGGCGAGGTGCGGCGAGCCGACGGGTCGGTCGTCCACGGGCTCTACGCGGCCGGTGCCTGCGCGTCCAACATCGCCCAGGACGGCGCCGGATACTGCTCGGGGACCCAGCTCGGCGAGGGCTCGTACTTCGGCCGCAGGGCCGGCCGGGCCGCCGCCGTCCGAGCCCGGAGCACACCCCGGTAGGGGCCCGGCCGGGCTCTGTCGGGGGCCACACAACTGGAATCGACGTCGATGTCGAGTTAGGATCTCCGTGTGCGGGGGGATCGCCCCTGCGCGCATCCCGGATCCCGGCGAGGAGGTCACCCCGTGGACAGCTCACGCATAGCCGACGTCATCGAGATCGAGCAGCTGCTCGCACGCTACGCGGCAGGCATGACGATGGACGACGTTGACACGGTGCTGGCCGTGTTCGCGGCGGACGGCTGGTACAGCGCCTTCGGGGAGAAGTACGCGCCCGGGGACTTCCCGTCGCTCATGGCGGCCGCGCCCAAAGGGGTGTTCACCGTGAGCACCCCCGCGATCGAGTTCGACGGGGAGGACGCGGGCACCGGCGTCCAGCCCCTGTGCTTCGTCGCCCAGACCGACCATTCGATGCGGATCGGCTACTACACCGACACGTACCGGCGGACCGGGGACGGCTGGCGCCTGCAGACCAGGGCCATGACGTTCCTGCGCCGCGACGGCTCCAGGGACTCCGGCCGCCCGCACGACCCGCGCCGCCCGGTGCCGGGGCAGAAGTCCGCGGGCTGAGCCATGGATCTGCAGGAGTTCCGCGCCGGCCTGGACGCGTGGCTCGACGAGCACCGTCCGGAGCTCGAACCCCGGCACGGCCCGGACGTCTCGCTCGACGAGGAGATGGAGCACCTGGCCAAGGTCAAGCGCCTGGCCTACGACGCGGGCTGGATGCGGTGGGGCTGGCCCGAGCGGGTGGGCGGGTTCGGCGGGTCCTCGCTGATGCGCGCCTACCTCGGGGAGGCGCTCGCGTTCCGGGACCTGATCGAGCCGGGCATCTACTCCATGACCGAGGTGCTGGCGCCGACGATGATCGAGTTCGCCCGTCCCGAGCTGGCGGCGGAGATGGTGCCCCGGCTGCTGCGGGGGGACGAGACCTGGTGCCAGGGGTTCTCCGAACCGAGCACGGGCAGCAACCTGGCCTCCCTGGCCTGCCGCGCCCGCCGCGAGGGAGACGGGTGGCGGGTCAGCGGCCAGAAGGTGTGGACGAGCCTGGCGCAGTTCTCCGACCGCTGCGTCCTGCTCACCCGGACGGGTGCGCCCGAGTCGGGCGGCAAGGGCATCACCGCGCTGTTCGTCGACATGGACTCGCCGGGGATCACGGTGCGCCCGATCCGGGCGATGCACGGGCGTGACGAGTTCTGCGAGGTGTTCTTCGACGACGTGCGGGTGCCGTTCGACCGCACGCTCGGCGAGGTGGACGGCGGCTGGGCCGTGGCGATGGACCTGCTGCCCTACGAGCGGAGCACGTCGCTGTGGCATCGCGGCGCCTACCTGCGGCAGCGGCTGCAGGGTCTGCTCGGTTCCGCGCCGGAGGGCGCGCTGGATCCCGCCGCGCTCGGCGAGGTGGTCCAGATGGTGTTCGCCTTCCAGGCGCGTTCGCGCCGGACGCAGTACCGGATGGCGCGCGGGGAGCGGCTTGGGCCCGAGACGTCGATCGACAAGGTCATGATCGCGACGACCGAGCAGGCCGTGTACGACCTCGCCGCCGACGCGGTGCCGGCGGACATCGCCGTGGGCGACGACGCCGGCGGCGACCGGTGGCGCACCGAGTTCCTGTACTCGCGGGCGGCGACGATCTACGGCGGGAGCGCCGAGGTGCAGCGCAACATCATCGCGCGCCGCCTGCTGGACCTGGGAGTGGACCGATGATGGACGCGGAGACCGCCGATCTGCTGGCGCAGAGCTTCGAGCGGGCCTTCCAGGGTGAGGGCGTCGCGGCGGTCGAGGCGTCGCTGGACGAGGTGGGCTGGCGGGAGGCGCTGCGGGCCGAGGGAGCCGCCGTCCCCGCGTTGCTGTTCGACCGGCAGGGCGCGGCGAACGCGGCCTCGGGCGCGCTCGACGACGTGCTGGCCGCGGCGCTCGGGTCGTCGCCCGGCGCCGGTACCGCGGTCGTCCTGCCGGAGTTCGGGCGGTACACGGCGCCCGGCTCCGTCCGGGACGGCGAGCTCGCGGTGCGCGGCCTCGGCACCGCGCGGATGGCGGCGGCCGGCACCGCGGTGGTGGTCGCCGAGCAGGACGGCGTCCTCCGCGCGGTCACCGTGGAGACCGGGAGACTCCGGATCCGGCCGGTCGGCGGCGTCGACCCGCGACTGGGACTGGCCAGGGTGGACGCCGAGGGCGTCCCCGTCCCGGAGGGGTCAAAGGCCGACTGGGAGGACGCGCTGGCGGCCGGCCGGTCGGCGCTGGCGCACGAGCTGATCGGCGCGAGCCGGACGATGCTCCGGCTCGCACGCGAGCACGCCCTGACCCGCGTCCAGTTCGGGCGGCCGATCAGCTCGTTCCAGGCCGTCCGGCACCGCCTTGCCGAGAGCCTGTTCGCGATCGAGAGCGCGGAGGCCGCCGCCGCGGAGGCGGTGGACGCGGGGGAGGCGGCGGACCGGGCGCTGCTCGCCGGGATCGCCAAGTCGCTCGCCGGACGCAACGCGCGCACGGTGGCGCGCCACTGCCAGCAGGTGCTGGCCGGCGTGGGGTTCACCGAGGAGCACGAGTTCCACCGCCACTTCCGGCGCGTCCTCGCCCTCGACGGGCTTCTCGGCGACGCGCGGACGCTGACGCGCGAACTCGGGGAGGAGCTGCTGCGCACCGGCCGCATGCCCGCCGTGCCGCCGCTCTGACGGCCACGCCGCAAACCACGAAGGAGCCCCTCCCGGACCGGTCCGGGAGGGGCTCCTTTCGTGTTCGGTCAGCCCGCGTCCTTCCGCTTGGACAGCTGCTTGTCCAGCGTCGCCCGCAGCTCCGGGGAGAGGAACGAGCGGTCCTCCGCGGCGATCGCGAAATCGAGCGTGGCGAGGACGGCGCGTTCCAGATGCAGGTTGAGGATGCGCTTGGTGTCCTCAAGGGCCCGGCGCGGCAGCGCGGCGAGCTTCCGCGCGCACGCCATGGCGGCGGGCATCACCTCGTCGTCGGCGCAGACGTGGTTGGCGAGCCCGATCTCGGCCGCGCGGCGGGCGGGGATCCGCTCGCCGGTCAGCGCGTACTCCTTCGCCAGCTGCAGGCTCGTCAGCAGCGGCCAGGTGACCGGGCCCCCGTCGGCCGCGACGAGCCCGACCATGACGTGCGGGTCGGCGAGGTGGGCGCTCTCGGCCATGTAGACGATGTCGGAGAGCGCGGCCAGGCTGCAGCCCAGGCCGACGGCGGGGCCGTTGACGGCGGCGACGATCGGCAGCCGGCACTGCACCATGCCGGTGACGATGCGGCGGGCGTCGGTGAGCGTCTGCCGGCGGAGGCCGTCGTCCCTGGTGAGCATGTCGAGGTAGGAGAAGTCGCCGCCGGCGGAGAACGCGCGCCCCGCGCCCGTGAGGACCACGGCGCGGGCGCCGTCGTCCGCGTCGAGCAGGGGGAACAGCGCGCCGAGTCCCTCGTGGAGGGCGTGGTTGGTCGCGTTCAGGTTCTCGGGACGGTTGAGCGTCACGATCCTGACCGGCCCGTCCGCGGTGACCTCGATCTCCGGCGCCAGATCGCGGAGGCTCATGAGACCGGGAGCCCGAGGATCCGGGTCGCCACCAGGTTGCGCTGGATCTGCGACGTTCCGCCCATCACGCTCTGCGCCCGGCTGTACAGGTACATTCTCAGCCACGTGTCCTCCTCCGCGCCGCCGGTCACGCTGCTCACGCCCAGCGCGGCGTGCCCGACGGCCTGTTCGACCCAAGTCATCAGAAGCTTGTCCACCGAGCCCTCGGGGCCGTGCGAGATCCCGCCGAGCCGGTCGGAGAGCCGCCGGCAGACGTGCAGCCGCAGCATCTCGGCCTCGACGATCGCCCACGCGACGTCGCGGACGTTCTCGCCCGTGAACCGCTCCGGTTCCGCGCGTACGGAGTCGGCGAGCTCGTTGACCGCCTTGCTGTAGCGCGCGACGTAGCCGAGTTCCCCCGGCTCCCGCTCGTGGCTGACCACGGTCATGGCCAGCTTCCAGCCCTCGCCCGGGTCCCCGATCATGTCGGACGCCCGCGCGACCGCGCCGTCGAAGACGACCTCGCCGAACTCCCGGGTCACCCCGTTGATCATCTTGAGCGGGCGCTGCTCGATGCCCGGCTGGTCCATCCGGACGGCGAACGCCGACAGCCCGCGGTGCTTGGGGACGCCGGGGTCGGTCCGCGCGAGGACCATGCACCAGTCGGCGCTGTCGGAGTAGCTCGTCCAGACCTTGTGGCCGGTGATCACGTACTCGTCGCCGCGGGGCTCGGCGCGGGTGCGCAGCGACGCGAGGTCGGACCCGGCGTCGGGCTCGCTGAACCCCTGGCACCAGCGATGCCGGCCGTTGACGATGCCGGGCAGGAACCGGCTTCTGACGTCGTCGTTCCCGTGCCGCAGCATGCCCTGGACCAGGTAGCCGAGGCTCGGCCGCGGCGGGGCGCCGGCGGCGGCGAGCTCCTCGTCGACGATCGCCTCGTACACGCTCGGCAGGCCGTGGCCGCCGATCTCCTCGGGCCAGGACAGCGCGAAGAAGCCGGCGTCGTACAGGGCCACGTGCCAGGGCGCCTGCCCGTCCCAGTACGCGTCGGACGTCGAGGACGCCGGAAGCTCGGGGTTGTTCTCGGCGAGCCACGCGCGCAGGCGCCGCCGGAAGGCGGCTTCCTCGGCGGAGTCAGCGAAGTCCATCGTGCACGCCTCCAAGTTTGCGGTGCGCGGCGACCCGGTCCAGGTTCGCGCCCACGTCGCCGAGCAGCTGGGTCGACAGGAACGCCCGCCGCAGGTGGACGTGCGCGAAGCATTCCCAGGTGTTGCCGATGCCGCCGTGCACCTGGACGGCGGTCTCGCACACCGCGCGGGCGGCGCGCGCGCAGTAGGCCTTGGCCACGGCGGCGGCGTCGAGCGCCTCGCCGGCGGGCAGGGTGTCGGCCGCCCAGGCGGCGTGCAGCGCGACGCTCTTGGAGCCCTCGGCCGACACGTAGGCGTCGGCGAGCATGTGCTGCACGCTCTGGAAGGTGCCGATCGTCACGCCGTACTGCTGCCGGATGACCGCGTACGAGCGGGCGAGCCGGACCGCGCCACGCATCGTCCCGACGAGGTCGGCGCAGGTGAGGGCGATGGCCAGGGCCGTCCACGTCTCGATGTCCGCCTCGGTGAGGGGGCGGGGCGCGCCGTGCGGCCGTTCGGACGGTGCGCGGTCGACCGTGGCGATGGGGCGGGTGAGGTCGCGCCCCGGCGCCGCGCCCGGCACGGGCACGACCGCCAGGTCGTAGCCGTCGCCGTTCCGGGCGAGGGCGAGGGCGGATGTGGCGTTCCGGGCGTCGATGGCGACGCCCGAGCAGTGCGCGTCCCCGTCCTCCACGACGGCGAGCCCGGACAGGCCGGGGTTGAGCAGGACGGTCTCGGGCGCGGCGGAATCGGGCGCGGCGGCGCGGCGGCGCAGCTCGGCGGCCAGGGTCGGGCCGAGGAACGGCGTGTCGGCCGCTCCGCGCCCGAGCTCCTCGGCCACGATCGCGGCCTCGACGGCGGAGGCCAGCGGCCGGTGCCCGTCGTCCGGGGTGCGCAGCTCGCGCCAGCCGGAGGCGACCACGGCCGTGTCCAGCCTGGCGGCGCGGGCCGGGTCGTCGAGTTCGGCGACGGACTTGGGGGCGAGGTCGTCGACGAGCTGGGCCGCGGCCTCGCGCAGCGCCTGTTGCTCGGGGGAGAGTCGGACGTCCATCAGTGTTCACTCCGAAGGCCGTCTCGCCGGCCGGGCGCCCACCCGGGGGAGGGGGAGAGGGGGACCGTGCTCCGGGAGCGGAGCCGGATTCGCGGCGGCGTGGCCCGGCGCGCTGCGGGACGGCCGCAGCCCGGCGGGCGCGGCGGTGCGGCCGCGGCGGGGACGGGCATCGTGATCATGTACCGGCAACCTCGGAAGACCATGCGCCGGCCCTTCGTTCGGGCGGCCGACGCGGACGTTGCAGCGATTTACACTTCTAGATAAAAGTCTATACTGACGTCGATGTCAATCATGGATCCCGGCACCCGGCCCCGCTCGTGCCGGGACGAGGCGCCGGTCCGGGCCATGCGGCGATACGTTCACCGAGGGAAAGAGCGGGAGTTGCGCCATGAACCAGAGCTGTGAGCCGACGTGGCCGAGCATCGCGGCCATGACCGCGTCGGCGGCGGAGCGCTTCCCCGCCCGCACCGCGATCGTGGACGGCGGCGAGCGCGTCTCCTACGCGGAGCTGTACGCCGAGGCGCGCCGGTTCGGCGCGGCGCTGGTGGCCGCGGGCGTCGAGCCCCGCGACCGCGTCGGCATCTGGGCGTTCAACAGCCGCGAGTGGATCGTCGCGCTCCTCGGGCTGTACCAGGCCGGCGCGACGCTGGTTCCGGTCAACACCCGGTTCAAGGGCCTGGAGGCCGCCGACATCCTGCGGCGCGGGCAGGTCAAGGTCCTGGTGACGGTGACGGAGTTCCTCGGCAACGACTACGTCGGGATGCTCACCGGCACGGGCGTGCCCCTGCCCGACCTGCGGACCATCGTCATCGCCAGCGGCAAGCCGTCCGGGCCCGGCGTGATGTGGGCCGACTTCATGGCCCGCGCCACCGCGGACGACCTCGCCGAGGTCGACCGACGGCGGGCCGCACTCGGCCCGGACGATCCGTCCGACGTGCTCTTCACCTCCGGCACGACGGGAACGCCCAAGGGCGTGCTGATGACCCACCGGCGGTCGATGGGCGTGGGGACCGACTGGGTGAGCATGACCGGCCTGTCGGCCGATGACCGCTACGTGCTGGTGAACCCCTTCTTCCACATGTTCGGCTTCAAGGGAGGCATCCTCGCCTGCGTCGCCGCCGGAGCCACCATGCTCCCGCAGCCCGTCCTGGACGTGGACCGGCTGCTCGGGCAGGTCGCCGAGGAGCGGGTCACGGTGCTGCCCGGTCCGCCCGCCCTCTACCACGCGATCCTGGAGCACGCCGACCGGCACGAGTACGACCTGACGAGCCTGCGCGTCGCCGTCACGGGCGCGGCCGACATCCCGGTCGAGCTCATCCGGCGGCTGCGGGCAGAGCTGCCGTTCTCGGTGATCGTCGCCGGCTACGGCCTCACCGAGGCGGGGACGGCCAGCTCGACCTCGCCCGACGACGACCCGGAGACCATCGCGACGACCGTCGGGCGCGCCCGTCCCGGCTTCGAGATCCGCGTCACCGGCCCCGACGGCGAGGACGTCGCGCAGGGCGAGGTCGGCGAGATCGTCCTGCGCGGCCCGACCACGATGGCCGGATACCTCGACGATCCGGAGGCGACGGCGGCGGCGCTGTCCGCGGACGGCTGGCTGCGCACGGGCGACCTCGGGCGCTTCGACGAGCGCGGCTGCCTGTGCACCGCCGGACGCTCCAAGGACATGTTCATCGTCGGCGGGTTCAACGCCTACCCCGCGGAGATCGAGGCCATGCTCCTCGAACATCCGGGCGTCCGGCAGGCCGCGGTCATCGGCGTCCCCGACGAGCGCCTCGGCCAGGTGGGCATGGCGTTCGTCGTGCCCCGGTCGCCCGGCCTGGACGGTGCCGCGCTGATCGCCTGGTGCCGTGACCGGATGGCCAACTACAAGGTCCCGCGGCACGTCGAGCTGATCGGCGAGCTGCCGCTCACCGCGAGCGGGAAGGTGGAGAAGAACGCGCTGGAGGCGCGGGCCGCCGGCCGCCGCGGCTGAGCCCGCGACCGCCTCGCCGGCCGCGGTGCCCGGCCGTCGGGCCGCGGCACCGGCGAAATCCTCGCCAGGGCCCGGACGCCGCCGCCGAATGTATTGACATCGACATCGATATTTAAAAATCGCGACGCGCACGCGATGCGCGCAAGCCCGAAACGGAAGGTGGCCCACGTGGCAGATCACGATCTCGACCCGATGCTCGACGCGGTGCGGGACTTCGTCCGCAAGGAGGTCATCCCGCGCGAGGCGGAGATCGACGAGAAGGACGAGGTCCCCGCCGTCCTGCGTGAGGCGGCCAAGCGGATGGGCCTGTTCGGCTTCACCATCCCGGAGGAGTACGGCGGGCTCGGCCTCGGCATCGTCGACCAGTGCCGGCTGCTGATCGAGGTCGGCTACACGACCCCGGCGCTGCGCTCCATGTTCAGCACCAACGTGGGCATCGCCGGCCAGGTGATCATGGACGGCGGGACCCCGGAGCAGAAGGCCGGATGGCTGCCCAGGCTGGCCTCGGGGGAGACCGTCGCGTCGTTCGCGCTCACCGAGCCGGACGCCGGGTCGGACCCGTCCGACCTCCGGACGAGCGCCGTGCGCGACGGCGACGCCTGGGTCCTCAACGGCACCAAGCGGTACATCACCAACGCGCCGATCGCCGACGTCTTCATGGTGTTCGCCCGGACCGACCCCGGCGCCAAGTCGTCCCACGGCATCTCGACGTTCATCGTCCCGGCCGGAACGCCGGGCGTCTCGGTCGGTCCCCGCGACCACAAGATGGGCCAGTTCGGAGCCTGGACCGCGGACGTCAACCTCGACGACGTGCGGCTGCCGGCCGGCGCGGTCGTCGGCGGCGACTCCGGGGTCGACACCGGCTTCCTGACCGCGATGCGCTGCCTGTCCAACGGGCGCCTGCTGCTCGCCGCCGCCTGCGTGGGCATGTGCCAGCGGCTCATCGACGAGTCGGTGCGGTTCGCGTCCGAGCGCAAGCAGGGCGGCCGCGCCATCGCCTCCCACCAGCTGGTCCAGGCGATGATCGCCGACTCGGTGACCGACACCATGGCCGCCCGCGCCCTGGTCCTGGAATCGGCCCGCGCCTACGCGGACGGCTCGGACCGCCGCACCGGCCCGGCCGCCGCCAAGTACTTCTGCAGCGAGGCCGTGGGACGGGTCGCCGACCGCGCCGTCCAGGTGCACGGCGGCGCCGGGTACATGCGCTCGGTGCCGGTCGAGCGGTTCTACCGGGACGCGCGCCTGTTCCGCATCTACGAGGGCACCAGCCAGATCCAGCAGCTGATCATCGCTCGGCAGACGATCGGTGCGGCCGCGGGCTGAATGCCCCGGATCCGTCCCGGATCCGCCCCAGGGCGGCCCCGGGGCGGATCGTCGCGGTCTCCCGCCCTCCGGCCGGATCAGGCGGCCGGATCAGATGCTCAGGTCGACAGGATTGAGACCGCGGCGACGCCGGGGGCGCCGTACAGCTGGGCGAGCCCGACCCGCGGCTCGTTCGGCACCTGGCGGTCGCCGGCCTGCCCGCGCATCTGCAGCACCAGCTCGCGGACCTGCCGCAGGCCCGACGCGCCGACCGGCTCCCCGTTGGCGATCAGGCCGCCGTCGGTGTTGACCGGCAGGCTCCCGCCCACCTCCGTGGCCCCGGAGGCGATCAGCTCGTTCTGCGCGCCGTCCTCGCACAGCCCGCATTCGGCCATGTGGATGACCTCGGCGCCCGCGTCGGTGTCCTGGAGCTGGGCGATGCCGACGTCCTCTGGGCCGACGCCCGCCGCCTCGTAGGCGGCCCGGACGGCGTCCACGGTCGGTGCCGGGACGTGGTCGGCCGCGACGGACGCGGACGGGGTGTGCACCTCGTAGGCCCCGTAGCGCCTCGTCCGGGTGACGACGCTGCGCAGGTAGACCGGCTTGTCGGTGTAGCGGTGCGCCACGGCCGCGTCGCACACGACCAGTGCCGCCGCGCCCTCGTTCGGGCTGCAGAACATGTACTGCGTCAGCGGATGGTTGACCATCCGGGACCCGAGGATCTGCTCGCTCGTCAGCGGGGTGCGCCGGTGGGCGTTGGGGTTGAGCCCGCCGTTGCGGTAGTTCTTCTCGGCGACCGCCGCGAGCGTCTCGTGGGTGATCCCGTGGTCGTGCATGTAGCGGTTGATCTTCATGCCGAAGAACTTCGTGGTCAGGAACAGGCCCGCCTCGCCGTACCACGACGGGCAGCCGTACTCCTCGGGCTCGGCGGTGAGCGCCCCCGGCTGGTGCTTGTCCATGCCGAGAACCAGCCCGACCTGGTGCTCTCCCAGCCTGATCGTCTGGCTGGCGAGGGCGAGCGCGCTGCCGGCCGTCGCGCAGCCGTTGTAGACGTTGGTGAACTGGACGCCGGTCAGCCCCAGCTCGGCGACGACGGCGTCCGGCTGGTCCACCTCGTAGCTGCCGCCCACGGCGAACTGCATGTCCGCCCAGGAAAGCCCCGCGTCGGCCAGCGCCTCCCGGGCGGCCTCCGCGCCCATGGCCAGGGCCGGCTTGCCGGGGAACCGGCCGAACCGGTGGATGCCCACCCCGATGATCGCTACGTCAGGCATGGCCGGCCTCGTCTCCTTCTTCCGGTCCGAAAGCGAACGTGATGATCTCGCGGCCGTCCTCGTCCGTGCGGAACGGCATGGTGACGACCCGCATCGGCATGCCGATGGACAGCTCGTCCTGCGAGCAGCCCGTGATGAGCCCCTCGACCCGCAGCTGACCCGACAGCTCGATCACGCCGACGAGCCATGGCTCGAAGGGGTCGGTCCCGGCGAACTCACCGCGGAACGGCGCCTTCGGCGGGAAGCCCTGGGTCGTCCACGACCAGAGGGTTCCGGAGCGGTTCAGCAGCGTCCGCTCCACGGCGGTCGCGCCGCACCTCGGGCAGCCCGCCCGCAGCGGGAAGGCGAACGCGCCGCATTCCGCGCACCTGCCGCCGACCAGGCTGGGTTCGCCGTCGGACGAGGTGAACAGATCGTCGGCTATGGGGACCGGTGCCATCTCTTCTCCTTGCTTCTCCCGCTCACCGGGACCGGCGGGACGGGGCTCGCGGGTGTCGGGGCGGTGCGGAACGCCGTCCCGCCCGCCGTCCGCGCGGCACGCCGGGCACTGCCCGGACGGGTGCCGGGACGCGCGGCGAGCATTATCTTATACTGACGTCGACATCAAAGAGAAGACGAGGAACCCCGCTGGCCGTGCGCTTCCGCTCGTGGGTAGGGGATCCGCTATTTAGATATCGATGTCGAAAATGTAGGCTGGGGCGGTCCCGTGCCCGCCGGCCGGGTGGAACGGGGAGGCGCCATGCTGGACGATCGAGCGCAGGAGGGCCGGCGACCGGCAGCCGTGACGCGGAAGATCCGGCCGGGATCCCGTGCGCCCGTCCCCCGGCTCGTTTGAGATCCGCCGCCGGAACATCGGATGATGTTGAACGCCGGTGCTTGCGGCATTATGTTTCTGACGTCAAATTCATGGTTTGGAGGACGGGATGGACACAGAGCCTCGCTCGGCGAAGGGCCGCCGGACACGGGCGCGCCTCTTCGAGGCCGGCAAGGTGGTGTTCGAACGCGACGGCTTCCTCCAGGCGCGGATCACCGACATCGCGGCGGAGGCGAACGTCTCGCACGGATCCTTCTACCACTATTTCGACTCGAAGGAGTCCCTGTTCCGCGAGATCGCCGAGGAGGTCGAGGTCCGCCTGGTGTCCATGGACGACATCGCGCAGGACCGGGGCGAGGACGCCACGCCCATCGACCGCATCCGCGCCGCCAACAAGGCCTACCTGACCGCCTACAAGAAGGAGGCCCGCATCATGCGGGTCATCGAGGAGGTCAGCCGCTACAACGACGACGTCCGCATGGTGCGGTCGAAGCGCGACGACTACCTGGCGGCCCGGCTGGAGTCGGCGATCAAGCGGCTGCAGGCGGCCGGCGTGGCCGACGAGCGGATCGACGAGCGGCTCGCGGCCACCGCGCTCGGCGGCATGGTCGCGAAGTTCGCCGAGATGATGTTCATCGGCGGCGCGCGGTTCGACATGCAGGACGCGGTGGAGCAGCTGACCCTGCTGTGGGCGAACGCCCTCGGCCTGGGCCCGGCCGCCGCCGATCACCGGTCCCAGGCCGCGTCCCAGCCGAAGGCCGGGACCGGAACCGCCTGAGCCTTCCCGCGCGCGTGCGGCTGCTCGATCGCTTTCACCGCGCGCCGCCGGGCCCGCCGGGCTCGCCGGGCCTCACGCCTGTACGCGCTCGAAGACCGCCGCGATGCCCTGCCCCCCGCCGATGCACAGTGTCTCCAGGCCGTACCGCGCGTCCCGCCGCGCCATCTCGTGCAGCAGCGTCGCCACGATCCGCGCCCCGGTGGCGCCGACCGGGTGGCCGAGCGAGATCCCCGAGCCGTTGACGTTGAGCCGCTCGAAGTCGCCGGCGCCGAAGCCCCACTCCCGCGTCACCGCGAGCGCCTGGGCGGCGAACGCCTCGTTCAGCTCGATGAGGTCCATGTCGGCCAGCTTCAGCCCGGCGGCGTCGAGGGCGCGCCGCGTCGCCGGCACCGGCCCGATGCCCATGACGCCGGGCGACACGCCCGCCACGGCCATGGAGACCACGCGGGCGAGCGGCCGCAGCCCGTGCGCGGCGGCGAACTCGGGCGTGGTGACCAGGCAGGCGGCGGCGCCGTCGTTCTGGCCGCTGGCGTTGCCCGCCGTCACCGTCGCCCCGTCGTCCTGCTTCCGCATCACCGCGCGGAGCCCGGCGAGCGCCTCGCGGGAGATGTCGCGGCGCGGGTGCTCGTCGGTGTCGACGACGACCTCGCCCTTGCGGGTGCCGACCTTCACGGGGACGATCTCGTCGGCGAACGCCCCGCGGTCCTGGGCGTCCAGCGCGCGCTGGTGCGACTGGTACGCGAGTTCGTCCTGGTCCTCCCGGCTGATCGAGTACTCCCGCCGCAGGTTCTCGGCCGTCTCCAGCATGCCGCCCGGCACGGGGTACGACCGCCCGCCGGCCGTCGTGCGTCCCCGCGTGAGGGTGTCGGTCAGCGTGATGTCGCCGGCGCCCGATCCCCAGCGCGCCGTCAGGGAGTAGTGCGGCGCCTGCGACATGTTCTCGGCGCCGCCCGCGATGATCGCCTGGGCCGTGCCGGAGCGCACCATCGCGGCGGCGTGCACGACGGCCTGGAGGCCCGAGCCGCAGCGCCGGTCGAGCTGCATGCCGGGGACCGTGGTCGGCAGCCCGGCGTCGAGCGCGACGACCCGGCCGAGGGCGGGCGCCTC
This sequence comes from Actinomadura sp. 7K507, assembly GCF_004348425.1. Lineage (GTDB taxonomy): Bacteria > Actinomycetota > Actinomycetes > Streptosporangiales > Streptosporangiaceae > Spirillospora. Next base: position 16,478 of record NZ_SMKK01000105.1, read on the forward strand.
GGCGGTGCCGTAGCAGTGGCCGAACACGACGTCGTCGACGAGCGCGCCGTCCAGGCCGCTGCGGGCCATCAGCGCCTCGACGACCGTCACGCCCAGCGTCTGGACGGGGACCGTCCGCAGGGCGCCGCCGAACCGGCCGATCGCGGTCCGGACGGGCTGGCAGATCACGGCGTCGTTCATGTCTCTCCTTGAGCTTCGGTGAGGGGGCCTGGTGAGGGGCGGGGCGGGTTCACACCGCGCCGGCCTGGCGGAGCCCGTCCTGGGCGTCTGGGGCGAAGCCCAGTTCCGCGAGGATCGCGGCGGTGTGCTCGCCCAGGCCGGGGACGTCCTGCAACGGGGTGTCCCACGCGGGGGTGATGACCGGGGGGAGCAGCGAGGCCAGCGGACCGGCCGGCGACCCGACCTCCTGCCAGCGGTCGCGGGCGGTCAGCTGCGGGTGGTCGACGACCTCGGTCACGCGGTTGAACTCCGCGTTGCCGATGCCCGCCGCGTCGGCGCGGGCGCAGACCTCGGCGAGGTCGAGCGTCGAGGTCCAGGCGGCGACGGCCTCGTCCAGCCTGTCTCGCTGCTCGCAGCGTTGCGGGGTGGTGGCGAGCGTCTCGTCGTCGGCCAGGTCCGGCCGTCCGATCAGGTCGCGGGAGAGGCGCTGCCATTCGGCGTCGTTGGTGGTCCCGAGGACGACGGTGCGGCCGTCCCTCGTCGGGTAGGCGCCGTACGGGGCCACGATCGGGGACGACATGCCGATCGGGGCGCGCTCCTGTCCGGTGTAGCGGGCGTACAGGAGGGCGAAGCCCAGCAGGTCGGCGGCGGTGTCGAACATGCTCACCTGCAGTGCGGCGCCCGTGCCGGTGCGGGCCCGCCCGAGCAGCGCGGCCATGATGCCCGAGGCCGCCTGCATCGCGGTGCCGATGTCGGCGATGGGGATGCCCGGCTTGGCCGGCGCGCCGGCGCGTCCCGTGGCCGCGCAGGAGCCGCTCTCGGCCTGGACGAGCAGGTCGTAGGCGCGGCGGTGGTCGAGCGGCCCGCCGGTGCCGTAGCCGGAGATGTCCACCGCCACGAGGGACGGGTGCCGCTCGACCAGCGTCGCCGCGTCCAGCCCGAGCCGGCGGGCGGAACCGGGCGCGAGGTTCTGCACCACGACGTCGGCGCTTTCGATCAGCCGGTCCAGGACGGGCCGGGCCTCGGGCCGCTTGCAGTCGAGGGCGAGGGACTCCTTGTTGCGGTTCAGCCAGACGAAGTAGGTGGCCAGTCCTTCGGCGGCGTCGTCGAACCACCGGGTGAGGTCGCCGGACCGCGGATGCTCCACCTTGATGACGCGGGCGCCGAGGTCGGCCAGCATCCGCGTGCAGTAGGGAGCGGAGACCGCCTGCTCGAAGCTCAGCACGACGGTGCCGGAAAGGGGCGGTTCGGGGCCGGTGGCGGTGTCCTGGCCTGGCCGATCGTGCATGTGCTCCTCCGTGTGCGCGGTCTCGCGGGCGCTGCCCCCGGCGGTTCGATCCTAGAGGACAAGTTTGACATCGATGTCGAGTCAGGTGCAGGTGGAGGCTCGGTCGGCGGCAGGGTTGACCGGAGCATCCGTCTAATTATAATTTCGACGTCTATGTCAAATAACTTGGAGCCGGCACCCGCTGCGCCGCCGGCCCGGCCCGGGGCCGTCGAGACCGGCACCGGGCACCTGCTCGCGACCCGGGCCTCCGGGGTGCTGACGCTGACGCTCAACCGCCCGGACGTGCGCAACGCGTTCTCGCGGGAGATGCTCGAAGCCCTGGCCGCGATGCTCGACCTGGCCGCCACGTCGGACGACGTCCGCGTCGTCGTGCTGGAGGGCGCCGGCGGGGTCTTCTGCGCGGGCGGCGACCTCGGCATGCTCGCGGCCGGAGAGAGCATCTTCGGCCCCGCCGGAGAGCCGGAGGCGCGCCTCGCGGCCCAGAAGGCGCTCCAGCGCGCGACGGCCGCCCGGCTGCACGGGATGGACAAGCCGACCATCGCGCTCATCGACGGGCCCGCCGTCGGCGCCGGCCTCGGCCTCGCCCTCGCCTGCGACCTGCGCTACGCCGCCGCCTCGGCGACACTGCGCACCGGTTTCGGCCGGCTCGGCCTGGCCGGAGACTTCGGCTGCACGTGGCTGCTGCACCGGCTCATCGGACCTTCGCGGGCGCTGGAGCTGCTCTTCTTCTCGCCGCCCGTCCCGGCGGACCGCGCGCGGGATCTCGGCCTGGTGACCGACGTGCTCCCCGACGACCGGATCCGCGCCCACGTCGGCAAGCTCGCCGGACGCCTCGCCGCCTCCTCCCCGGACGCCCTCCGGGCCATGAAGGAGCACGTGGCCCGCGCCCACGACTCCGATCTGGCCGCCTGCGCCGACGCCGAGGCCGAATGGCACGTCCGGCTCCTGGAGACCGGAGCCCACCGCGACGCGGTCCGCGCGCTCACGCGCGACCGGACGGCGCACTCACCATCCACGACCACCGAGAACCCTGGAGCTGACGGAACATGACGAACCTCGACGGCCGCGTCGCGCTGGTGACGGGCGCGGCCCGCGGCATCGGGGCGGAGATCGCCCGCCTGTACGCCCGCGCCGGAGCCGCGGTCGGCGTCCTCGACCTCGAGGAGGACCTGACCCGAGACACCGTGGCCGCCATCGCCGAGGCCGGCGGGCGGGCCGTCGCCCTCGGCGCGGACGTCTCCGACGCCGCCCAGGTCGACGAGGCGCTGGAGCGGCTCGTCCGGGAGTTCGGCGGCCTCGACATCGTCGTCAACAACGCCGGGGTCACCCGGGACAACCTGCTGTTCAGGATGACCGAGGACGACTGGGACACCGTCGTCGGCGTGCACATGCGCGGCACGTTCCTCGTCACCCGGGCGGCCCAGCGGATCATGGTCGAGCGGCGGTACGGGCGGGTGATCAACGTGTCCTCGACCTCGGCGCTCGGCAACCGCGGCCAGGCGAACTACTCCGCCGCCAAGGCGGGCATCCAGGGCTTCACCCGGACGACCGCCATCGAGCTCGGGCCCTTCGGCATCACCGTCAACTCGATCGGGCCCGGCTACGTCGACACCGAGATGACCCGCGCGACGGCCGAGCGGCTCGGCGTCTCCGTCGACGAGCGGCTGGCGGAGGTGGCGGCGGGGCTCCCGGTGCGGCGTGCCGGGAAGCCCGCGGACATCGCGAACGCCGCGCTGTTCCTGGCCGCCGACGAGTCGGGTTTCGTGACCGGCCAGGTCCTCTACGTCGACGGCGGCCGCTCGGTCCGCTGACACTCGCGTCGCAGACATCGCTACCGGAGGAGGAACCCCCATGACCGAGAAGCCCGCACCAGCCGCGCCGGACCCTGCCGCCGGCACCGCCGCCGCCGGCACCGACGAAGACGGGGCGCTCACCGACGAGGAACTGCGCAAGGCGGTCCGGGAGGTGGCCGGCCGGTTCGACGACGCCTACTGGGCGGACGTCGACCAGGAGGCGAGGTTCCCGTGGGAGTTCTACGAGGCGTTCGCGTCGGCCGGCTGGCTCGGCATCGCGATCCCCGAGCAGTACGGCGGGGCCGGCCTCGGCATCTCGGCGGCGTCCTCGATGGTCTACGAGATCGCCGCGTCCGGGGCCGGCATGAACGGCTGCAGCCCGTTCCACCTCACGATCTTCGGCCTCAACCTGGTGGCCCGGCACGGCGGCGAGGGGCTCTGCGACGAGCTGCTCCCGGCGGCCGCCGCCGGCGACCTGCACGTCTGCTTCGCCATCACCGAACCCGACGCCGGCTCGGACACCAGCCGCATCCGCACGTTCGCCCGGCGGGACGGGTCGGACTACGTGATCAACGGGCGGAAGGTCTGGATCACCAAGGCGGCGCAGTCGCAGAAGGCGGTGCTGCTGGCGCGCACGAGCGAGCCGCGCGAGGGCAGGCGGCCGACCGACGGGCTGTCGATGTTCGTCGTCGACCTCGCCGGGCCCGGTATCGAGATGCGGGCGATCCCGAAGATGGGCCGCAACGCGGTGCCCTCGTACGAGGTGTTCCTGGACGACTTCCGCGTGCCCGGAACGGCCCTGGTGGGAGAGGAGGGCCGCGGGTTCACCTACCTGCTGGACGGGATCAACCCGGAGCGGATCCTGCTCGCGCACGAGGCGCTGGGCATCGGCAGGGCGGCGCTGCGCCGCGCCGTGCGGTACGCCGGGGAAAGGGTGGTGTTCAACCGTCCGATCGGGCAGAACCAGGGGATCGCCTTCCCGCTCGCCGAGGCGTCCATGCGGCTGGACGCCGCGGAGCTGGCGGCACGCCACGCCGCCGCCCGCTACGACAGCGGGCAGCCGTGCGGGAAGGAGGCGAACACGGCGAAGTGGCTGTGCGCCGACGCCGGGTTCACCGCGGCCGACGCGGCGGTCCAGACGCACGGCGGATACGGATACGCGCGTGAGTACCACGTCGAGCGGTATTTCCGGGAGTCCCGCCTCATGCGGATCGCCCCGGTCAGCCAGGAAATGGTGCTGAACTACATCAGCGAGCACGTCCTCGGCCTGCCCAAGTCGTACTGACGCCGGAAGGCGGGTGACGGAGGAAAGCATGCGCATAGCCATTCATTCGGGACTCACCATGCGCGGAAAGGTCGGCGGAGTCGTCGAGCAGGTCCGCAGGGTCGCCGAATCCGGCCTCGCCGGTTACTGGGCGCCGATGCTCACCGGCCACGACACGCTCACCGCCTTCGCGGTCGCCGGCCGCGAGGTACCGGGCGTGGAACTGGGCACGGCCGTGGTGCCGATGCCGCTGCGCCCGCCGTTCGCCCTCGCGCAGCAGGTGGCGACGGTCCAGGAGGTGCTCGGGGGAAGGCTGGCGCTCGGCATCGGCCCGTCCCACGAGGCCCTGGTCCGGGACGCGTTCGGGCTGGAGTGGACGCCGCCGATCGCGGCGACGCGCCGCTACGTGGAGCGGCTGAAGGCCGTCATGACCGGCGAGGACGGCCGGGTCGTCGTCGGCGGCGGTCCGACGCCGATCCTGCTGGGCGCGGTCAATCCGGCGATGGTCGCCCTGGCCGCGGAGGTGGCGTCCGGCGTCGTCACCTGGGCCGCCGGGCCGCGGACGATCACGGACGTGATCCGCCCGGCGCTGCGGGACCGGCCGGACGGCTCGCCGTTCCGGATCGTGGCCGCCCTGCCGATCTGCGTGACCGGCGACGTCGCGGGCACGCGCGAGCACATCCACGCGGCGCTCGGCGCCAACGACCGCTTCCCGTCCTACCGGAAGGTTCTGCGCCGGGAGGGCGTGGACGGGGTGGCCGGGCTCGCGATCGTCGGTTCCCCGGACGAGGCGGCCCGGCGCCTCGACACGTTCGAGGCGAGCGGCGTCACCGACTTCGCGGGGCACGTCCTGGCGGGAAACCGCGGCGACGCCGACCGCACCTGGGAGTTCCTCGCCGCCCGCGCGGGCCGCTGACCGCGGTACCGGCCGCGGCGGTCCGCCGCGGCCGGGCGCGGGCCGTCAGCGGTAGTCGCCGCCCGCGAGGTAGCGCCGCAGGCGCGGGGCGCTCGCGGCACGGCCCACCAGCTCCACGCGGGTGTCGAGGTCGTTGAGGATGTGGTAGCAGGCGCCCGCGCGCCGGCCCTCGGCGTCGGTGATGGCGGCCTCCCACAGGCAGCCGCCGGCTTCGAGTCCGGCCGACTCGCCGGGCACGTCGTCGCTCCACATGCCGAGGTGGTGCAGGCCGGTCCGCTCCCACACGCTGTCCTCCACCCGCACCAGCAGCTCGATGTAGGGCGGGCCTTCCAGGGACAGTACGAACGTCTGGTCGAACGTGCGCCGCCCGGTGGGGGTGTCGAAGTCGGCCGCGAAGCGCTGCACGCGGCCCCAGGTCACGCCCGCGGCCTCGCCCATCTGCTCCATCGCGGGATCGAGGGCGGGGACGACGATGCCGACGTGGTAGATCCGTGGAGTGCTCATAGAGCCCGTCTTTCCTACATCGACGTCAATATTGTAAGTTAGATGGTCCCCGCCATGGGCGGTCGGCCGCCGCTGCCCGTTACCCGCTCAGGGCTTGTGCGACGGCGGCATCGGCCGTGTGTGCGCTGGCTGCGGGGGTCCCGGCCTGTCCATCATTACAGATAATCTCGATGTCGATGTCAACCCTTGAGCCCCTGCAGTGGACGTTGTTAGCCTGCGCTGACGTGGGGCGGTATGGAAATCCGACCTGCGGCCGCGCGGGACGGTTCTGGGTCGATCTTCGCCATCTATTGACGTTGATGTCGAAATATACTTTGATGCTAGCGTCAGCATCGGATGGCGAAGCCTGACCAGGCCGAACCACCCGAAGGGTATGTCGTGATCCGAACCTCTGTCCCTGCGGGCGGGGCCGCCCGCACGCTCCCCGGCGTCGTCCGCGCCGAACGCTGATACGGACGATGACCCCTTTCGCGCAGACAGTTGGGAGTTCCACCGTGCGCAGATTCCTCTCCGTCGCCGCCTTCGCGGCGCTCGCGGCGGCCGGCGTTACCGCGTGTTCCGATTCCGGCTCCGACGCCGGGTACGGTGCGGACCTTGCCGGGGAGCCGATCCGGCTGTCGGTGATCGCCTCCGGTCCCGGGCCCATCTACCAGCCCGAGCTGCTCAAGGCCGCCAGGACCGCGGTCAACGCGGTGAACGACGCCGGCGGCGTGAAGCCGGCCGGCGGGGGCGACGCGCGCCGGATCGAACTGGTCGACTGCGAGGCGTCGATGGTGACCGACCCCAACGCCGCCGTGAAGTGCGCCCGCGAGGCCATCGACGCGAAGGTGATCGCCACCGTCGGCAAGTACGTGTCCTCGGACGAGGTCGTCAATGCGTTCGCGGCGGCGTCGATCCCGCTGGTGGGCACGCAGGTGCAGACCGAGCAGGACTTCGTGAACCCGGCCTCGTTCCCGCTCGTCGGCGGCTCGCCGATGCTGTCGGCGGCCACCGGCGCCGCGCTCCAGGACGCGGGGGCCAAGACGGTCTCCGTCGTGACCGGCGACAGCCCGTCCGGACGCCTGGTGCCGCAGTACGTCAAGGCCTTGCTGGAGTCGCCGGACGACCTGGGGAAGACCCACTACCTGCCGTTCGACGCGTCGGCCGACCTGACCTCCCAGTTCAGCCAGATCGCCAGCGAGAAGCCGGACGGCGTCGCCCTGCTGGCCTCCACCGACGTCACCAGCAAGACGATCGTCGGCCTGCGGCAGGCCGGCTACGAGGGCAAGATCGCGGTCGTCGCGACGGCGGTGTCCGAGGCGTCCCTGAAGAAGACGGGCGAGGCGGGGGACGGCACCATCGTCACCAGCGACTACGATGCCCCGACCAACACCTCCAACCCGAAGATCAAGCAGTTCCAGGACGAGGTCGAGAAGTACGGCGACGGCGATGTCGAGGGCAGCGAGTTCGCGCTGAACGCCTGGGCGTCGGTCCACTTCGTGGCCGACAAGCTCGCCGCGCTGGACGAGATCAGCGGCAAGGCGCTCATGGAGTCGCTGAAGGGCAGCAAGGTCTCCATCGGGATCGCCCCCGACTTCACCTACGGCACGCCGAACTTCCTCAAGCTGTCCCAGCTCCCGCGGGCGACCATCCAGTTCCAGACGGTGAAGAACGGCGAGATCCAGGCACCCGCCGGCGGCAAGTTCACCGATCTGAACGAGCTCGCGAAGCAGTAGCCGGAAAGGCCAGGAGCTTCGCCCATGAACGACTTGCTCACCTTCGTCATCCTGGGGCTGTCCGTGGGGGCGGTCTACGCCCTCACGGCCCAGGGCCTAGTCCTCATCTACCGCGGCAGCGGGGTCGTGAACTTCGCGCAGGGCGCCTACAGCATGATCGGCGCCTACCTGTTCTACAGCGTCGCCCCCGACCTCGGGCTCCCGCAGGCGGCCGCGTGGCCGCTCGCGCTGGGCGTCCCCGCGCTGCTCGGCGCGGCCACGCACCTGCTGCTGATGAAGCATCTGCGGCGCGCGTCGTCGCTGGTGCGGCTGGTCGCGACCCTGGGCGTCTTCGCGCTGCTGGTCGGGATCGGCTACCAGCTGTGGGGACACGGGCAGGACCTGGTCGTCTCCCCGCTCCCGGACACCGTGCACAACCTGTTCGGGACCGGCGCGGGGATCGGCCAGGACCGGTTCTGGATCATCGGCATCGCGTTCGTGCTGACGCTCGGGCTCGTGGCGCTGTTCCGCTGGACGTCGTTCGGGCGCACGACCGAGGCGGTCGCGGAGAACCCGGTGGCCGCGGCGGCGCTCGGCAAGTCGCCGGACCGCGTCGCCACGGTCAACTGGATGATCGGCGCCGTGCTGGCCTCGCTGGCCGGCATCCTGATCGCGCCCGTCCTGTTCCTCAGTGTCGAGGCGCTCGCGCTGATCGTGCTGCGGTCGCTGGCGGCGGCGCTCGTGGGCCGCTTCTACTCGTTCTGGCGGACCCTCGCGGCGGCCCTCGTCATCGGCGTGGTGGAGACCCTCCTCGGCCGCTACATCACCAACGAGGGCCCGCTGGGGCCCGTCGTCTCCGACAACAACCTGCTGTTCGGGACGTTCACCGCGCAGTCGGTGTCGCACTCGGCGGCGTTCCTCATGATCGTCGTGGTGCTGTTCGTCGCGGGCCACAACCTGCCCATCCGCGGTGAGCTGCTCGACCGGCTCCCGGTGCTCGGCACCGGCCGCGTGTCGGTCCCGGGGCTGCTCGTCGCGGTGGCGATCACCGCGGTCGTCATCCTGGCGGTGCCGCCCGCGTGGGCGGCCTCGGTCCAGGTCAGCCTCGCCGCCGCGATCATCTGCCTGTCGCTGGTGGTGGTCACCGGCCTGACCGGGCAGATCTCCCTCGCCCAGATGGGCCTGGCGGGCACCGGCGCGTGGATCGCCGGGAAGCTGATCCAGACGCAGTCCTGGCCGTTCATCCCGGCGCTGATCGGAGCCGTGGTCATCACCATGGCGGTCGGGGTCCTCATCGCGATCCCGGCGCTGCGTACGCGGGGCGTCAACCTCGCCCTGCTGACCTTCGGCCTCTCCGTCGTGCTGTCCCAGCTGATCCTGCAGAACCCCGCCCTCACCGGCGGGATGACCGGCATCGACATCGGCACGCTGAACGTGTTCGGCTGGGCCATCGACGGCTTCGACCATCCGCGCCGGCTCGCCTTCGTGACGCTCGGGCTGCTGGTCGCGGTGTCGGTCGCGGTGGCGAACGTGCGGCGCAGCTGGACCGGCCTGCGGCTGATCGCGCTGCGCAGCAACGAGCGGGCGGCGGCGGCGCTCGGCCTCGACAGTGCGACGATCAAGGTCTACGCGTTCGCGCTCGGCGCGGCCCTGGCCGCACTCGGCGGCGTGCTGCTGGCGTTCCGGCAGCAGAACCTGGTGCTGACCGAGTTCTCGCCGTTCGCGTCGGTGCAGCTGGTCGTGTTCACGGTGATCGGCGGGATCGGCTTCGTGATCGGCGCGGTCGGCGGCGGCACCTTCGCCCCCGGCGGCATCGGCGGGCAGATCCTCCATTCCTTCGGGCTCGGCACCAACGCGCTGGAGATCGTCTCCGGCGCGATGCTGCTGATCATCATCCTGGCCAACCCGAGCGGGATGGCGTTCGAGCAGGTGCGGTTCACCGTGCTGCTGCGCGACCGGTTCAGGCCCGCCGGACGCCAGGCCGCGCCCCCGCCGGTCCCGGCCCCGGACGCCGCGAAGGCGGCGCCGCGGGAACGGGCGCAGGGTGAGCGCGTGTTCGAGGTCTCCGGGCTGAGCGTCCGCTTCGGGCGGGTCCAGGCCGTGAACGACGTCCGGCTGGACGTCGGCCACGGCGAGGTCCTCGCGCTGATCGGGCCGAACGGCGCCGGGAAGACCACCGTGATCGACGCGCTGACGGGCTTCGTGCGCCCCGACCGGGGTGCGCGGATCCGGCTCGGCGACGCGGCGCTCGAAGACTGGAGCGCCGCCCGCCGGGCCCGCGCCGGGCTGGTGCGCTCCTTCCAGTCGCTGGAACTGTTCGAGGACCTCACCGTGAGGGAGAACCTTCTGGTCACGGCCGGAACCCCGGCCAAGGTGCGGTACCTCACCGACCTGATCCGGCCGCGCATGCCGGCGCTGACGGCCGCCGGCGAGGCCGCCGTCCAGGAGTTCGGGCTCGCCGACGACCTGGCGCGGCTGCCCGACGAGCTGCCGCACGGCCGACGCCGGCTGCTGGCCATCGCCCGTGCGGTGGCCGCCGACCCGGCCGTCCTGCTGCTGGACGAGCCCGCCGCCGGGCTCAGCGAGCAGGAGACGGTCGAGCTGGCCCGGCTGATCCGGCGGCTGGCCGACAACCTCGGCATCGCCGTGCTGGTCATCGAGCACGACATGTCGTTCGTCCGGACGTGCGCCGACCGGGTCGCCGTCCTCAACTTCGGAACGCTGATCGCGGACGGGGAGCCGGAGGAGATCCTGCGGGATCCGGCCGTGGTGGCCGCCTACCTCGGGTCGGACGCGCAGGCCGAGCGGGAAAGGGCGTGACACCGATGCTGCTGAAGGTCGAGGAGCTGTCCGCCGGCTACACCGGCGTGGACGTGATCCGGTCACTGGACCTGCACATCGACAAGGGCGAGGTCGTGGCGCTGCTCGGGCCCAACGGCGCGGGCAAGACCACGACGCTGCTCGCCCTGGCGGGGGTGCTGGCGCCGTCGTCCGGGCGCGTCCTGTACCGGGACGCCCCGCTGCGCGGTGCGCTGCACGTGCGGGCCCGGCGCGGCATCTCCTACATCAGCGAGGGGGGCTCGGTCTTCAGCCGGCTGACGACGCTGGCGAACCTGAAGCTCGGGCCCGGCCCGGTCGAGGACGCGCTCACCCTCTTCCCGGAACTGGAGCCGCTCCTCAAACGGCCCGCCGGGCTGCTGTCGGGCGGCGAGCAGCGGATGCTGGCGCTCGGCCGCAGCCTCGCGGGCAAGCCGGACCTGCTGCTGGTGGACGAGCTGTCCCTCGGCCTCGCGCCGCTGATCGTGACACGGCTGCTGGGGCGGCTGCGCGCCGCCGCCGACGCCGGGACCGCGGTGCTCATCGTCGAGCAGCACGCCTCGCAGGTGCTGTCGGTCAGCGACCGCGGGCACGTGCTGCGGCGGGGACGGCTGGCGATGTCGGGCACCGGCGAGGAACTGCTCGCCTCGTCCGAGGCGCTGCAGTCGGCGTACCTGAGCGCCGGGCCGGAGGAAGAGGAACACGAACCGGCCGGGGGCTGACCCGGCCGGACAATGATCAGGGCCGGTGCCGGAAGCCGCCTCCATCCGGGGAGGGCGGCCTCCGGCACCGGCCTTTCACGTCGGTGCCTCAGCGGCTCGCGCCGGTGCCTCGGCGGCTCGCGCCAGGGCCTCAGCGGCGCAGGCCGAGTCCACGGCGGGCGATGCTGCCGCGCTGGATCTCGCTCGTCCCGCCGTAGATCGTCGTCCCGAGGGAGAAGCGCAGCGAGTGCTCGACGCGCCCGCCCCCGGGCGCGCCGGGGGACAGGTGGCCGCGCAGCCCGTCCGGGCCGAGCATGGCGAACAGGTCCTCGGCCGCCCGGGTCAGCGCCTCGGAGCTGAAGAGCTTGGCCATCGGCCCCTCCGCCGCGGGGACGGCGCCCTGCCGGGCCATCGCCGCCGCGCGCCGCTGGAGCAGCAGCGACACCTCCGCCTCGGCGGCGCACCGGCCGAGCCGCTCCCGGACGTCCGGGCCGGCGATGCGGGGCCTGCCCCGGTCGCAGGTCTCGGTCCGCGCCCAGTCCTCCGCCGCCTCCAGCAGCCGCAGCATCGAGGCGCCGAAGCCGACCGAGTGCTCCTCCTGGAGGGCCTCGCCGAGGACGCGCCAGCCGGCGCCCGCCTCGCCGATCCGCCACGCGTCGGGGACGCGCGCGTCGCGGTAGTAGGTGATGTTCGTGCGCTCACCAGAGATGGTGCGCACGGCCTGCGCCTCGATGCCGGGCTGGTCGAGGGGCACGAGGAACACGGTCAGCCCCTCGTGCTTGGGGGCGTCCGGGTCTGTCCGCGCGAGCAGGAACACGTGGTCGCCGATGTGAGCGTTGGTCGTGAACATCTTGGACCCGTTGATCACCCAGTGGTCGCCGTCCCGCACGGCGCGGGTCTGCGCGGCGGCGAGGTCCGACCCGCATTCGGGCTCGGTGAACCCCAGCACGATGACGGTCTCGCCGCGCACCGCCTTCGGGACGATCTCCTGCCGCTGGAAGTCGTTCCCGCACTGCAGGATGGCGCGGGCGACCATGTGGGTCGTGCTGACCCCGTAGGTGGGGGCGTCGGCCTTGCTCAGCTCCTCCTCCACGACGCACAGCTCGAACGGGTCGCAGGGACGTCCTCCCCACTCCTCGGGCCAGCCGAGCGCGAGCAGTCCCGCCTCGTGCATCGCGCGGACGAATCCGGTGTCGTGGGCGACGCCGGTGCGGTGGCACCGCTCGGCGAGTTCGCCGGTGAGGTGTTCCTTGAGGAACGCCCTGACCTCCGTGCGGAGCGCCTCGCCGCGCTCTCCTAGGCCGAAGTCCACTGCTCCTCCATCTGTGCGGGGCCGTAGCGGCGGTCGGCCGCCCGGCGGTAGGCGGCACGCGTTTCCAGGCAGACGCCGGCCCAGGCGCGGGCGCGCCGGTAGTACAGCTGGACGTCGTACTCGTCGGTGAATCCGTAGCCGCCGTGAAAGTGCAGGCTGTGGTAGGTGGCGTCACGCGCCGTCTCCGCCGCGAACCCGAAGGCCATGGCGGCGAGCTCGGCGAAGCGCGCCGGCTCCTCGGTGGCCGCCCAGGCCGCCTCGTAGGCGAGCAGGCGGGCGCCGTCGATGGCGGCGGCCGAGTCGGCCAGGGTGTGCGCGACCGACTGGAAGGACCCGATCGGAACGTTCCACGCCCGGCGTTCCTTGGCGTACCCGACGCCGATCTCCAGCGCGCGGGCCGCGATGCCGACCTGGGCGGCGGCGGTGAGCAGCAGGAAGTCGTCCTGCGCCGCATCGTGGGCGGCCTCGGCCTCCGGCCCGGCGGCGAGCACCTCGGCGTCCCGGCTCAGCGGCAGGTCGGCGAGCGGCAGCGAACCGAGGTTCTCGGCCTGCGCGCCCCCGGCCGGGACGAGCAGGAGCCGGTCGCCGTCCAGAACCAGCGCGTCGTCGGCCACGGCCCCGGCGGGCACGAGCCCGGCCGCGCCGCCGCGGGCCGGATGGAAGGCCATCGTCACGGTGCGCTCGCCGGCCAGGGCCGCGGCGAGCGCGGCGGCGGCGCGCGGGGTGTCCAGCCGCGCCAGGAGCCGGGCCGCGGCCTGGGCCTCGATGATCGGCGCGGGCGCGAGGAAGCGCCCCTGGAGTTCCGCGACGAGTGCGAGGTCGAGCGGCCCGGCGCCCCATCCGCCCGCGTCCTCGCCGACCGCCATCAGCGTGACGCCGGCGGTGCGCGCGGTGTCCCACAGGCCGGCGTCGAAGCCGAGCGGTTCGGCATCCCGGACCAGGGCCGGCGGGGACGCGCCCGCGAACAGCGAGGTGAAGGACTCGACGAGCTGGCGTTGCTCGGCGCTGAGACCGACGTCCATGGTGCGGGGCCCTTCAGATTCGGACGACTCCGCGCCGGGTGGCGCGCAGCCCGTTGAGTTCGGCGTCCCACGCGTCGGGCGGGACGCCCGTCGCGCGCAGTTCGGCCTTCTTGACCTTGTTGGACGCGGAACGCGGCAGCTCGGGGACGAACGCGACGAACCGGGGGACGGCGAAGTACGGCAGCCGGTCCGCCAGGTGCCGGAACAGCTCCGCCGGGTCGGGCG
>NZ_SMKK01000106.1 GCF_004348425.1 Actinomadura sp. 7K507
CGTCTGCCCCAACCCGCCGCCGTCGTTGTCGTTCCACATCACCTGCCGCAACTGGTCGGGGAAATGGGCCATCACCTCGTCGAAGGCGTCGGCGAACACCGGGAACGCGGCGTACAGGTCTCGGCCCATCCCCAGCCGCTGGCTGCCCTGACCGGAGAACACCACCGCCAACCGCCCACCAACAACCGAACGACCCGTGACACCGTCCAGCCCGGCCAGCAACTCCTCCCGGTCGGCGCCCAACACCACCGCACGGTGCTCCAGATGAGCCCGGCCGGTGGCCAGCGAGAACCCCACATCGGCCGGATCCAGCCCACGATCCGCCACATGCTCGGCCAGCCGCTGCGCCTGGGCGCGCAGCCCGGCCTCGGATCTGGCGGAGAGCACCCACGGCACCACCGGCACCGCGAGCAGCGCCACCGGCTCAGAGTCGGGCCGCGCCTCCGCCGCCGGTGGCTGCTCGATGATCACGTGGGCGTTGGTGCCGCTCAGTCCGAATGAGGAGACGCCCGCACGCCGCGGATGCCCGTTGGACTGCCAGGGCTGCGGCTCGGTCAGCAGCCGCACCGCCCCACCCGACCAGTCCACATGCGGACTGGGCTCATCCACATGCAACGTCCGCGGCAGCGTCTCCGCCTGCATGGCCATGACCATCTTGATCACACCCGCGACCCCGGCAGCCGCCTGGGTATGGCCGATGTTCGACTTCAACGACCCCAGCCACAACGGACGCCCCTCCGGCCGCTGCTGGCCGTAGGTGGCGATCAACGCCTGGGCCTCGATCGGATCGCCCAGCTTCGTGCCGGTGCCGTGCGCCTCCACCGCGTCGACCTGGTCGCCCGTCAATCCGGCGACGCCCAGTGCCTGCCGGATCACGCGCTGCTGGGACGGCCCGTTCGGCGCGGTGAAGCCGTTGGAGGCGCCGTCCTGGTTGACGGCACTGCCACGCACCACGGCAAGCACCGGGTGGCCGTTGCGGCGGGCGTCCGACAGCCGTTCCAGGACGAGCACGCCCACGCCTTCGCCCCAGCCCGTGCCGTCGGCGGACGCGGCGAAGGACTTGCATCTGCCGTCGGGCGAGAGCGCGCCTTGCTTGCTGAACTCCGTGAACATGTCGGGGGTCGCCATCACCGAAACGCCGCCGGCCAGTGCCAGCGTGCACTCGCCTTGGCGCAGCGCCTGGGCCGCGAAGTGAATCGCGACCAGCGAGGAGGAACATGCAGTGTCGACGGTGACGGACGGCCCCTCCAGGCCGAGCGTGTAGGAGACACGGCCGGAGATCACACTGCCCTGGATGGCGCTGGCGACGTAGTCGTGGTGCATCAGCCCAGCGAATACTCCGGTCGGGCTGCCCTTCAGTGACGTCGGGTCGATGCCGGCGCGCTCGCACGCCTCCCAAGACGCCTCCAGCAGCACCCGTAGCTGGGGGTCGAGCCTGTGCGCCTCGCGCGGGGAGATGCCGAACAGTTCGCAGTCGAACTCACCGGCGTCGTAGAGGTAGCCGCCGTCCAGGACGTAGGTCGTCTCGGGGCGGCTGAGCTCGGGGTCCAGCAGCCGGTGCGCGTCCCAGCCGCGATCGGCGGGAATCTCCGAGGTGATCCCGTCGCCGCCGTCGGCGACCAGCCGCCACAGCTCCGCGGGACCGGTGACGCCGCCGGGGTATCGGCAGGCCATGCCCACGATCGCGACGGGTTCGTCACCGGCCCCCACCGGGACGACCGGGGCGGCGTGGTCCGGACCGGCGCCCGTCGACTCGGCCAGCAGAAAGTCGGCCAGTGCTCGGCTGCTGGGGTAATCGAAGACGACGGTGGCCGGGATCGGCAGGCCGGTGACGGTTCTGAGCCGGTTCCGGAGTTCGACCCCGGTGAGGGAGTCGAAGCCGAGCTCCCGGAACGCCCGGGCCGGTTCGACGGCATCGGCGGAGTCGTGGCCCAGCACGGACGCGACGTTGGTACGGACCAGCTCCAGCACCACGCGGTCCCGTTCGCCGTCCGGCAGCCCGGCCAGCCGCTGGGCCAGTGCCGGACCGTCCGGGGCCGGTCCGGTCTCGGCGACACGGCGGGCGGGGCGCCGTACCAGGCCGCTGAGGATGGGCGGAACGCCGTCGCCCCGGGTACGGATGGCCGCGGTGTCCAGTTGCACCGGCACCAGCGCGGGCTCGGCGAACATGGTCGCCTCGTCGAACAAGTCCAGACCCGCGGCGGTGGTCAGCTCGACCATGCCCCACCGGTTGACCCGCTGCCGGTCGGAGTCCCGGAGCTGCTCGACCATGCCGCGGCCTTCGCCCCACAGGCCCCACGCGAGCGACTGGCCGGCCAGCCCTTGGGCGTGCCGATGCTGGGCCAGCGCCGTCAGGAACGCATTGGCCGCCGCGTAGTTGCCCTGGCCGGGGCCGTCGACCACGCTCGACGAGGAGGAGAACAGTACGAACGCCGGCAGCGGCATGTCGCGGGTCAGCTCGTGCAGGTGCCAGGCCGCGTCGGCCTTGGCGCGCAGCACTTCGTCGAGCCGTTCGGGCGTCAGCGCGCCGATCACGCCGTTGTCGGCGATACCCGCCGCATGGACGACACCCGACAGCGGCCACTCGGGGTCGATGCCGGCCAGCAGCGCCGCGAGGGACGCCTTGTCGCCCACGTCGCAGGCTTCGACACGTACGTGCGCGCCGAGCTCCGTCAATTCCGCCACGACCTCCGCGGCGCCCTCGGCCGCCATGCCGCGGCGGCTGACCAGCAGCAGCCGGCGAACCTGGTGCTCGGTCACGAGATGCCGCGCGACCAGGCTGCCCAGCCCGCCAGTGCCACCGGTGATCAACACGGTCCCGGTGGGGTCCCATCGCGGGGCGGGCGCCGGCGCGAGCCCGGTGGCGCGGGCCAGCCTGGGCACCAGCAACGTCCCGCCGCGGACCGCGACCTGCGGCTCGTCCGAGGCGACCACGGCCGCCAGCGCGGCCGTCGACTCCGCCTCCTCGTCAAGATCGACCAGCACGAACCGGTCCGGGCTCTCGGCCTGCGCCGACCGCACGAGGCCCCACACGGCGGCCTGCGCGGCATCGGTGACCCCGTCTCCGGGCTGGGCGGCCATCGCGCCCCGCGTCACCAGTACCAGCCGCGAGGACGCCGGCCGTTCCGCGGCGAGCCAGCCCTGCAGCAGTTCCAGGGCATGAGCGGTGGCCGCGCGGATCTGGGCGGGCATGTCGAGGGCCGGGTCCGTCGTGCAGCAGGCCACCACGACGTCAGGGGTGTCCCCGTCCAGCGCGGCCATGTCGTCGTGCTGAGTCTTCACGCGGCCGCCGACGCCGTACGCGTCGGGTCCGAGCAGCGCCCAGTGACCGTCGGCGGGAGACGGTGCGGTCGCACCGACCCACTCGACCCGGAACAGCGAGTCCGGCCTTGCGTTCTGGAAGGCGTTGAGCTGCTCGGCCGACACCGGACGCGCCACCAGCGACTCCACCGACATGACCGGCGCCCCGGTGCCGTCGGCCACGGTCATCCGCAGGCCCGACCCGTGAGGCGACAGCCGCACCCGCAGCACCGAGGCACCGGCAGCGTGCAGGGTGACGCGGTTCCACGAGAACGGGATGGAGGTCTCCCCCATGCCGCCGTCGTCGCCGTCAAGGAAGCGGGGCTGCATCGCGGCGTCCAGCAGCGCGGGGTGCAGGCCGAACGCGGCGGCCTCGCCCGCCGCCTCGGGCAGCACGATCTCACCGAACATGTCCGCGCCCCGGCGCCACGCCGCCCGCAGGCCCTGGAACGCGGGACCGTACTGAAAGCCCTGCTCGACGAGTCGCTGGTAGAGACCGTCGACCGGCAACGCGACCGCGTTCTCCGGCGGCCAGACCGTGAGCTCGGCCGGCGGGGTCTCGCCGGTCTCGGGCATGACCGTGCCACTGGCGTGGCGGAGCCAGGATTCCTGGTCGGCTTCCTGCGGGCGCGAGTAGATCGCGACCGGACGGCCGCCCGACCGGTCCGGCGGACCGATGATGACCTGCAGGACGGTCTCGCCGCGGGTGGGGAACACCAGCGGGGCCTCGATGGTGAGGTCGTCGATGACCGGGCAGCCGACTTCGTCGCCGGCGCGGACGGCCAGCTCGACGAACCCGGTGCCGGGCAGCAGCACCGTTTCCATCACCGCGTGGTCGGCCAGCCATGGATGCGATCGCAGCGACAACCTGCCGGTGAGCACCACGCCATCGGAATCGGCGAGCGTGACCGCCGCGCCCAGCAGCGGATGCTCGACCGACCCCAGGCCCACCGCGCCCGGGTCGCCCGAGGCCGCCCCTTCGATCCAGTAGCGCTTGCGCTGGAAGGCGTAGGTCGGCAGGTCGACCTGCTTGGCGCCGCTACCGGCGAACAGCGCGGCCCGGTCGATCGGAACGCCGCGGACGAAAAGACGTCCTATCGCGGACATCACTTCGCGCGGTTCCGGGCGGTCGCGTCGCAGGGTGGCCACGAACTGGGCGTCGTCGCCGGGGTCGGCGGTGGCGGTCAGCGCGGCATCCGGGCCGACCTCCAGGAAGGTGGTGACACCGTGGCCGCGCAGGGTCTGCACACCGTCGTGGAAGCGGACGGCCTCGCGGACGTGCCGCACCCAGTAGGCCGGGGTGCACAGCTGGTCGGGGTCGGCGAGGTCACCGGTCAGGTTGGACACGATCGGCACCGCGGGCGGCCGGTAGGACACGCTCGCGGCGATGTCCTCGAACTCGGCCAGCATCGGATCCATCAACACCGAATGGAAGCCGTGTGAGACCGGCAACGGCCGCACCCGGTCGAACCGCGCCGCGACTTGGGCGACCGCGTCGGCGTCACCAGAGATCACCACCGCATCCGGGGCGTTGACCGCCGCTACCTCCACCCCGTCCACCAGATGGGCCTGAACCTGGGTTTCGGTGGCGCGGATCGCGGTCATCGCCCCACCCGGCGGCAAGGCCTGCATCAACCGGCCCCGGGCGGCCACCAGCACCGCCGCGTCGGGCAGTGACCACACCCCGGCGACGTGTGCTGCGGCCAGTTCTCCGATGGAGTGCCCGGCCAGGTAGTCCGGCCGCACCCCCCATGCTTCCAGCAACCGGAACAACGCCACCTCAACCGCGAACAACGCGGGCTGCGCCCACCCCGTCTGCCCCAACCCGCCGCCGTCGCCGTCGGTGTTGTCCCACATCACCTGACGCAACGGCTCAGGGAAATGGGCCATCACCTCATCGAAAGCCTCGGCGAACACCGGGAACGCCGCATACAGCTCTCGGCCCATGCCGGTGCGCTGGCTGCCCTGACCGGAGAACAGCAGAGCCAGCTTCCCGTTGCCGGCCACCCCTCGTACCACGCCGGGGCTTGGAGTTTCAGTGATCAAGGCGTCTATGCCTTGGCCCAGGTCCGCGGGCGTTCCGGCCAGGATGACGGCGCGGGTTTCCAAGGCGGCACGGGTGGTGGCCAGCGAGTAGGCCACATCGAGCAGACTGTCGGTCTCCAGGGATGACTTCAGCCGTTGTGCCTGGGCGGCCAGCGCCTCCTTGGTCTTGGCGGACAGCAGGAACGGCCTCGCCGCCGGGCCGGTCCGCCCAGGCACCGGCCCAGGCTCCGGTTCGGTTTCGGCGACCGGCGCCTGTTCTACGATCACGTGCGCGTTCGTGCCGCTGACTCCGAACGAGGACACGGCCGCCCGCCGAGGGTGATCGCCGGCCTCCCATGGCCGCGACGCGGTCAGCAGCCGTACGGCCCCGGCCGACCAGTCCACATGCCGGGTCGGCTCGTCGACATGCAGTGTCACGGGCAGCGTCTCGGCACGGATCGCCATGACCATCTTGATCACGCCCGCGATGCCGGCTGCGGCCTGGGCATGGCCGATATTCGACTTCACCGAGCCCAGCCACAGCGGCCGCTCCTGCGGCCGACCCTGGCCGTATGCGGCGAACAGCGCCTGCGCCTCGATGGGATCGCCCAGCCGTGTCCCGGTGCCGTGCCCCTCGACCACATCGACCTGATCCGCCGGTACCTGCGCGTTGGCCAGCGCTTGCCGGATCACCTGCTGCTGCGACGGGCCGTTCGGTGCCGTCAGCCCGTTGGACGCCCCGTCCTGATTGATGGCCGAACCCCGTACCACCGCCAGTACCCGGTGGCCGTTTCGGCGGGCGTCCGACAGCCGCTCCAGCAGCAGCAGGCCGACGCCCTCGGCCCACCCCGTGCCGTCGGCGCCATCGGCGAACGGCTTGCAGCGCCCGTCGGCCGCCAGCCCGCCCTGCCGGCTGAAGGCGATGAAAGGCTCGGGCTTCGACATCAGCGTCACCCCGCCCGCCAGTGCAAGGGTGCACTCCCTGCGCCGCAGCGACTGGCACGCCAGATGCAGCGCCACCAGCGACGACGAGCAGGCGGTGTCGACCGTCACGGCCGGTCCTTCCAAGCCCAGCGTGTACGAGACACGGCCGGTGATGACCGCGCCCGTGGAACCGGTGCCCAGGTACGCCTCCGCGACCTCGGGCCGTCCAGCGATCAGCTCGCCGTAGTCCTGGCCGCCCGAGCCGCCGAACACGCCCACCCGTGTGCCGCGCACCGACTCCGGATCGATGCCGGCCCGCTCGATGGTCTCCCAGGCGACTTCCAGCATCAGCCGTTGCTGCGGGTCCATCGCCAGCGCCTCGCGCGGGGAGATGCCGAAGAAGCCGGCGTCGAAGTGCCCGATGTCGTCGACGAACCCGCCCGCGCGCGCGTACGTGGTGCCGGGGCGATCAAGGTCGCCGTCGAACAATGCGTCCAGGTCCCAGCCCCGATCCTCCGGGAATGGTGAAATCGCATCCTCGCCGGCGGCGACCAGCCGCCACAGTTCCTCAGGCGAGCTGACGCCGCCGGGGAACCGGCAGCCCATTGCGACGATCGCGATCGGTTCGCTGTCCTGGGCTTCGACCTGCTGCAACCGCTGGCGGGTCTGCTGCAGTTCGGTGCTCACTCGCTTGAGATAGTCGAGAAACTTCTCATCGTTTCCCACAATTTCACCTCACTGCATGCAATTAGGAGCCCCGAAGCCATGGACACGGCTAAATAGAATTATGCATATTGCAGGCATTTTCGCTTTTGTCTAGATTACCGAGCGACCATTGTGCGGGCCAACCCCTAGCTCGCCCCTAGAGGACCCCTGACCCCCCGGCCTACCTGGGAACCGAAATCACGACAGCCCGAGCTCGTTATCGATGAACGAGAAGACGTCCTGGGCGCTCGCCATTTCCAGGTCGACGGTCACCGCGCCGTCGGCCTCGCCAAGGGTCTGGTTGAGCTTCGCGATGAGCGACTGTAGCCGTGCCGTGATATGCGTCCGTTCGATTTCCTCGGGCGCCAGCGCCGTGACCGCCGCTTCGAGCCGATCGAGATCGGCCAGCACGGGCTCTGCGCTCGTCCGGCCATCCGGGAAGAACTCGGCGTGCAGGTGTCCGGCCAGCGCCGCCGGGGTGGCGTAGTCGTACACCAGCGTGGTGGGCAACGGGAGCCCCGTCGCGGCGCCCAGCCGGTTGCGGAGGTCCACCGCGGTCATCGAGTCGAAGCCGACGTCCTTGAACGCCCGCGCCGGCTCGATCTCGCCGCCCTCCTGGTAGCCGAGCACCTGCGCGGCATGCGAGCTCACCAGCTCGATCAGCGACCGGACGCGTTCCGTCGCGGGGAGCCCGGCCAGCCGGTCCGCGAGATCCGCAGCGGCCGCGGCCCGCTCCTCGGCCTCGCCTGCGGCGCCGTGCGCCGCCAGGATCTCCTTCACCTCGGGCAGCGCGAACAGCAGCGGCCGGGGGCGGGCGGCGGTGTAGGCGGGCACGAACCGGGACCACTCGATATCGGCGACCACCAGATGGGTCTCGTCGTGGTCGAGGGCCCGGCCCAGCACGTCCAGCGCCGACCCCGGTTCCAGTGGCGGCACTCCGATACGGCGCAGCAGCGAGTCCGCTTCGGCGTTGACCATGCCTCCACCGCTCCAGGGACCCCACGCGATGGCGGTCGCGGTCAGACCGCGCGCCCTGCGGCGGTGGGCGAGCGCATCAAGGTAGGCGTTCGCGGCGGCGTAGGCGGCTTGGCCGGCACTCCCCCATGCCGCGGCACTTGAGGAGAACAGCACGAAGGCGTCCAATGCCCGGTCCCCGAGCAGGTTGTCGAGGTTCGCCGCACCGGCGACCTTCGCATGGCCGATCTCCTCGAACTCGGCGATGCTGAGCTCGGGCACCCGCGCCTCGCCGTGCATCGTGCCGGCCGCGTGCACGACGGCGGTCAGCGGCTCCTCGCCGGGCAGCGAGTCCAGCAGCCGGCCCAGCGAAGCCCGGTCGGTGACGTCGCAGGCGGCGACCGTGACCCGGGCGCCCAGCGCGGACAGCTCGGCGTGCAGGTCCGCGGCGCCCTCGGCCGCGGGGCCCCGGCGGCTGGTGAGCACCACGTGGTCCGCTCCACCGGCGGCCAGCCAGCGCGCGACCTGGGCCCCGAGCGCGCCGGTGCCTCCGGTGACGAGCACCGTGCCGCGCGGCCGCCAGGGACGGGCCGCAGGCCGCTCGCCCTCCTGGGCGCGGATCATCCTGCGCGCGAAGATGCCGCCGGGCCGGATCGCGAGCTGATCCTCGCCTCCGGTGGCGGCGAGCACGCCGCACAGCAGCGCGGCCGTGCGGTCGTCCAAAGCGCCGGGAACATCGACCAAGCCTCCCCAAGTGTCCGGATGGTCGACGGCCAGCACCGTGCCCAGCCCCCAGACCATGGCCTGCGCCGGGCTGATCGGGTCCGGCTGCCCGGCCACGCCTCCGGAGGTGAGACACCACAGCGGCGCGGTGACATCAAGGTCGGCCAGCGCCTGGACGAGGGCGACCGTCGCGGCGGCGCCGCTGGAGAGCGTCCGGTGGTGCGGGTCCGCGCGCTCGTCGAGCGCGAGCAACGACAGCACGCCGGCCGGGGCCGGTTCGATATGGCCGCGAAGCTCGGCGGCGATGCGCTCGCGGTCTGCGCCGTCGACCGGGATCGGCACCACGTGCGCACCACGTGCGCCCAGCGCTGCCGCGACGGCTTCGGGCAGCCGGCGATCCTGGTGCCCGGCCGGTACCAGAAGCAGCCAGGTACCGGTCAACGGGCTCTGCGACCGCTGCTGCGCGGTCAGGGGAAACCAGGTGATCCGGTAGCGGCGCCGGTCCATGGCGTCCTGCTCCCGCGCCCGGCCACGCCAGGACGCCAGGGCAGGCAACAGGTCGTCCAACTGCGTCAGCTCGACCCCCAGATCGTCGGCCAGGCCACGGGCGTCCATTTGCTCGACGGCCGCCCAGAAGGCGGTCTCAGCGGCCGTCGTGCCTGTGGCTGCCACCGCCGCAGCGGGCGTGCTGTCCATCCAGTACCGCTGGCGTTGGAAGGGGTAGGTGGGCAGGTCGACTCGTTGGGCGCCGGGGAACAGCGCCGCCCAATCGACCGGAACACCGCGCGTGTGCAGTTCCCCGACCGCCGACAGCAACTGGCGGGGCTGATCCCGATCACGGCGCTGGACGGCCACGAACTCCGCCTCATCGCCGGGGTCGGCCGTAGCGGTCAACGCGGCATCCGGGCCGACCTCCAGGAACGTGGTGACACCGTGGCCGCGCAGGGTCTGCACACCGTCGTGGAAACGCACGGCTTGGCGGACGTGCCGCACCCAGTAGGCCGGGGTGCACAGCTGGTCGGGGTCGGCGAGGTCACCGGTCAGGTTGGACACGATCGGCACCGCGGGCGGCCGGTAGGACACGCTCGCGGCGATGTGTTCGAACTCGGCCAGCATCGGATCCATCAACACCGAATGGAACGCATGCGAGACCGGCAGCGGCCGCGCCGTCTCGAAGTGCGCCGCGACTTGGGCGACGGCGTCTTCGCGGCCGGAGATCACCACACCGTCCGGGCTGTTGACCGCCGCGACCTCCACCCCGTCCACCAGATGGGCCTGAACCTGGGTTTCGGTGGCGCGGATCGCCGTCATCGCCCCACCCGTGGGCAGGGCCTGCATCAACCGGCCCCGCGCCGCCACCAGCACCGCCGCGTCGGGCAGTGACCACACCCCAGCGACGTGTGCCGCGGCCAGCTCTCCGATGGAGTGCCCGGCCAGGTAGTCCGGCCGCACCCCCCATGCTTCCAGCAACCGGAACAACGCCACCTCGATGGCGAACAGCGCGGGCTGCGCCCACCCGGTATCCCCCAACCCACCGTCGTCTTGGTTGTCGTTCCACATCACCTGGCGGAGCGGTTCGGGGAAATGGGTCATGACTTCGTCGAAGGCGTCGGCGAACGCCGGGAACGCGGCGTACAGGTCTTGGCCCATGCCGGTGCGCTGGCTGCCCTGACCGGAGAACACCACCGCCAACCGCCCACCCACGACAGTCCGACCCGTGACACCGTCCAGCCCGGCCAGGAGTTCATCGCGGTCGGCGCCCAGCACCACCGCACGGTGCTCCAGATGGGCGCGGCCGGTGGCCAGCGAGAACCCCACATCGGCCGGATCCAGATCACGATCTGCCACGTGCCCGGCCAGCCGCTGCGCCTGGGCGTGCAGACCGGCCTCGGATTTGGCGGAGAGCATCCACGGCACCACCGGCAACTCCACCCGCGGCTCAGGCTCAGAGGCGGAGTGCGCAGCGGGTGCTTCTTCGAGGATGACGTGGGCGTTGGTGCCGCTGATCCCGAACGAGGACACCCCCGCCCGCCGCGGATGCCCGTTGGGCTCCCAGGGCTGCGGCTCGGTCAGCAACCGCACCGAACCCGCCGACCAGTCCACATGCGGACTGGGCTCATCCACATGCAACGTCCGCGGCAACGTCCCCGCCTGCATGGCCATGACCATCTTGATGACGCCCGCCACCCCGGCAGCCGCCTGAGCATGGCCGATGTTCGACTTCAGGGAACCCAGCCACAACGGCCGACCCTCCGGCCGGTCCTCGCCGTAGGCGGCGATCAACGCCTGGGCTTCGATGGGGTCGCCCAGAGTGGTGCCGGTGCCGTGCGCCTCAACGGCATCGATCTCGCCGGGACTGAGCCCCGCCCCGCCCAGCGCCTGCGCGATCACCCGCTGCTGCGACGGCCCATTAGGAGCGGTCAAACCATTGGAAGCACCATCCTGATTCACCGCCGACCCACGCACCACCGCCAACACCCGATGACCATTACGCTCAGCGTCCGACAACCGCTCCAGCAGCACAACGCCGGCACCCTCAGACCACCCGACCCCATCGGCCGACGCCGCAAACGACTTGCACCGGCCATCAGGCGACAGCGCCCGCTGCCGACTGAACTCCACGAAAACCTCAGGTGTGCACATGACCGTGGCACCACCGGCCAAGGCCAGCTCACTCTCCCCCCTCCGCAATGACTCGCAGGCCAAGTGGATAGTGACCAGCGAGGAGGAGCACGTGGTGTCGACGGTGACGGCAGGGCCTTGCAGCCCTAGGGCGTAAGCCACCCGGCCGGACAGCACGGCGGCCGAGTTGCCGGTCATCACATAGCCTCCGACGTCCTCGGGCACCTGGAGGGATCGGGTGGTGTAGTCGTGGTACATCGCACCTGCGAAGACGGCGGTGCGGGTCTCGCCCAGCGACAGCGGAGCGACCCCCGCGTGCTCCAGGGCCTCCCACGAGGTCTCCAGCAGCAACCGCTGCTGCGGGTCCATCGCCAGCGCCTCACGCGGACTGATCCCGAAGAACCCCGGATCGAACTCGGCGATGCCGTTCAGGAACCCGCCCTCGCGGGTGTAGGTCGTCCCCGGGCGGTCCGGGTCGGGGTCGTACCGGACGCCATCCTCCCAGCCGCGGTCCACCGGAAATGGGCTGACGGCGTCGACGCTGTCGGCCACCAGCCGCCACAGCTCCGCGGGGGTCTCCACCCCGCCCGGGAACCGGCAGCTCATGCCGATGATCGCGATCGGCTCGCGCAAGCCGGCCTCGACCTCGCGCAACCGCCGCCGGGTCTGCTGCAGGTCGGTGGTAGCGCGCCGCAGGTAGTCGCGCAGCTTCTCGTTATCGGCCATCCGGCATCAGTCGCTTTCTCGGCAAAGTCGTTCAGTCGTGCCGTTCCGCGGACGAGATCCCGAGTTCGCTGTCAAGGACCTCGAACAATTCCTCGTCGGTCGCGGAGGCGTAATCGGTATCCGATCCGGGACGTTCCGCCGGATCACCGAGTTTGTCCTGCCACTTGCGCAGTAGCGCCTCCAGGCGGACGGTCACCTCGGCGTTCCCGCCCCCGGACGCGTCCAGCGCGGCGAGCATCGCCTCAAGTCGCTCAATTTCCGCGAACGCGGAACGGACGGCCGCCCGGCCGTTGTCGTCAAGTCGTCCGGCCAGATGCCGGGCGAGCAGGGCGGGGCTCGGATAGTCGAAGATCACGGCGGTGGCCAGCGTGAGGCCGGTGTGGGACCTGAGCCGATTGCGCAACTCCACCGCGACCAGCGACTCCACACCCAGATCCTGGAAACTGCGGGCGGGCTCGATCACCGCAGGCGGGTGCCCGAGCAGTTCCGCGGCGTGGGCGCGGATCAGATCGAGCAACGTACGTTCACGCTCATCGGCGGGAAGGCCGGCCAGGCGTTCGGACATGGCCTCGGCACCCGCCTGCGCAGACCGCCGGTTGGGGACGGGGATCAGGTTCCGGAACACCGCCGCTACGTCCTCGCCTGATTGGCGCAGCGCCGCGAGGTCCAACCGTGCGGGGACCAGCGCGGGCCCGCCTGCCGCCGAGGCCGTCGTGAACAGCAACAGACCTTCTTCCACCGACAGCGGACGCACGCCGCCCCGCGCCATTCGGGAACGGCCGACCTCATCGAGGTCGTCGGCCATCCCGGCGACCTGTGACCAGGGTCCCCAGGCCAGGGACTGGGCCGGCAGGCCGTGTGCTCGCCGATGGTTGGCCAGCTGGTCCAGGAACGCGTTGGCGGCCGCGTAGTTGCCCTGCCCCGGCCCGCCCAGCACACCGGCGACCGACGAGAACAACACGAACGCCGACAGATCCATATCGCGGGTCAGCTCGTGCAGATGCCATGCCGCATCCACTTTCGGTCGCAGCACAGCGTCCATTCGCTGCGGATCCAGCGACGAGATCACGCCGTCGTCGAGGACGCCCGCGGCATGCACGACTGCGCGCAGTGGACGCTCGGCCGGCACCTCCTCCAGCAGTTTGGCGACCGCGTCCCGGTCGGCCACGTCGCACGCGCTGATGCGGACGGTCGCGCCAAGGCCGGTCAGCTCGGCGGCCAGTTCCATCGCGCCATCGGCGGACTGGCCACGGCGGCTGGTCAGCAACAGCCACCGAACACCGTGCTCGCGGACCAGATGCCGGGCCACCAGGCTCCCCAGCCCGCCGGTTCCTCCGGTGATCAGTACCGTGCCGTCGGGGTCCCATCCGGTGGCAGCATCCGCCCCGTCCACCCGCGCCAGCCGGGGCGCCAGGAGCCGACCGTCGCGTACAGCCAGCTGCGGTTCGCCCGAGGCGATGGCCTGAGCGGCCAGGTCTGCTGGAAAGTCGCTACCGTCCAGGTCGACCAGCACCACCCGGCCCGGGTCCTCCTCCTGAGCCGAGCGGACCAGGCCCCAGACGGCCGCCTGGGCGAGATCCGTGACGTCATCACCGGGTTGGACGGCCAGCGCACCGCGCGTCACCAGCAGCAGTGGAGCCGTCGCCGCCTCTTCGGCCGGCCGCTGCTGCAGCAGCGCGAGCACCCGGTTGGTGACCGCGCGCACTCGACCGGGAAGGTCCCCGGGCGACTCCACCTTGTCGTCCACCCTGACGATCTCCGGAGTGTCCGGCGCGGACGCCGTGACGACCACAGGAACCCAGTCCATACGGAACAGGGAGTTGTGGGTGGCGGCGGCCGGGCCGGTGGTCAGGGGGCGTGTGGTGACGGTGGTGACGGTGGCCACCGGTGCCCCGGCGGTGTCGGTGATGTGCAGGGTCTGCGGGTCGGGGAGATGGACGCGCAGCGCGGTCGCGCCGGCGGCGTGCAACCCGATGCCGCTCCAGCTGAACGGCACCGCCACCCCCAAGCCCGAGCCGGAGCCGCTGCCGCTGCTGTCGGTGCCGGTGTCGGTGCTGCCGGTGTCGGTGTCGGTGCTGTCGGTGTTGGTGTGTAGGAAGGCTGTGTGTAGTGCGGCGTCCAGCAGTGCGGGGTGGATGCCATACCCGCCCACTTCCAGGCCGGTGACCGCGATCTCGGCGAAGACCTCCCCGCCGCGCCGCCAGGCCGTCTGCAGGCCCTGGAAGGACGGGCCGTAGGCGAGTCCCTGATCGGCCAGCCGATCGTAGAACTCCTGCACCGGCACCGCGACGGCCCCCTCGGGCGGCCACACCCCCGCACCGGCCCGCACCTCGACAGTGCTGAGACCCACCGTCCCGGTCGCATGCACCGTCCACAGTGAGTCGGCGCTGCCCTCGGGACGGGAATGGACCTCCACCGTACGGTGACCGGCCTCGTCCGGCCCGGCCACGGTGACCTGGATCGCGGCGCCCTGATCGGGCGACAGCACCAGCGGATGGTGCAAGGTGAGTTCCTCGATCGTGGGACAGCCGACCTGTTCACCGGCGAACAGCGCCAGTTCCACGAACGCGGTGCCGGGCAGCAGCACCGTTCCGGTGACGGTGTGGTCGGCCAGCCACGGATGAGCGTCCAACGACAAGCGCCCGGTCCAAGCCACACCATCGCTGCCGGGCAGCGCCACCATCGCCGCCAGCAACGGATGATCGGCGTTCTGCTGCCCCGCCGCTGCCGGATCGGCCGGGACGGCGACCGAGTCGAGCCAGAACCGCTGCCGCTGGAAGGCATAGGTCGGCAGGTCGACCCGTTGAGCACCGGTGAACAGCGCCGCCCAATCGACCAGAACACCGCGGGTGTGCAACTCCCCGACCGCCGACAGCAACTGGCGGGCCTGATCCCGATCACGGCGCTGGACAGCCACGAACTCCGCCTCATCGCCGGGATCGGCCGTGGCGGTCAGCGCGGCATCCGGGCCGACCTCCAGGAACGTGGTGACGCCGTGGCCGCGCAGGGTCTGCACACCGTCGTGGAAGCGGACGGCCTCGCGGACGTGCCGCACCCAGTAGGCCGGGGTGCACAACTGTTCGGGGTCGGCCACCTCGCCGGTCAGGTTGGACACGATCGGCACCGCAGGCGGCCGGTAGGACACGCTCGCGGCGATGTGTTCGAACTCGGCCAGCATCGGATCCATCAACACCGAATGGAACGCATGCGAGACCGGCAACGGCCGCACCCTGTCGAACTGCGCCGCGACTTGGGCGACCGCGTCTTCGCGGCCGGAGATCACCACACCGTCCGGGCTGTTGACCGCCGCTACCTCCACCCCGTCCACCAGATGGGCCCGAACCTGGTCTTCGGTGGCGCGGATCGCGGTCATCGCCCCACCCGGCGGCAGGGCCTGCATCAACCGGCCCCGCGCCGCCACCAGCACCGCCGCATCCGCCAGCGACCACACCCCGGCGACGTGTGCCGCGGCCAGCTCTCCGATGGAGTGCCCGGCCAGGTAGTCCGGCCGCACCCCCCATGCTTCCAGCAACCGGAACAACGCCACCTCAACCGCGAACAGCGCCGGCTGCGCCCACCCCGTCTGCCCCAACCCGCCGCCGTCGCCGTCGGTGTTGTCCCACATCACCTGACGCAACGGCTCAGGGAAATGGGCCATCACCTCATCGAAGGCGTCGGCGAACACCGGGAACGCGGCGTACAGGTCTTGGCCCATGCCGGTGCGCTGGCTGCCCTGACCGGAGAACACCACCGCCAACCGCCCACCAACGACAGTCCGACCCGTGACGCTGTCCAGTCCGGTCAGGAGTTCGTCGGGGTCGGCGCCCAGCACCACCGCACGGTGTTCCAGGTGGGCGCGGCCGGTGGCCAGCGAGAACCCCACATCGGCCGGATCCAGTTCACGATCCGCCACATGCTCGGCCAGCCGCTGCGCCTGGGCGCGCAGCCCGGCCTCGGACTTGGCCGAGAGCACCCACGGCACCACCGGCAACTCCACCCGCAGCTCAGGCTCAGGCTGCGGCTCCGCCGCAGGCGCCTCTTCCAGAATCACGTGGGCGTTGGTGCCGCTGATCCCGAACGAGGACACCCCCGCCCGCCGCGGATGACCATTGGGTTCCCAAGGCTGCGGCTCGGTCAGCAACCGCACCGCCCCACCCGACCAGTCCACATGCGGACTGGGCTCATCCACATGCAACGTCCGCGGCAACATCCCCGCCTGCATGGCCATGACCATCTTGATCACACCCGCCACACCCGCAGCCGCCTGAGCATGACCGATGTTCGACTTCAACGACCCCAACCACAACGGCCGACCCACCGGCCGGTCCTCGCCGTAAGCGGCCATCAGCGCCTGCGCCTCGATCGGATCGCCGAGTTTCGTACCGGTTCCGTGCGCCTCCACCGCGTCGACCTGATCGGCCGGCACCCGCGCGTTGGTCAGCGCCTGGGCGATCACCCGCTGCTGCGACGGCCCGTGCGGTGCTGTGAACCCGCTGCTGGCCCCGTCCTGGTTGACCGCCGACCCGCGCACCACCGCCAGCACTCGGTGACCGTTACGCTCGGCGTCCGACAACCGCTCCAGCAGCACGACGCCGACACCCTCGGCCCAGCCGGTGCCGTCGGCGCCGGCCCCGAAGGCCTTGCACCGGCCATCCGGCGAGAGGGCCCGCTGCCGGCTGAACTCGGTGAACATGTTGGGGACGGTCATGACCGTCACCCCGCCCGCCAGGGCCAGCGAGCACTCGTCCTGCCGGAGCGCCTGGACGGCCAGGTGCAGCGCCACCAGCGACGACGAACACGCGGTGTCGACCGACACCGAAGGTCCCTCAAGGCCGAACAGGTACGACACCCGCCCCGCGATGATGCTCCCGGTGTTGCCGTTGGCCGCATAGCCTTCGAGGTCCCCCGGGAGCCTGGACGTTCCGGTGCCGTAGTCGCAGTACATGACCCCGCCAAAGACGGCGGTGCGGGTGCCGCGAAGTGCCGCGGGAACGATCCCCGCGTGCTCGAACGCCTCCCACGACGCCTCCAGCAGCAATCGCTGCTGCGGGTCCATCGCCAGCGCCTCGCGCGGGGGGATCCCGAAGAAGCCGGCGTCGAAGTGCGCGATGTCGTCCAGGAAACCGCCCGTGCGCACGTAGCTCTTGCCCGCTCGGTCCGGGTCCGGGTCGTACAGCCCTTCCACGTCCCAGCCGCGGTCCGCCGGGAAAGGAGCGACGGCGTCGACCCCGTCGGCCACCAGCGTCCACAGCTCGTCCGGCGTGCGCACCCCGCCGGGCAGCCGGCAGCTCATGCCCACGATCGCTATGGGCTCGTGCGCGCCGTCCTCCGCCTCGGCGAGCCGCCGGCGGGCATCGCGGAGATCGGCGGTCGTCCGCTTCAGGTACGCCAGCAACTTCTCCTCGTCGGCCATCTCACCCTCCCCTCAGGCGATCTGATCCGGCGGACGCGGCCTCGACGGTGAGCCGGATGATCTCGCAGACGCCGGCGATCTCAGCGGCGCCGACGGCGGTGCCGGTCGGCAGCGCGAGGACCCGCTCGGCCAGCGCCTCGGAGTTGGCCAGCGACTGGGGTGCATGACGCTCCGGGCGGGCGCGGTACGGTTCGAGCTGGTGGCAGCCCGGGTAGAAGTACCGCCGGGACAGGACGTTCTGCCGCATGAGGACCTGGTGCACATGGTCCCGGTGGACGCCGGCGGCCGCCGCGTCGATCTCGACGATGAGGTACTGGTGGTTGGCGCGTTCACCGGGTTCCTGCGTGCGCACCCGGACGCCGCGGATGCCGGCCAGGCCTTCGGCATAGCGTTCATGGTTGAACCGGTTGGCCTCAATGAGTTCGTCCATGACTCCCAGCGAGGTCAGGCCCATGGCCGCGGCGGCCTCGTTCATTTTCGCGTTCGTGCCCGGCGACTCGACCGTGCCGTCCGCGCCGATACCGAAATTGCGCATTGCGCGGACGCGTGCGGCGAGTTCGGCATTGTCGGTCACCACCGCGCCGCCTTCGAAGCTGTTGACGAACTTGGTGGCGTGGAAGCTGAAGACCTCGGCTTCGCCGAAGCCGCCTACCGGCCGTCCCTGATAGGTGGAGCCCAGCCCGTGCGCGGCGTCGAACAAAAGCGGAACGCCGTGCCGGCCGGCCAGTTCGGTCAGCGGGTCTATCGGGCAGGGGCGGCCGAAGACATGCACTCCGAGAATGCCGCGGGTGGCGGGTGACAGGACCTTTTCCACCGCGCCGGAGAACAGATTCGCGGTTTCCTCGTCGACGTCGCAGAAGACGGGAACGGCGCCGATCCAGCTGAGCGCGTGCGCGGTCGCCACCCAGGTGAAGGCGGGAACGATCACTTCGTCGCCGGGTTCGATCCCGCAGGCTCTGGCGGCGAGCTGGATGCCCACGGTGGCGTTGCAGGTCGCGACGCAGTGTGCGGTGCCGGCGAGCTCGGCGATCCGCTCCTCGAACTCCCGGACGAGCGGCCCGTCGGTCAGCCAGCGGCGGTCCAGGGCGGCGTCGATGTGCTTGCGCAGCTCGCCCGAGTCGCCGATATTCGGTCGGCCGACATGGAGCGGTTCGTCGAACTTGGGGAGTTCAGGCACAAGGGAATCGTAATTCCCCGGCCTCCGTCGGACTCAACCCCTATTCAGACCCTCTGTTAAGGGGGTCGGCCCCTAGTAAAAACTGTCCCGCCCCCTTGGTTTTCCGCGCTCACCCTGCTGGAACGCCTCGCGACACCACATTTCGTCCGGCCGCCTTCCCAACGCCGGAGAACAATTATTAGGCTCGGCCGCGTCGCTGTCGC
This sequence comes from Actinomadura sp. 7K507, assembly GCF_004348425.1. Taxonomy (GTDB): domain Bacteria; phylum Actinomycetota; class Actinomycetes; order Streptosporangiales; family Streptosporangiaceae; genus Spirillospora. The sequence continues at coordinate 18,773 of NZ_SMKK01000106.1, forward strand.
GCGCTGAGGAGTTTCCGTGACCAGAACCCTTCCCGACCCTGCGCTGACGCTGAAACCCGCCGACCGGCACGGCACCGCCCGGATGGCCGTGCGGGTCACGGAGTCGGCGTTGTGCGGTGAAGGCGTGGTCACCGGCACGGCCGAATTCCAGCGCTGGTACGCCGAACGCGTGCGGAATGACGTCGCCGAGGTCCGCAGGATTCCGTTGTCCGCCCTGGAGGGCTGGGAAACGGTACCGGGCACCGGGGAGATCGCGCATCGAAGCGGCCGGTTCTTCACCGTGGAAGGGCTGGACGTGCGGATGCCGGACGGCCCTGTGCCGAACTGGAACCAGCCCATCATCAACCAGCCGGAAATCGGGATTCTCGGAATCCTGGCGCGGGAGTTCGACGGCGTCCTGCACTTCCTGATGCAGGCCAAGAACGAGCCGGGTAATCACAACGGGGTTCAGCTCTCTCCCACCGTTCAGGCGACCCGGAGCAACTACATGCGGGTGCACGGCGGCGGCCGTGTGCCCTATCTGGAGTACTTCCGGGAAGCCTCGCGGTACCGGGTGCTGGCGGACGTCCTGCAGTCCGAGCAGGGCTCCTGGTTCAACCGCAAGCGCAACCGCAACATCGTCGTCGAGGTGGACGGCGACATCGAGGTGCTGGACGGCTTCTGCTGGCTGACCCTCGGCCAGCTGCACGGGCTACTGGCGATCGACGACGTGGTCAACATGGACGCGCGCACGGTGCTGGCCTGCCTGCCGTTCGCGGGGCCGGGACCGGCGGAGGCGCTGAGCCCCGGCGGCGGGCCGGGCGACGCGGTCGTCCGTTCGTGCGACAGCGACGTCGGCGGCGTGCACCCGCTCACGGAGATCCAGAGCTGGGTCACCGAGGCCCGCGCCCGAACGGAACTGCGGACCCGCACCATGCCGCTCAACGAGGTCAAGGGCTGGACGCGTTCGGAGTACGCCATCTCGCACGAGGACGGGCTGTACTTCGACATCATGGCGGTCGACGTCAAGGCCGGCAGCCGCGAGGTCGGCCAGTGGACCCAGCCGATGATCGAGCCCCGCGGCATCGGGATCGTGGCGTTCCTGGTCACCCGCATCGACGGGGTGCTGCATGTGCTGGCCCGCCCCGACACGAGGCCCGGGTACGCGGACGCCATCGAGTTCGGTCCCACCGTGCAGTGCACGCCCGGCAACTACGCGCCCGGCCCGCCGCCTGCGCATCTGCGGTTCCTGCAGAGCGTGCTGGAGGCCGAGCCGGACCGCGTCCTGTTCGACACCGTGCTGTCGGAGGAGGGCGGCCGCTTCTACCACGCGCAGAACCGGTACATGGCGGTCGAGACCGACGCCGACCCGCGGCTCGAAGACTCCGACTTCCGCTGGGTCACCCTCCACCAGCTCGCCCGGCTGCTGCGCCACTCCCACTACCTGAACGTGGAGGCGCGCAGCCTCGTCGCCTGCCTGCACAGCCTGATCGGACGGTCATGACGGACGCACTGGAAACCCCGGACATGCAGTACGCACGGCTGGGCCGGACCGCGCTGCGTGTCAGCCGGCTCTGCCTCGGCACGCTCAACCTCGGCGTCAGGATGAGCACGGACGAGAGCCTCCAGCTCATGGACCAGGCGCTGGAGCAGGGCATCAACTTCTTCGACACCGCGGACCAGTACGGCTGGCAGGTGCGGCGCGGGTTCACCGAGGAGGTCATCGGCGAGTGGCTCGCGCTCGGCGGCGGCCGGCGGGACCGGGTCGTGCTGGGCACCAAGGTCTTCAACCCGATGAGCGACCGGCCCAACGACCAGGGGCTGTCCGCCCGGCACATCATCGCGGCGTGCGAGGCGTCGCTGCGCCGGCTCGGCACCGACTGGATCGACCTCTACCAGATGCACCACGTCGACCGGTCGGCCCCCTGGGAGGAGGTCTGGCAGGCGATGGAGACGCTGGTCCAGCAGGGCAAGATCCGCTACGTCGGGTCGTCGAACTTCGCGGGCTGGCATCTGGTGGCCGCGCAGGAGGCGGCCGACCGGCGGCACTTCCTGGGCATCACGTCCGAGCAGTGCGTCTACAACCTCGTGACCCGCCACGTCGAGATGGAACTGATCCCGGCCGCGCAGGCGTACGGCATCGGCGTGCTCGCCTGGTCGCCGCTGCACGGCGGGCTGCTGGGCGGCGCGCTGCGCAAACTCGAGCAGGGGACGGCCGTCAAGACCGCGCAGGGCCGGGCCATGGTCGCGCTGGAGAGGGGACGCGACACGATCGCCGAGTACGAGAAGCTGTGCGCCGAACTCGAAACGGACCCCGCCGAGCTGGCCATGGCGTGGGTGCTGTCCCGTCCCGGGGTCACCTCGATCGTCGTGGGGCCGCGTACGCCCGAGCACCTGGACGGCGCCCGCCGCGCGCTGGAGATGCGGCTGGACGAGGACGTCCTGGCCAGGATCGACCGGCTGTTCCCGCCGATCGGCAACGGCGGCCCGGCGCCGGAAGCGTGGGCCTGGTGACCCGGATGCGCATCCTGGTCGCCGGGGGCGCCGGATTCATCGGTTCCCACTACGTCCGCACGCTCGTGACCGGCGGTTATCCGGCCTGGGCGGGCGCGTCGGTCACCGTCCTGGACAAGCTCACCTATTCCGGGAACCTGGCCAACCTCCAGCCCGTCGAGGGCGGCTTCACGTTCGTGCGCGGCGACATCTGCGACGTGGACCTGGTGTCAGACCTGGCCGGCGGCCATGACGTCGTCGTCAACTTCGCCGCCGAGACGCACGTCGACCGGTCCATCGCCAGCGGGGACGAGTTCACGCTGACCAACGTCGTGGGCGCGCACCGGCTCGCGCAGGCATGCCTCGACGCAGGGGTGGACCGCCTGATCCATGTGTCCACCGACGAGGTCTACGGGAGCATCCCGCACGGCTCGTGGACCGAGGATGCGCCGATCTCACCCAACTCCCCCTACTCGGCCGCCAAGGCGGGCGGAGACCTGCTCGCCTTGGCCTTGGCGCGTACCCACGGGCTGGACGTGCGCGTCACACGATGCGGTAACAACTACGGCCCCTACCAGCACCCCGAGAAGGTCATCCCGCTCTTCGTCACCAACCTGCTGGAGGGCAAGAAGGTCCCCCTCTACGGGGACGGCGGCAACGAGCGCGACTGGGTCCACGTCGACGACCACTGTCGAGGCATCCAACTGGTGGCCGAGCACGGATCGGCGGGCGAGGTCCACCACATCGCCGGATCGGCGGAGTTGACCAACCGGACGCTGACCGAGCGGCTGCTGAGCGCCCTGGGCATGGGCTGGGAGATGGTCGAACACGTTGCGGACCGCAAGGGCCATGACCGCCGGTACTCGCTGGACGACACCAAGCTGCGGCGGCTGGGCTACCGCCCCGCCATCCCCTTCCACACGGGTCTGGCCGAGGCGATCCAGTGGTACCTGGACAACCCCGGCTGGTGGAAGCCCCTCAAGGTATAGCTCCGCGTGCGGCTCAGGGTGCGGCCGAGCCGCCCACCATCACGTTCGCCCTGGCCAGCAGCGCCGAGCGGTCGATCTTCCGGTTGGGGTTCAGCGGGAAGCCGGCGAGGTGCGCGAAGCGCCGGGGGATCATCGGCTCCGGCAGGGTGCGGCGCAGCCGCCGGGCCAGTTCCACCGCCGGGACGGGCCGTCCGGTGTAGAAGCCGACGAGCTCGGCCTCCGTCCCCGCCGTGGCGGCCACGGTGACGGCGTCCTCGATCTCGGGGCACGAGCGCAGCTCGTTGTCGATCTCCGCCGGCTCGATGCGCCAGCCCCGTACCTGGACCTGGGCGTCCATCCGGTCCAGGTACGCCAGCTCGCCGCCCACCTCGCGGACCCGGTCACCCGTCCGGTACCAGGTGAGCGAGCCGCGCTCGACGAACCTGCCCTCGGCGTCGGCGGGATCGAGGTATCCGGTGGTCATCTGCGGTCCGCTGACGCACAGCTCGCCCTCCCCGTCGGCGGGCTCGCCGTCCGGGCCGAGCAGCAGGTACTCCAGTCCCTTGTGCAGCCCGCCGATGGGGACGACGCCGTTCACCGCCCGCGGCGGAGAGGCCTCAGGGTCCCAGCGGTGCGCCGTGCAGGTGATGGTCAGCTCGGTCGGCCCGTACAGGTTCTCCACCGCCGAGGTGGGCGCGGCCTGCTGCCAGTCGTCGGCGTCGCGGCACTTGAGCGCCTCGCCCGCGAAGAAGCTCCAGCGCAGTCCGGGCATCGCGGCGGGGGCGAGCCCGCCCGTCCGGCGCACCAGGGCGATGGCGCTGGGCGTGGAGAACCACACCGTCAGGCCCGCCCGCGCCATGAACGCGGGCATGTCCCGGTAGGCGGAGGCGGGTACCTGGACCAGGCACGCCCCGGCCCCCCACGCGCAGAACATGTCGAACATCGCGCAGTCGAAGTTGAGGTCGAAGGTCTGCGAGAAGGCGTCGTCCGGGGTGAAGTCGTACCTGGCGTCCAGCACCTGGAAGTAGTGGTCGTTGGCGGCGTGCGAGATCGGTACCCCCTTGGGGCGGCCGGTCGAGCCCGAGGTGAACAGGATGTAGGCGGGGTCCGCGCGGTCGACGGGGCGCGGCGCCGCCAGCTCGTGCGCACCGTCGGCGGAGATCCGGGGGAACGGCCCGCCGGCGCGGGACGGGCAGAGCACCGGCATGGCCGCGTCGCCCGGCGCGCTGTTCAGGAGTATCTCGGGCAGCAGCTCGTACCCGCGCTCGTCGGTGACCAGCGCCGCCACCCCCGCGGCATGCAGCATCTGCCGTGTGCGCGCCGCGGGGAACTCGGTGCTCAACGGGACGACCGTGACCCCCGCGTAGAGTCCCGCGAGGATGCCGGTGTAGGCGTCCAGTCCCTTGCCCGCGAGGACACCGACGGCGGCGCCGGGCCCGTCGGGCATGGCGCGCAGCAGCGCCCCCGCCCAGCGCAGTGCCCGCTCGTGCAGTTCCGCGTAGGTGAGGGCACCGTCGCGGGCCCGGATCGCCGTGCGGTCCGGTGCGACGGCCACGCCGCGCAGGAAACGCGCGGCCAGGGGGCCGGCGAGGGGGGTGGTGTCGTCGGACATGGTCATCTCCCCGCCCGGGCGTCGGGCCTGCGCCGCGGCTGGAGCGCCAGCCTCGGCGTCAGCCGCATGACCTCGAAGTTGTCGGTCGTGCAGCCGACCCGGCCGAAGAGGCCGTCCGGGCCGGCGATCATCACCTTGGTCACGTCCAGCCCTCTCAGCGTCGCCACCACCTCAGGCCAGCGCAGCGGGCGGACGATACCGTCCAGCACCAGCGTCCGGATCTGCTCGCCGGAGCGCAGCAGCGACCCGTCGTGGTCGGAGACCACCGGTACCGTCGGGTCGGCGAACCGCAGCTTGCCGAGGACCTCCTCCTCGGCCTTGCGGCGCAGTGCTCCGAAGAGTTTGGAGTGCATGGGCGGGCGCATCGTGTAGAGCGAGAGCCCGCCGATGCTGCGCACCCGCTGCTGGAGCCATTCCAGGTCGCCCTCGTGGAGCGAGACCATGTAGAAGTCACGGTCCAAATAGCAGGCAATGTCGTACCAATTGCCTCGTTCATCCATCTCCGACAGCACCTCGTGCAGCAGGTCCGCCGGAGTGCGGATGAACGAATGGGTGACGATGTCCCGGTGTTCATCGGCGAAATACCCGGCCAGGCAGCGTGCGAACTCGGCGGTCATCATGACCGCATCGGCGAACGGCAGGCTCTGGACGTAGGCGGTGGACGCCTTCGCTCCGAAACTCGGGCCGGCGCAGTATTCCGGCGCGATGCCGAACTCCTCGCCCGCCCACTCCGCCAGCGCCAGGCAGTTGACCATGAAGGCGACCTGCGCGGACTCGGAGTAGGCCTCGTCGGAGTCACGATAGCGATCGACGAGGGAGTAGCCGAGCACGTCATCGGCGGCCGCGACGAGCCGCCGAGCGCAGGGGTTGGTCAGCATGAACTTCCCGACCTCGGCGAAGGGCGTCGGGCCCATGCCGGGGAACACGATCGCGCCGCCGGCCGGGGAATCGCTGCCCATATCCGCAGCCCTTTCGTTATTCACAACGGCTAACATACCGGCAGATCAACTCCTCGAATAACCCCTAGTCCGCCCATGCGGAGCCGCCTAGGGGACGCTCTGGGGCGGGCTAGGGGTTGGCCTGCCCGGCACCGTCTAAATACCGTGTTGATCGGTAATGGCGAGGCGGCCTGCGCCGGCGCTGACAGGCTCCGGTTCCGTTTCACACCAGATCCGGCTGGCTGGAGAAAAGCATGCGCGTTCTGTTCACGGTGTTTGCGCTCAATTCGCATTTTTACAACACGGTCCCGATCGCCTGGGCCCTGCGAGCCGCCGGGCACGAGGTGTGCGTGGCCGCCCAGCCGGACCTCGTCGAATCCATCAAGCGGGCCGGGCTCACCGCGGTGCCGGTCGGCAACGTCCTCAACCTGATGGGCGACGCCGACCAGTCCCCCAACACGGGGCAGCCCGGCGGCCCCCGGTCCGGCGAGCCCGGCTACGGCTCCGGCTACAACATCGCCGAGACCCGTCCCGAGAAGCTCACGTGGGAGTACGTGCGGGACACGCTCGGCACGTACTGCGTCTTCGCGGAGATGTCGGCCGACCAGGCCGCGCTCGAAGACCTCGTCGCCTTCTGCGCGCGATGGCAGCCGGACCTGCTGGTCTGGGACGCCATGACCTACACCGGGCCGGTCGCGGCCCGGGCCGGCGGCATACCCCACGCGCGGCTGCTGTTCGGCACCGACCACTGGGCGCGGATGCGTGCGCTGTTCCACGAGCTGCGAGCCGAACAGCCCGAGCAGGAGCAGGTCGACCCGGTGGCCGACTGGCTCAACGAGAGGCTGGCCTCGCTCGGCCACGCACCCGCCCCGGGCGCCCCGTTCGACGAGGAGCTGGTACTCGGCCAGCGGACGATCGACCCCCTGCCGTCCTGGGTCCGGGTCCCGGTCGAGGCGGATCCCATCCCGGTGCGCCCGGTGATCTACAACGGCCCGTCCGCCGTGCCCGCCTGGGTGCACGAGCGCCCGGAGCGCCCGCGGGTCTGCCTGACCATGGGGCTGTCGATACCGCGTGCCGACACCGACGGCTTCCCGGTCTCGGACCTGCTCGAAGCCGCCGTCGGACTCGATGTCGAGCTGATCGCCACCGTGGCCCCGGAGGTCTACGCGTCGGTCGCCGCCGGCAGCGTCCCGGACAACGTCCGGCTGGTGGACTTCGTCCCGCTCAACGAGCTGCTGCCGTCCTGCTCGGCGATCATCCATCACGGCGGCATGGGGACCATGCAGAACGCGCTGCGGCACGGGGTACCGCAGCTCATCGTCCCGGGCTGGCTGTGGGACGAGGCCGGCAACGCCGAGAGCCTGGTGGACCAGGGTGCCGGGCTGGTCCTCGATCCGGCCGAGTTCTCCGCGGAACGGCTGCGCTCCAGCCTCACCCGGCTCCTGGAAGAGCCCGCGTTCGACGACAACGCGGCCCGGCTGCAGAAGGAGCTGCTCGCCCTGCCGAGCCCGGTGGACATCGTTCCCGAGCTGGAACGGCTGGCGGCCGAACGCGGCGCCGCCCGCGGCACGTCCTCGGTGTGAGCGGGATGGCGACGCCGCCCAGCGCGAAGGGCACCGTCCCGTTCGGCGAGCACCGGACCTGGTACCGCATCACCGGCGACCTCGGCACGGGCCGGCCACCGCTGGTCGCGCTCCACGGCGGTCCCGGCGCCACCCATGACTACCTGCTGAACCTGTGTGCGCTCACCGACGCCGACTGGCCGGTCGTCCACTACGACCAGCTCGGCAACGGCGGCTCCACCCACCTGCCGGGACGCGGCGCAGGCTTCTGGAACGTCGATCTGTTCCTGGACGAACTGGACAACCTGCTGCGCCGCCTTAAGATCGCCGACGGCTACGTGCTGTTCGGCCACTCCTGGGGCGGCATGCTCGCGGCCGTGCACGCCGCGCGCCGCCCCGCCGGGCTGCGCGGCCTGGTCATCGCCAACTCGCCCGCCTCCATGCCGCTGTGGCTGCGGGAGGTCGAGGAGCTGCGCGCGGGCCTGCCGGCGCAGACGCAGGCGACGCTGCGCCGGCACGAGGCGGCCGGCACCTTCGACAGCCCGGAGTACTTCGAGGCGATGCGCGCCTTCTACGACCGGCACGTCTGCCGGGTGCTGCCGTGGCCGCGGGACTTCACGGCCACCTTCATGGAGATCCACAACGATCCGACGGTCTACTACACGATGAACGGACCGAACGAGTTCCACGTGATCGGCACGCTGCGGGACTGGTCGATCGAGGACCGGATCGCCGAGATCGCCGTGCCCACCCTGCTGGTCTCCGGCCGCCACGACGAGGCGACGCCGGCGACGGTCCAGCCTTTCCAGGACGCCATCCCGGACGTCCGGTGGGAGATCTTCGAGGAGTCCAGCCATCTGCCGCACCTGGAGGAGCACGAGCGCTTCATCCGGGTCATGACCGGTTTCCTGGACGAGCTGGTGGACGCGGTATGAAGGGCATCCTCCTGGCCGGCGGGCACGGCACCCGGCTGCACCCGATCACGCTGGCGGTCTCCAAGCAGCTCCTGCCCGTCAACGACAAGCCGCTGATCTACTATCCGCTGTCCGTGCTCATGCTCGCGGGCATCCGCGAGATCCAGGTGATCTGCACCCCGGTCGACGTGCCGCAGCTGCGGCGGCTGCTCGGCGACGGCTCGCAGCTGGGCATCCGGCTGGACTACGTCGAGCAGCCGGAACCCAGGGGCATCGCCGAGGCATTCATCCTCGGCGCCGACCGGATCGGCTCCGACCCGGTGGCGCTGGTGCTAGGCGACAACATCTTTCACGGGCACAATTTCTACGATATCCTGCAAAGGCACGCGCGAGATATTGACGGATGTGTTCTTTTCGGCTTTCCGGTGGAAGACCCTTCGCGTTATGGAGTCGGACGCACCGACGCGGAGGGGAAGCTCGTCTCGATCGAGGAAAAACCTTCCAATCCGCGGTCCAATCGTGCCATCGTAGGACTGTACTTCTACGACAACGACGTGATCGACATCGCCAAGAACTTGCGTCCGTCGGCCCGCGGAGAACTGGAGATCACCGACGTGAACCGGGTCTACCTGGAGCGCGGGAAAGCGCGCCTGTACGACCTCGGCCGGGGCTTCGCCTGGCTGGACGCCGGCACCCCCGAATCACTGCTCCAGGCCGCCCAGTACGTCCAGGTGCTCGAGCAGCGGCAGGGCGTGCGGATCGCGTGCCTGGAGGAAGTCGCCCTGCGGATGGGCTACATCGACGCCGAGGCCTGCCATCGGCTCGGCACCCGACTGCCGTCGTCCGACTACGGAGCATACGTGCGTTCTATCGCCAAGGAATTGGCCTGAATGGGAGTTTGACGCGTGCAGTCTAACCAATCACCGCCGATAGGGCGTCTGCGCAAGGGTGCCACACTGGCCATTTGCTGCCTGGCCGCGGTCTTGCTCAGCATCGACCTCACCGCATTGCACCTGGCCATTCCCGTGCTGATCGAGGATATGGACCCGTCCGCCACGCAGATCCTGTGGATCGCCGATATCTACGGTTTCGCGCTGGCCGGCCTGCTGATCACGATGGGCTCCCTCGGTGATCGCATCGGGCGCAAGAAGCTCCTGCTCATCGGGTCGGTCATCTTCGGCGCCGCCTCGGTCCTCACCGCCTACTCCAGCAGCGCGGAAATGCTCATCGCGGCGCGGGCGCTGCTCGGCGCCGCCGGTGCGACGATCATGCCGTCCACCCTGTCGATCATCCGCAATACCTTCACCGACCCGCGTGAACGGACCACCGCGGTCGGCATCTGGAGCGGCATCTCGGCGGCCGGCTTCGTCATCGGCCCGATCGTGGGCGGTGCCCTGCTCAACTCCTTCTGGTGGGGTTCGGTCTTCATGATCAACCTGCCGATCATGGCGCTGATCTTCATCGTCGGCGCCTTGGTGCTGCCGGAGTCGCGCGACCCCCGGCCCGGGCGGCTGGACCCGATCAGCGTGCTGCTGTCGGTCGCCGGCATCATCGCGCTCGTCTACGCCGTGAAGGCGGCCGCCGACGGCGGCCTCGCACAGCCCCGCGTCGCCCTGACCGCCGCCGTCGGCGTCGCCGGCATCGTGCTGTTCCTGCGACGGCAGACCAGGCTCACCCACCCCCTCATCGACGTGCGGCTGTTCCGCCTCCCCGCGTTCTCCGGCGCGATCGCCACCAACATGTTCGCCATGTCCGCGATGGTCGCCCAATCGCTGATCATTTCGCAGTACTTCCAGCTCGTGCTCGGCTGGTCACCGCTCAAGGCGGGGCTGGCGAGTCTTCCGGGCGCGGTCGGCGGTATGGCCGGCGGCCTCCTCGCCGCCCCCCTGATCACCGCGCTCGGCCGGGCCAGGACCGTGTCCCTCGGCATGGTGGTCGCCGCCATCGGCATGAGCATGTACGTGCTGGTCGGCGTCTCGCCCGACTACCTCAAGGTGGTCATGGTCATGATCCCGGTCGGGTTCGGGATCAGCCTCGCCTTCGCGGTCACCGGCGACACGGTGCTGGCGAGCGTCCCCAAGGAACGGGCCGGCTCCGGAGCCGCCATCTCCGAGACCGCGATGGAGATCGGCGGGGCCCTGGGCGTCGCGCTGCTGGGCAGCGTCCTCAACGTCGCGTACGCGAACTCGCTGAAGGTCCCCGATGGAGTGCCGAACGAGACGGCACCCACGATCAAGGACTCCATCGGCGGCGCCCTCCATGTCGCCGCCTCGCTCCCCGAGCAACTGGCCGGCGCCGTCGCCACGGCGGCCCGCCACGCCTTCGTGGACGGCCTCCACATCACCGCGTTCGCCGCCGCCTTCCTCCTCCTGAGCGTCGCGCTGGCCGCCTGGTTCGCCCTGCGCGGCGTGCCCAAGGTCATCGACGACGCCCCAGAAACCCCGGACGAGCAGCCCGACGAACCCAAGACCCTGCACGCGTAACCGGACTGGCTGGGTCCATGAGTTCCGCACCGGCACACCGTCGTCGACTCCAGCGACCAGTTCGAAGACCGGGGCGGCGGCTTCGCCGCTACGGAGAGCGATGGACCGTGGGAGGCCTTCTCGTGACCTCGTTTGGGTGAGAGGGAGATGACCTCCCTCCCACCCAGTTGATCATTAAGGCCCTCCCGCATGAGTGCTGGAGGGCCTGTGTCGTAAGGGTGGGCGATACTGGGTTCGAACCAGTGACCTCTTCGGTGTGAACGAAGCGCTCTCCCACTGAGCTAATCGCCCGGGCGGGCCGCCCTGGGGGCGGTCCGACGGTCGAAACTCTAGCGCATGTTGGGGGTTGGG
>NZ_SMKK01000107.1 GCF_004348425.1 Actinomadura sp. 7K507
GCCCCCGCACCCGCCCGGCATGACGGGCGGCTCTCCGGGCGGTCCGCCCGCGGGCCCGTACGGCGGCCCGTACGGCGGCCCGTACGGCGGTTCGCACGGCGGTCCTCCGGGGCCCGCCCCAGGACGGCCCGTGACGGTGCTCGGCCTGCGCGGACGGCAGTGGGCGCTCGTCGCGCTCGTCCTCGGATGCTGCTACCTCGTCATCACCGGGATCTCCTTCACCGGCGCCTGGACGACCCTCACCCGTGAGCCCACCACCGCGGAGCTGCAGCGCGCGGCGAACAAGGAGGTGGCCCGGCGGTGGCAGGCGTGGACGGCGCAGCGCATCTTCCCTGAGCGCATCCCCTACGCCCCCCAGACGGGGCACAGCGAGTACGCGGACCGGACGGGCATCGTCCCCGACAAGGGGTGCGCGCAGGCCGTGGACCCCCAGATCGCCCAGACCATCGTCAGGCACGGCTGCAAGGCCGTGCTGCGCGCCACCTACGTCGACCAGCTCCAGGGCGTCGTCGTCACGGTCGGCGTGGTGGTCTTCGCCGACCCGTTCAAGGCCGACCGGGCGTACAAGGAACTGCCCGGCTCGAAGGGCCCGGACGGGAGCGGCTCGGTGGCCCCCGCGCTGCACGCGGCGCCGTTCCCCGGGACGGCGTCGGCCCGGTTCACCGACGAGGCCCGGCAGGACCGAACCGTCGACCGCGGCGGCCCGTACGTCGTGCTGACGACCTCGGGCCAGACCGACGGCCGCCCGGCGGCGGCGATCAAGAAGGAGCGGCCGGGCAGGCCGTTCGCCCTGGCGCCGCAGCTCGGTCACGCGGTCGCGCGGTCGATGTCCGCCAAGGCCCTGCCCGACTGCTCCAGCCCCGAGTGGCAGTGCTGACAGGGAGGGCGATGCTGACGGGAGGCCGGATGGCCAGGCGCCACGGCAGGACGGCCAGGACGCGCACCGTGGCCGCCGTCTTCGCGGCGGCGCTGGCCGGGACATGGCTCGTGCCCGTCCCCGCGCACGCCGACGAGGTCCGCGACCGGCAGCGGCCCATCCTCGACGCGCTCGGCATGGACGCCGCCTGGAAGGTCAGCAAGGGCAAGGGCGTCACCGTGGCCGTCGTCGACTCGGGCGTCGACGCGAACCAGGCCGACCTGGCCGGGTCGGTCACCACCGGCCCCAACATGCTCGAAGAGGTCGACGACGGATCGGCTCCGACGCGCCGGCACGGCACCGGGATGGCGTCGCTGATCGCCGGCCACGGGCACGGGTCCGGCGGCGGCGACGGGATCATCGGGATGGCGCCGGAGTCCCGCGTCCTGTCCGTCCGGGCGATCAGCGAGCCGGAGGACCCGGGCTACGTCCGCTACCGGCTGTCGGAGGACGCCGAGGGCGCGGTGGCACGGGGAATCCGCCACGCCGCGGACAAGGGCGCCGACGTGATCAACCTCTCGCTCGGCAAGAACGAGGAGGTCCCCGAGGAACGCGCCGCCATCGGCTACGCGATCGGCAAGGGCGTCGTGGTCGTCTCCGCGGTCGGCAACGACGGCAACGAGCCGGGTTCCCTCGACGGCGACGGCTTCGCGCCGTACTCCTATCCGGCGTCCTACCCGGGCGTCATCGCGGTCGCCGCGACGGAGGGCGACAACTCCCGCGCGCCGTTCTCCAACCGCAACTTCTCGGTGCTGCTGTCCGCGCCGGGGGCGGGCCTGCCCGTCGCGGGGCCGGGCGACGAGTACTTCGTGAGCAGCGGGACCAGCGGCGCCAGCGCGGTCGTCTCCGGGATCGCCGCGCTGATCCGCGCCAAGTACCCCGACATGGCGCCCGCCCTGGTCTCCCAGGCGCTGATCGACAGCACCAAGCACGGCCCCTCGGGCGAGTACAACGCCGAGGTCGGGTTCGGCATGGTGCACGCGTCGCGGGCGCTCTCGGCGGCCGGGGCGCTGGAGTCCGCCGGGTCGGGCGGCGCCAAGGACAAGGCCGCCGGGCAGCGGTTCGGCGCGGACGACCCGGGCCCGGTGGAGGTCATCGAGCGGCCGGCGTGGGTCACTCCGCTGATCATCGCGCTGGTCGCGGCCGGGATCGGCGGGACGATCACCGCGGGGGCGATCTCGATGACGTTCCGGCGCCGCCACCCCCGCCCGGCGGTAGGCCCGCCCGCGGGCCCGCAGCCCGTCCCGGCAGGGGGCCCGCGGCCCGTCCCGCCGCGCGGCGGCCCCTACGGCCCGCCTCCGGGGCAGCCGCAGGGGCGTCCGCAGTACGGCCCTCCTCCGGGCCGGCCGCAGCCTCAGGAACGTCCGCAGTACGGCCCGCCTCCTGGGCAGCCGCAACCTCAGGGCCGTCCGCAGTTCGGGCCGCCTCCCGGGCAGCCGCAGCCTCAGGGGCGTCCGGATTTCGACCCGCCGAGGCCGCCGCAGCCCAGACCGCCCGGCCCGGCGGAGGGCCAGCCACCGCCGGCCTGATCCGTCCGTGGTGCCTCCCCCGGGCGGCAGGGGCCAGAATTGGCGGGTGCGAGCAGAGCCTGACGAGTACGCCGAAGCCGTCCTGGACGCGGTGGAGCTGATCCCGCCGGGATGCGTCCTGTCCTACGGCGACGTCGCCGAGCTGGTCGGGCGGGGCGGGCCCCGGCAGGTCGGACGGGTGATGTCCCTGTACGGCGGCGGTGTCCCGTGGTGGCGGGTCATCCGGGCGGACGGCAGCCCGCCGAAATGCCATGACGGGCGCGCCCACGAGCACTACCGCGCCGAGGGGACGCCCCTGCGCCCGGACGGCCGCCGCGTCGACATGACCCGGGCGCGCTGGCCGGGCCCGTCCTGAACCCCGGTGGGGGACCGGCGGGGGAACCGCGCGGCCGCGAGCCCGTCACGTTGGCGACATGCGTGTGTTGTGGCCAGAACAGTCACGGTGATCTGTTCCAATGAACTGTTGTGCCGTCTGCTTCCTACCGTCTCGTGCGCCGCGCGGGCCCCGCGCGGGCCGTCCCGCCCGTGCTCGACGAGCAGCAGCGGCGGGTGGTCGAGCATGCCGGCGGGCCGATGCTGGTGCTGGCGGGTCCGGGCACCGGGAAGACGACGACGATCGTCGAGGCGGTCGTCGACCGCATCGAGAACAGGGGCGTCGACCCGGAGCGCGTGCTCGTCCTGACGTTCAGCCGCAAGGCGGCGGGGGAGCTGCGGGAACGGATCACCGGGCGCCTCCACCGGACGACGCGGACTCCGCTGGCGCTGACCTTCCACAGCTACGCCTACGCGCTCCTCCGGCGCGATGCCGTGCTGAACGAAGAGGCCGCACCACGACTCCTGTCCGGACCAGAGCAGCTGCTGGAAGTGCGGCGCCTTCTGGAGGGCGAGCTGGCGGACGGTGCGCGCGACTGGCCGGAACGGTTGAGGGCCGCTCTGGCGACGCGCGGGTTCGCCGAGGAACTGCGTGACTTCACCTTGCGGGCGGCCGAGCGGCAGTACTTCGCGGAAGACCTCGTCGCGGTCGGACGCATGCGCGGGCGCGACGACTGGCCCGCCATCGGCGCGTTCATGGACCGGTACGTCGACAGGTTCGCGCTGGACCCCGTCCCCACCTACGACTACGGCGAGCTGATTCACATGGCCGCCGGCATGCTCGCGGACGAGGAAGTGCGGATCCGGGAGCAGAATTCCTACGACGTCGTGTTCGTGGACGAATACCAGGACACTGACCCGGCGCAGGAAGCCCTACTGCACTACCTCGCCGGGGACGGTCGCGAGCTCGTCGTCGTCGGCGACCCCGACCAGTCCATCTACGGTTTCCGTGGCGCCGACGTGCGGGGCATCCAGGAGTTCCCCAACCGCTTCCTCACCCTCGACGGCGATCCCGCGCCGGTCGTGGCCCTGCGGACGTGCCGCCGGATGGGGCCCGAGATCCTCGCCGCGTCGCGCCGGATCGCACGCCGCCTGCCCGCGGGGACGGCCGGGGCCGCCGAACACCGCGCGCTGCGTCCCGTGGAGGAACTGGACGAGGGCGAAGTCCGCGCTGTGATCGCCGACTCCGAAAGCCAGGAGTCGGCGCTGGTCGCCGACGAACTGCGCCGCGCCCACCTCCTCGACGGCGTTCCGTGGTCGCGTATGGCGGTCCTCGTGCGGAGCGCCGTGCGGCAGGTCCCGGTGCTGCGGCGCGCGCTCTCGCAGGCCGGTGTGCCGGTCGTCGTCGCGGGCGACGAGGTCCCCCTGATCAGCGAGCCCGCCGTCCGCCCCTTCCTGATCCTGCTGCGGGCCGCGCTGAAGAAGGGGTACCTGGACGAGGTCGTCGCGGAAGACCTGCTGACAGGCCCGCTGGGCGGCGCCGACGCGCTCGCCATGCGGCGGTTGAAACGGGCCCTGCGTGACCTGGAGGAATTGTCAGGCGGTCAGCGTCCGCTAGGGGAGCTTCTGATCGCGGCGGTGAACGATCCGCGTGAGCTCGTCCTCGTCCACGAAAGGGTTCGCGCACCGGCCGAGCGGATCGCGCACCTCATCGATATGGCGCGGCGCAGCGTCCACGACGGCGGCACCGCCGAGGACGTGCTGTGGGCCGTCTGGCAGGAGAGCGGCCAGGCCGACGTACTGCTGGCACAGAGCGTCAAGGGCGGGACGCGCGGCGCGGCGGCCGACCGTGACCTCGACGCGGTGGTGGCGCTGTTCGACCATGCCGCACGGTTCGTCGACCGGCTTCCGCAAGCCGGGCCGGAGCTGTTCGTCGACAACATCGCGTCCCAGGAGATCGCCGGTGACACGCTCGCCGAACAGGCTCCGCAAGGCGAGGCGGTCAGGATCCTCACCGCCCACCGCTCCAAGGGCCTGGAGTGGGACGTCGTCGTGGTCGCGGGCGTCCAGGAGGGCGTCTGGCCGGACGTCCGCCTGCGCGGGTCGCTGCTGGGCGTCGAGGAGATGGTCGAACACGCCGCCGGCTCCGAGGCGGAAGGCGGCGCTGCGGCCGGTGCGTCCATGGCGGCGAAGATGCTGGACGAGGAACGCCGCCTCTTCTACGTCGCGGTCACCCGAGCCCGCAAACGCCTCGTCATCACGGCCGTCGGCGGCGACGACACCGAAGAACGGCCGTCCCGCTTCCTGAACGAGCTCCTTCCAGGCGCGATCGAACAATCGCAACTGGACGAGAAGACGCGGTGGCTCTCGCTGTCCGCGCTGGTGGCCGACCTCCGTTCCGCCGTCGCGGACCCGTCCCGTCCGGAACCGCTGAGGCGCGCCGCCGCCGGCCACCTGGCACGCCTGGCGCGTGCGGGCGTGCGAGGCGCGAAACCGGAGAACTGGTACGCCATCACCGCGCTGTCCGACGCCGGGCCCGCGTTCGACGACGACGAGACCATCACCATCTCGCCGTCCCAGGTCGAGGCGTTCACCACGTGCGGCCTGCGCTGGCTGCTCGCCTCCGCCGTCGGCGCGCAGGAGGGCGGGCCCAACGAGTACAGCACGATGGGCAAGGTCATCCACGCCGTCGCCGAGATGGCCGGGGCCGACGACGGCGTCAACGAGGTCCATGTCGCCGAACGGCTCGACGAGATCTGGAACGACCTGGAGTTCCGCAGCTCCTGGTACTCCGAGAAGCAGCGCGAGCAGGCCGGCCGGATGGTCGACAAGTTCCTCACCTGGCACAACGACAACCCCAACGAGGTCGTCGCGCTGGAGGAGTCGTTCAAGGTCGACCTCGGCCGCGTCGTCGTCAAGGGCCGCATCGACCGCGCCGAACGCGACGAGCAGGGCCGCGCGGTCATCATCGACATCAAGACGTCCTCCACCGCCGTCCCCAAGGATGACCTGGCCCGCCACCCGCAGCTCGGCGTCTACCAGTACGCGGTGATGCTCGGCGCGTTCGAGCGGCACGGGCTGATCGAGCCCGGCGGCGCCAAGCTCGTCCAGGTCGGCAAGGCCGCGTTCACCGCCAAGGCGCGCGAGCAGGAGCAGCCGCCGCCCGCCGACGACGAGGACCCGGAGTGGCCGAAGAAGCTCATCGAGATCGTCGCGACCGGGATGGCCGGCGATGTCTTCCAGGCGCGGGCGAACGACAAGTGTCGCACCTGTCCCGTACGCTCTTGCTGCCCCGTACACGACGAAGGTGGCCAGGTCGGGGAGTGAGCGACTAGCTCGGGGGGAGTGGGGTGATCACGCCGGGAGAGCTGGCCCGGCTGCTGGAGATCCCGGAGCCGACCGAGGAGCAGGCCCGGGTGATCGAGGCCCCGATGGCGCCGATGGCGGTGATCGCGGGCGCCGGGTCCGGCAAGAGCGAGACGATGGCCGCACGGGTGGTGTGGCTGGTCGCGAACGGCTTCGTCCGGCCGGAACGCGTCCTCGGCCTGACCTTCACCCGCAAGGCGGCCGCCGAGCTCGGCGTTCGCGTGCGCAAGAGGCTCGACAAGCTGCGCGAGGTCCTGCCGGGCGACGAGCTTGAGCGGCTCGGCGGCGAGGCCCTGTTCGACGGCGAGCCGATGGTGTCGACGTACCACTCCTACGCCGCGCGGCTGTTCGGCGACCACGCGCTGCGCGAGGCTCTCGAACCCACGATGCGGCTGATCTCACCGGCCGTCGCCTGGCAGATCTGCTCCCGCGTCGTGGACGCCTACGACGGCCCCATGGACCGCGTCGAGTGGCAGCCCGACACCGTGACCAAGGCCGTCATGGAACTGGCCGGAGACCTCTCGGAGCATCTGCGTACGGCCGAGGACGTCCGCAAGGTCGGGACGTGGCTGGACGAGCGCCTCGCCGTGGTGAAGAAGCCGCTCAAAGCGCAGCGCGACATCCTCGCCAAGCACGCCGTCCGCGAGCAGATGATGCCGCTGGTCGAGGCGTACGGGCGGGCCAAGGCGGACCGGGAGGTCGTCGACCACGGCGACCAGATGGCCCTCGCCGCGCGGATCGCCTACAAGCACCCCGAGGTCGGGATGATCGAGCGGTCGCGGTTCTCCGTCGTGCTTCTGGACGAGTACCAGGACACCAGCCAGGCGCAGCTCGTCCTGCTCAAGTCGCTGTTCGCGGCCGGTCATCCGGTGACGGCCGTGGGCGACCCCTGCCAGTCGATCTACGGATGGCGCGGCGCCAGCGCCGGGAACCTGCTGCGGTTCGCCCACGACTTCCCCCTGCGGCCGGGAGTCGCCGGCGGGCGGCCGGTTCCGGCGCCCGTCGTCCAGCTGAGCCGCTCGTTCCGCAACGGCGAGCAGATCCTGGAGGCGGCCGCCAGGGTCCAGGAGGAACTGCGCGCGGAGACGAAGTCCGTGCCCCGGCTCGTCCCGGGCGCCGGGCGCGAGAACCGCGGTCGCGTCGAATGCGCGCTGCTCCCCACCGTCGAGGACGAGGCCGACCGCATCGCCGCGCGCATCGCCCGGCTCCTGGCCGCCGACCCCGGGACCGCACCCGACGGCGGCCCGCAGACCGAGCCGCTGCAGTACTCCGACGTCGCCGTCCTCGCACGGAAACGGTCGCAGTTCCCGCTCATCAGGCGGGCGCTGGAAGCGCGCGGCATTCCGGTCGAGGTCGTCGGCCTCGGCGGGCTGCTCACCGTCCCCGAGGTCCAGGACGTCGTCGCAACGCTGCGGGCCATGCACGACCCGACGTCCGGCGCGTCCCTGGCCCGGCTGCTCACCGGCCCGCGCTGGCGCCTGGGCCCCCGCGATCTCGTCGCCCTGGGCCGCCGCGCCCGCGCCCTGGCCCAGGAGGCGGCGCGCGACGTCACGCCCCCGGAGGCGCCGGAGCCCCCACCGGATGAGGCGCCGCCCGAGCAGGAGACGGAAGACCCGCTGCACCAGCTCGTCAGCGAGCTGAACCAGGAGACCGGCAGCCTGGTCGACGCGCTCGACGACCTCGGCCCCTCCGAGGCGTACTCGCCCGAGGGGTTCGGGCGCCTGCGGAGGCTCCGCGACGAGCTGCGCACGCTGCGCGGCCAGGTCGGCCTGCCGCTGCCCGATCTCGTCAACGAGGTTGAACGCGCGCTCGGGCTCGACATCGAGGTCGCCGCACGCTCCGGGCTCGACCCCGTCACCGCCCGCGCCGACCTCGACGCCTTCATCGACGCCGCCGCCACGTTCGCCGGCGACGCCGAGGACCCCACCCTCGGCGCGTTCCTCGCCTACCTCAAGGCCGCCGAGACCGAGGAGTTCGGGCTGGAGGCCGGACGCGTGGGGGAGACGAACAGCGTGAAACTCCTCACCGTCCACGCGTCCAAGGGCCTGGAGTGGCCGGTGGTCGTCGTCCCGGGCCTGTCGTACGTCCCGCAGAAGAACGGCGGCCCGGCCAAGGGCTCGATCTTCCCGTCGCCGCCGCAGAACGCCACCCGCTGGACGGCGAATCCCCGGGTCCTGCCGTTCATGCTGCGCGGCGACCGCGCCGACCTGCCCCCGCTGAACGGCCTGGAGAAGGAGGACCTCGCCGCCTTCGACCAGGCGTGTTCCGAACGCGACCTGCGCGAGGAGAGGCGGCTCGCCTACGTCGCCGTCACCCGCGCGTCCAGCCTGCTCATCACCACCGGCTACTGGTGGGGGTCGTCGGGCCGGCCGCTCGGCCCGTCGCCGTTCCTGGACGAGGTCCGCGCCGTCTGCCTCGCCGGGGCCGGGTCCGTCGCCGTGTGGGCAGAACCGCCGGAGGAGGGCGCCGCCAACCCGCTGCTCGCCGACCCCGACGAGGCGCAGTGGCCGGTGGCGCCCGGCGACCGCGGCCGCTCCGACATCTCGGCCCGCGAACGGTACGAGGCGGTCGTCGAGGCCGCCCGCATGGTCGAGGACGAGACGGCCGGGCGGACGCGCCACTGGGCGGGCGACGCCGGGCTGTCCGACGGCGACCGCGCCCGCATGTCCGCGTGGGCGCGCGACGTCGAGCTGCTGCTCGCCGAACGGGACCGGGGCCGCGGCGGCGACGGCCTGCTCGTGGAGCTTCCCGCGCACCTGTCGGTCTCGTCGCTGGTGTCCCTCGCCCGCGACCCGGCGGCGCTGGCCCGGCAGATCCGCCGCCCGATGCCGCGCCCGCCCGCCCCGTACGCGCGGCGCGGGACCGCGTTCCACGCCTGGCTGGAGAGCCGCTGGGGGCAGCAGCGCCTCCTCGACCCCGACGAACTGCCCGGCGCGGCCGACGAGGGAGCCGCCGACGACGGCCACCTCGAACGGCTGCGCAGCCGTTTCGAGGAGTCGGAGTGGGCGGCGCGGGAGCCGCTCGACATCGAGGTGCCGTTCGAGACCGTCATCGGCGACCGGCTGGTCCGGGGCCGCATGGACGCCGTGTTCCGTTCCCGGGACGGCGTGTACGAGGTCGTCGACTGGAAGACCGGCTCGCCGCCGTCCGGGGACGAGGCCCGCTTCGTGTCGGTGCAGCTCGCCGCATACCGGCTGGCCTGGGCGGAGCTGGCGGGGGTGGACGTCGAGGAGGTCAGCGCGGCGTTCCACTACGTCAGCGCGAACGTCACGGTCCGGCCTGCCGATCTGCTGGACGCCGATGGCCTCGCCGCGCTGCTCGACGCCGTACCCGCCGCCTGATTCCGGGTGATGAGTCTCACTCCCCCCTGTTCACCGTTCGTGGTTTCGGGGATGATCCGGGCTACCATCCGAGGGAGGCGGACGTGACGGTGACGCATGACGAGAAGGTCGTACGGGAGTTCTCCAAGCAGGCGGCCGGTTTCGCCGATCCTTCGCGGAACGCCGCGTTCACTCTTCACCTGGACCGGCTCGTCCACTTCATGGACCCGGAGATAGACCGAGAGGACATCGTCCTTGAGGTCGCCGCCGGTACCGCGCTCGTGTCCCGCGCGATCGCCGGTCGGGTCCGGCACGTGACGGCCCTCGACCTCACCCCGGCGATGCTCACCCAAGGCAAGCGCGACGCCGACCACGCCGGCCTCATGAACATCACCTTCGCGCACGGCGACGCGACCGCCCTGCCCTACCTCGACCGGTCGTTCACGCTCGTCGTCACCCGCTTCTCCCTGCACCAGGTCGCCGCCCCCGAGGCCGTCGTGAACGAGATGGCCCGCGTCGGCCGCCCCGGCGCCGCGCTGATCATCGCCGACCTGATCCGCCCCGACGGCCTGGAAGGCGACCCCGACCGCATCGAACGCCTCCGCGACCCCTCCCACGGCACCGCCCTCACCGAGTCGCGGATCACGGAGATGGTCTCGGCCTCCGGCGCGGAGGTGAAGCGCGCCGAGCGCTTCGAGTACGTCCGCCCGCTCGACCCGTGGCTCGAGTTCTCCCAGACCCCCGGCGACGTCTCGGCGCGGATCAGGCGGGAACTGGAGGACGAGCTGGCGGGCACCGGCCCGGTGACCGGGATGCGACCGAGCGAGATCGACGGCGTCCTGCACTTCACGCACACCTACCTCTTCCAGCAGGCGATCGTCGGGTAACGTTTTCGACCAAGTGTTCGACGAATGTCGTTCGCGTGTTCTAGATTGTCGAACATGGGTTCTAGCAACGTGCGCTCCCTCGACCGCGAGCCGGCCGCGCTGGCGATGCGCATCGGCGTCGTCGCGGCCGAGGCCGCCCTCGCCACCTTCGCCCGCAACCTCGACCTGGACGACCTTGAGGACGGCGTCGACTTCGAGGGCGCCATCGGCCCCGCCGAATGGCCCGTGTTCTCCCTGGTCATCGACACCCTCGCCGAGGCGGGCCCGGGTGATCGCCGGTCGCTGGACGAGCGCCGCGCCGACGCCCTCAACGACCTGGCGCGGATCTGCATGGCCGCGAAGGCCCGCGTCGCCTGAGGCGCCGCGCCCGGCCCTCAGTCGTCCAGTTCCTTCGGCCTGACCTTGCCGGTGCTGGTACGCGGCAGCTCGTCCACGAACCGGACGTCGCGGGGCACCTTGTACCGCGCCAGGTGCCTCTTCACGTAGGCCCGGACGTCGTCCTCGGTCAGCGACGCGGCCGGCGCCCTGACCACATGGGCGGCGAGGCGCTGGCCGAACTCCTCGTCGTCCACCCCCGTCACCGTCACTTCGGCGACGTCCGGATGGCCGCCGATCAGATCCTCGACCTCGCCGGGGAACACGTTCTCCCCACCCGAGATGATCATGTCGTCGGCGCGGCCGTCGATGAACAGCCGCCCCGCCTCGTCGAAATGCCCGAGGTCGCCGGTGCCGGTCAGCCCGTCCAGCACGTCCTTGCCGCCGCCGCCCGTGTACCCCGCGAACCGCAGCCCGCCGCCCGTGTAGATCTCGCCGGTCTCTCCGGCCGGCAACTCGCTGCCGTCCTCGCCGAGAACCTTGACGGTGATCCGCAGCGACGGCCTTCCGACGGTGCCGGGCGCGTTCCTCAGATCATCGGACGTGGCGATCGTGGCCCACCCGGTCTCGGTCGCGCCGTACAGGTTGACGAGCACGTCGCCGAACGCGTCCATGAAGGCGTCCGACAGATGTGGATGCAGCGCCGAGCCGCCGCACAGGACCGCGCGGAGGGACGGCGTTCGCGGCGCCCTCGCAGCACCCTTGGCGGCGAGGATTCGCTGGAGCATGACCGGCACCGCCACGAGCGCCCCCGCCTCGCAGTCCGCGACCGCCTTCAGGGTCTCGTCCGCGTCGAAGCGGCGCGACAGCACGAGCGGCATGCCCATCCCGAGCCCGACGGTCATGTAGGCGAAGCCCAGGATGTGGAACAGCGGCGGCGCGATCACCATGGGCGTCCCCGACCGCACGGGGACGCGCATCAGATGGCTGAGCGCCACGGGCAGCACCGACGACAGCGCCACGTCGTGCCGGGCTCCCTTCGGCGTGCCGGTCGTGCCGGACGTCATCACGACGACGCCGCTGGTCCGGTCCGGCCTGATCGGCTCGGGCTCGGTGGCGGCGGCCAGCCCGTCGATCGTCCCGGCCCCGTCCTGGTCGGTCCACGCGAGCAGCCGCCGCCCGTCGAACCCCGACTCGTCGACGACCGCACCGAACTCCGCGTCGTGGACGAGCAGCGCGATCCCTTCACGTTCGGCGACATGGCCGAGCTGGGCGCCGGAGAAGTCGGTGTTGAGCAGCACCACGTCGCCGCCCAGACGGGACGCGGCAAGAAGCGTCTCGACGAATCCTCGGTGGTTGCGGCAGAGGATCCCCACCTTGCCGTCGCCGGCCAGGACCCGGAGCCCGGACGCGAGCGCCGCGGCCCGCCGTTCGAGTTCGCCGTAGGTGAGGGCCCCGCGCTCGTCGATCAGGGCGGTCCGGTCAGGGAACCGCAACGCCGACATGGCGCCGACCGTCGCGGGCACGGGCCCGAACCGCAGGTAGGCCAGCGGCACCCGCACCGCCCGATCCGGCCGCACCGGACGCAGGACCCCGGCGTCCCGCACCGCACGCGCACCCCGTACCCCGGCATTCGCAAAGGACCGCACCCGATCGATCACGGGAGGCCTCCCTCCATACACCTGGCCCTACGGCCAGCCGTCCACAGACCCCCCGGCCCCTACCCGCCTCCGCCGAACTATTTCCCCCGCACGGCTGTCGCGGCTCATGGGATCAGGTCGGGGAGGAGGGTGTCGCGGAGGGTTGCCAGCGTTCGTGATTCTGCGGTGGCGGCCGCTACCCGTTTCGCCAGAGGGGTGACGAATTCGTCGAAGCTCTGCGTGTGGTCGGCGGGCCAGGGGATCTCGTGTCCGGCCATGTCCGGCCACTTGGTGCGGGGCATTCTCGTACCGTCGCCGATGGCCGAGGCGTGCGCCACGACTTCGTCACTCGACAGGGCGGCCAGGAGCCAGCCCCGATAGGCGGGTTCTTTCGGGCGGATGACGAGAATGTCTGTTGAGGCGATGCCGTCCACGAAGGTCAGGCCGACCTTGTGGAAGTAGGGGCGGAGTTTGCCGAAGAGTACGTCGCCGGACTGGAAGCGCCGCTTCGCGCTGGTCACGGCGGCCGCGCCGGTCCAGGTCGTGAGCCACATGTGCCGTTTCGGCATGTGTTCCAGCGCGATGTAGTTCTCGTCCTGCCTGATGTGCTCGGCCGGGGCGTTCGACCGTATCGAGGAGCCCAGGTGGGCGAGCGGGACGGAGTTCGAAGTCGTGGCGGCCAATTCCGTGTAGCGGGCGCGGATCAGCCGGTCGGCCAGGACGGCTATGCGGGTGTTCGCGGCGATCTTGTCGTCCAGCGCTCCGAGGACGGAGGCCGCCGCGTCCTGGTCCGGCCGGGTCATCCGCTTGGTGGTGAGCCGGTTCAGTAAGCCATGGGTGAGGAGGGGCTGGCCCGAGCCGATGCGGTACCTGTTCAGGTCGAGTCTTTTGAGCAGGTAGTAGATGTAGCGGGGGTTCACGTCCGTTTTCGGGGTGGCGATGATCGCGTTGTCGGTGACCCAGCACCGGTCGTCGCTGTAGTGGACGACGCCGCAGTACGATCCGACGCGCCCGACGATGGTGGTGTCGGGGGTGGCGTTGTAATGGGCGGAGGTGCCGATCACCCCGTTGGCGCCATAGGTCCTGTAGTCGGGCCCCTCGGCCGGATGCGACTTGCCGTTGGAGAAGGTGACGAGTTCGGCCAGGTGCACGTCACCCATTCAGCCGTCCCAGTTCCGCGCGGACGACCCGGTCGAGGCGCGCCGACTCTTCCAGCTGCGCGAGGAGCTCCTTGGTCAGCCGCTCGACCTGGTCGGCCGCCGGTTCTGCCCCGATGTCCGGTGCGGCTGTGCCGACATAGCGTCCGGGAGTCAGGACGTGGTCGTGGGATCTGATCTCGTCCAGGCCGGCCGAGTAGCAGAATCCCGGGACGTCGGAGTGGGAGCCGCGGCGCCAGGAGCGGTAGGTGCCGGCGATTTCGGCGATGTCGGTGCCGGTGAGGACCCTTTCCGTGCGGTCGACCATCGTGCCCATGCCGCGAGCGTCGACGAACAGCAACCGGTCGTGCGGGTCCTTGTCGAAGAACCACAGGCACGCTGGAATCTGGGTGGTCCGGAAGAGCTGGCCGGGCAGCGCGACCACGCATGACACCAGGCCCGCCTCCACCAGTGCGGCGCGGATCTCGCGTTCGGCCGACTGGAGGGACGACATCGAGCCGTTCGCCATCACCACGCCCGCGCTGCCATGGGGGCCGAGTTTGGCGACGATGTGCTGCATCCACGCGAAGTTGGCGTTTCCCGCGGGCGGCGCTCCGAAGCGCCAGCGGGAGTCGCCCGCGTCCCGGTACCAGTCCGACATGTTGAACGGCGGGTTGGCCAGCACGAAATCGGCCTGCAGGTCGGGGTGCGCGTCCTCGTAGAAGGTGTCCGCACACCGGGACGAGAGGTCGCCCGCGATTCCGTGGACGGCCAGGTTCATCTTGGCCAGCCGCCACGTGCGCTCGTTCGCCTCCTGCCCGAAGACCGCGATGTCGTCCCGCCGTCCCCGATGGTTCAGGACGAACTTCTCGGCCTGGACGAACATGCCGCCCGACCCGCAGCACGGGTCGTACACCCGGCCCTTGAACGGTTCGAGGATTTCGACCAGCACTTTCACCACGCTGGACGGCGTGTAGAACTCCCCGCCGCGCTTGCCTTCGGCCCGCGCGAACTTCTCCAGGAAGTACTCGTAGACCTCGCCGAACACGTCGCGTGCGGCCGAGCCGGCGAACCGCGCCCCGCCGATCAGGTCCACCAGGTCGCCGAGCCGCCGCTGGTCGACCCCGCTGAAGATCCGCGGGAGGACGCCGGCGAGCGACGGGTTCGCCCGCATGACCGCGTCCATGGCCGCGTCGATCCGCGCGCCGATCGTCCCTGAGCCGGCCGGAGCGGCGAGGTCCTTCCACCGCGCGCCGTCCGGTACCCGGAAAGCGCCATCGCCGGACGAGTCGGAGACGTACTTGAGGAACACCAGCCCCAGCACGAAGTCCTTGTACTGCGACGCGTCGACGGAACCCCGCAACTTGTCGGCGGCCTTCCACAAAACGTCCTTGAGGTCGCTCTCCTCCCGATCCGCCACCGCTCTCCCTCCTCACCGAGACCTGCAGCAGCCTACGGAGCCCGGCACCACACCGTGACCACTCAGGGTGCTGAGTCCGCGACGCGCCTGCTGGACCCGCGGCCTGGGACACTGCGAGGCTGCCGGACGTGTTGGTCGTGGGTGTTCTGGCACTTGCAGCCCTGACAGGGTGGCTGTACCTGGCGATGGGTCACGGTGGCTTCTGGAGGACCGGCCCGGGACTCCCGCCGGGCACCGCCCCGTCCGGCTGGCCCGAAGTGGTCGCCGTGGTCCCGGCGCGCGACGAGGCGGCCGTGCTTCCGGAGACCCTGCCGACCTTGCTGGCGCAGAGTTACCCAGGCGCTTTCAGCGTGATCGTCGTGGACGACGGAAGCGGCGACGGCACCGCGGACGTGGCGGCCCGCCTCGGCGACGAGGCCGGCAAGACGAACAGGCTGCGCGTAGTCGAAGCGACAGAACGTCCCCAGGGGTGGGCGGGCAAGGTCTGGGCCATGTCGGAAGGCGTCCAGGCCGCAGGCGAACCAGAGTTCATCCTGTTCACCGACGCTGACATCGCCTACGCGCCCGGAACCGTGACCAGGCTCGTCCGCGCCGCCACGGCCGGCGAGCGCGACCTCGTGTCACAGATGGCCACGCTCAGCACGGACACCCGGTGGGAACGCCGGATCGTCCCCGCCTTCGTGTACTTCTTCGCGCAGCTCTACCCGTTCCGCCGCGTCACCCGCGACGGCGCGCGGACCGCCGCCGCGGCGGGCGGCTGCATGCTCGTACGGCGCGAGGTCCTGGCGCACGCCGGTGGCCTCGACGCCATCAAGGGCGCACTGATCGACGATGTCGCGCTCGGGCGGCTGATCAAACGCGCCGGCGGGCGCTGCCGCCTGGACCTGAGCCGCGACGTGACCAGCCGCCGCCCCTACCCGCGCCTCGCCGACCTGTGGACGATGATCGCCCGCAGCGCCTACGACCAGCTCCGCTACTCGCCGGCGCTCCTGGCCGGCACGATCTTGATGCTCCTCCTGCTGTACGCGGTCCCGCCCGCCGCGACCCTGGCCGGGAGCATCGGCCTCGCCCTGGACGCACGGCACGCCGCCGTCCCCGCCACGGCGGGCCTTCTCGCTTGGACGGTCATGGCCGCCACCTACGCGCCCATGCTCCGCTTCTACGGCCTGTCACCGTTGCGCGCCCCGGCCCTGCCCCTCGTCGCCCTGATGTACGCCGCCATGACCGTCGACTCGGCACGCCGCCACCGCTCGGGCCGAGGCGGCACCTGGAAGGGCCGCCCAGCCCCGCGCCCACGCACGGGCGAGCCCGCACTTCCGTCCACAGAACGCGGAGGCGCCCGCTCGGAGTCGGCTCGGCGCGGCGGCCGGCCCGGGTGAGCTTTGTCAGGCGGCCACACATTCGGCGTCCGCGTCTCGTCGCGGCCCTCATTGGAGTGAACGTCTAATTGTCTTACGGTCAGGTGACCGTCACTCCGACGGCAAGGGGGACGACGAAGGGTTACGGGCCATGTCCATCAAAGTCCGCCGGTCCATCAGAGTCCGTGGTGTCCTGCGCAACGTGCTGGCGCTCTGGATCGGGGTCGTCCTGATGGCGACCGCCCTCCAGGCTCCGGCGACCGCGGCTCCCCAGGACACCGGAACTCCCGCCGAGGATCCGTTCTACCAGCCGCCCTCGCCGCTCCCGGAGGGGCGGCCCGGCGACGTCATCAGGTCGCGCCCGGCCGCCTTCACGGTCGACCCGTTCGGCAAGTCGCCCTTCGAGGGCGTGAAGATGTGGCAGGTCCTGTACCTGTCGGAGAACGTGCACGGCGCGCCGATCGCCGTGTCGGGCGCCGTGCTCGTCCCGGAGGAGGAGTGGACGGGCGAGGGCGAGCGTCCCGTCGTCTCCTACGCCGTCGGGACGCGCGGCCTCGGCGACGAGTGCGCCCCGTCCTACACCCTCACCCAGGGCCTGGACTACGAGGCCCTGATGGTCTCCGACGCGCTCAACCGGGGCTGGGCCGTCGCCCTGACCGACATGGAGGGCCTCGGCACGCCCGGCCAGCACACCTACGAGGTCGGCCGCTCCCAGGGCATGGCCGTCCTGAACATGGCGCGGGCCGCGCAGCGGCTCCCCGAGGCCGGTCTCGGCGGCGCGCCCGTCGGCATCTGGGGCTACTCGCAGGGCGGGACGTCGGCGGGCTGGGCCGCGCAGCTGGCGCAGTCCTACGCGCCGGAACTCGACCTCAAGGGCGTCTTCGCCGGAGGAGTCCCGGCCGACCTCCTCGCAGTCGCGGAGGGCCTGGACGGGTCGGCGTTCGTCGCGCTGATGTTCATGGCGGCGGTCGGCTACGACGCCGCCTACCCGGAGCTGGACCTGGACGGGTACCTCAACGACAGGGGCCGGGAGCTGATGCAGAAGGCGGAGAACATGTGCCTGGTCAGTGTGGACGGCGTCGTCACGCTGATCGACACCCTGTTCAAGAAGATCAGCGACTACACGACGAGCAACCCCCTGACCACCCCGCAGTGGCGGGAGGCGCTGAACGCCAACAAGCTCGGTGAGACCGCCCCGACCGTCCCGGTGCTCCAGACGCAGGCCGTCTACGACCAGATCATCCCGTTCGAGCAGGCCGACACGCTCCACAAGGCGTGGTGCGCGAAGGGCGCGAACGTGACGTGGAAGACCTACACGCTCGCCGAGCACGCCACCGGCATGCTCTGGAGCCTCCCCGACGCGATGACGTTCCTCACCGACCGCTTCGCCGGCAAGCCCACCGAGGGCAACTGCGCGGCGTGAGCCGGCGGGTTCCGCGCCGTCCGGGCCATCCTGTCCCACGCACGGGGCAGGATGGCCCTATGGACTTGGTGGAGTTCCTCCGAGCGCGGCTGGCGAGGGACGAGCAGATCGCCCGAGCCTGTTCGGGCGTCCCCTGGAAGACCGCGCCCTCCGGCACGATCCACACCGACCCCGCGGAACCCCGCGATGGCCCCGAGGCGTACGTCGCGAAGGCGGAGAACGAGGCGTACGCCGAGCACATCGCCCGCCACGGCCCGTCCCGGACGCTCGCCGAGGTGGCGGCCAGGCGCCGGATCATCGACGACTTCGAGAAGCGGGCCTGGATCATCGAGCAGGGCCACCGGACCGCGGAACTCGAAGCGGCCCAGGCCGTCCGCGAGGACGTCCTGCGCTGCCTCGCGCTCCCGTACGCCTCGCATCCCGCATACCGAGACGAATGGCACCCGTGACAGGACAGACCGGGCAGGGTTATGTAACCTCGATGTGGGGCCGAGAGGCGCTGCAACGGGCGAGAGCCCGCCACGCTCGGTCCCGGCGAATTGCAACAAGGGCGCCTCCCATTCAGACGGGAGGTGCTCGAAATCAAGGACAGCAAGCTTCGCGAGCTTCTGGACAGCCGGATCGCGGTGATCGACGGAGCCTGGGGGACGATGCTCCAGGGCGCGGGCCTGGCTCCGGAGGACTACCGGGGCGACCGCATCGACGGCGACCACCCGAAGGACGTCACGGGCGACCCGGACCTGCTGAACCTGACCCGCCCGGACGTCATCCTGGACGTCCACCGGCAGTACCTTGAGGCCGGCGCCGACATCACGACGACCAACACGTTCACCGCGACCAGCATCGGCCAGGGCGACTACGGCCTGGAGAGCCTGGTCCACGAGATGAACGTCGAGGGCGCCCGGCTCGCCCGCCAGGCCGCCGACGAGTTCGGCGGACGGTTCGTCGCCGGCTCCGTCGGCCCCCTCAACGTGACCCTGTCCCTCTCCCCGCGCGTCGAGGACCCGGCGTACCGCGCCGTCACGTTCGACCAGGTCAAGGACTCCTACGCGGAGCAGATGCGCGGCCTGGCCGAGGGCGGCGTCGACCTCCTCCTGATCGAGACGATCTTCGACACGCTGAACGCGAAGGCCGCGATCGCCGCCGCCCGCGAGGCCGCCCCGGATCTGCCGCTGTGGATCTCGGTGACGATCGTCGACATGAGCGGCCGCACGCTGTCCGGTCAGACGGTCGAGGCGTTCTGGCGTTCCATCGAGCACGCCGAGCCGCTGCTCGTGGGAGTGAACTGCTCGCTCGGCGCCGACGAGATGCGCCCGCACGTGGAGGAGCTGGCGAGGGTCGCCGGCACCTACACCGCCTCGTATCCGAACGCCGGGCTTCCGAACGCGTTCGGCGGCTACGACGAGACGCCGGACGAGACCGGCGGCAAGGTCGGCGAGTTCGCCGCGTCCGGCCTGGTCAACGCGGTCGGCGGATGCTGCGGGACGGGCCCGGACCACATCGCCCGCATCGCCGCCCTGGTCAAGGACGCCGCGCCCCGCGAAGTCGCCAAGCCCGCCAAGGCCCCCCGCTACAGCGGCCTCGAGCCGTTCGCGATCGGCGAGGACACCGGGTTCGTCATGATCGGCGAGCGCACCAACGTCACCGGCTCCAAGCGGTTCCGCAGGCTCATCGAGGCCCGCGACCACCAGGGAGCGGTGGACGTCGCGCTGGAGCAGGTCCGCGGCGGCGCGAACCTCCTCGACGTCAACATGGACGCCGACCTGCTCGAAAGCGAGCGGGAGATGACGACGTTCCTGAACCTGATCGCGACCGAGCCCGAGGTGGCCCGCATCCCGATCATGGTGGACAGCTCGCGGTGGAGCGTGCTGGAGGCGGGGCTGAAGACCGTCCAGGGCAAGGGCGTCGTCAACTCCATCAGCCTGAAGGAGGGCGAGGACCAGTTCCTCGAGCAGGCCCGCCGCATCCGCGACTTCGGCGCCGGCGTCGTCGTCATGGCGTTCGACGAGACCGGCCAGGCCGACTCGACCGAGCGCAAGGTGGAGATCTGCGCCCGCGCCTACGACCTGCTCACGCAGAAGGCCGGTTTCCCCGCCGAGGACATCATCTTCGACCCGGCCGTCCTCGCCGTCGCGACCGGCATCTCCGAGCACAACGGCTACGCGAAGGCGTTCATCGACGCGCTGCCGCTCATCAAGGAGCGCTGCCCCGGCGTCCGCATCAGCGGCGGCATCTCCAACCTGTCGTTCTCCTTCCGGGGCAACGAGGTCGTCCGTGAGGCGATGCACTCGGCGTTCCTGCTGCACGCCATCCGCGCGGGGCTCGACATGGGCATCGTGAACGCCGGGCAGCTCGCCGTCTACGAGGACATTCCCGCCGACCTGCTCGAACTGGTCGAGGACGTCCTGTTCGACCGCCGCGAGGACGCCACCGACCGGCTCGTGTCCTTCGCCGAGAACGTCAAGGGCGAGGCCACCAAGCGCGAGGTCGACCTGTCCTGGCGGGAGGCGTCCGTCGAGCAGCGCCTGTCGCACGCCCTCGTCCACGGCATCGTCGACTTCATCGAAGACGACACCGAAGAGGCCCGCCAGAAGGCCGAGCGTCCCCTCGACGTCATCGAGGGCCCGCTGATGGACGGCATGAAGGTCGTCGGCGACCTGTTCGGCGCCGGCAAGATGTTCCTTCCCCAGGTGGTCAAGAGCGCCCGCGCCATGAAGCGGTCGGTCGCCTACCTGGAGCCGTTCATGGAGGAGGAGAAGGCGGAGGCGCTGCGCTCCGGGCGCGTCCTCCAGGACCGCGGCCAGGGCAAGATCGTCCTCGCGACCGTGAAGGGCGACGTCCACGACATCGGCAAGAACATCGTCGGCGTCGTCCTCGGCTGCAACAACTACGACGTCGTGGACCTCGGCGTGATGGTCCCGGCCGCCAAGATCCTCGACACCGCGATCGAGGAGAACGCCGACGCCGTCGGACTGTCCGGCCTGATCACCCCGTCCCTGGACGAGATGGTCTCGGTCGCCGCGGAGATGAAGCGCCGCGGGATGAAGCTGCCGCTGCTGATCGGCGGCGCCACCACGTCCCGGCAGCACACCGCCGTGAAGATCGCGCCCGCGTACGAGTCGACGATCGTGCACGTGCTGGACGCGTCCCGCGTCGTCGGCGTCGTCTCCGACCTCCTCGACGAGGGCCGCGCGTCGGCGCTGGACACCGCCAACCGCGAGGAGCAGGCCAGGCTGCGCGAGCAGCACGAGAGCAAGCAGCGCCGCCCCGTGCTCACCTTCGAGAAGGCGAAGGAGAACCGCGAGCGGGTGGAGTTCGGGGACCTGCCGACCCCGGCGTTCACCGGTGTGCGCCGCCTCCGGCCCGACATCCCCGCGCTCCGCGAGATGATCGACTGGCAGTTCTTCTTCCTGGCCTGGGAGCTGAAGGGCAAGTACCCGGCGATCCTCGACCAGCCGGTGGCCCGCGAGCTGTTCGACGAGGGCAACGAGCTGCTCGACCAGATCATCGCCGACGGCTCGTTCGAGGCCCACGGCGCCTACGCGTTCTGGCCCGCGCACTCCGACGGGGAGGACATCATCCTGCCCGAGGCGCGTTTCCCGATGCTGCGGCAGCAGACGTCCAAGCCGGAGGGGCGCCCGAACCGGTCCCTCGCCGACTACATCGCCCCGGCCGGCGACCACCTGGGCGGCTTCGCCGTGACGATCCAGGGCGCCGAGGACCTCGCCGCCAAGTACGAGAAGGAGCAGGACGACTACAAGGCGATCATGGTGAAGGCGCTCGCCGACCGGCTCGCCGAGGCGTTCGCCGAGTACATCCACCTGGAGGCCCGCCGCGCCTGGTTCGAGCCGGACGCCGACCCCGTCCTCGAGGACCTGCACGCCGAGAGGTTCCGCGGGATCCGTCCCGCGCTCGGCTACCCGGCGAGCCCCGACCACAGCCTGAAGCAGTCGCTGTTCAACCTGCTGGACGCCGGGAGCCTCGGCATGAAGCTCACCGAGTCGTTCGCGATGACCCCGGCCGCCAGCGTCAGCGGCCTGATCTTCGCGCACCCGGCGGCGCGCTACTTCACGGTCGGCCGCATCGGCAAGGACCAGGTCGAGGACTACGCCGTCCGCTGCGACCTGCCCGTGAAGGAGGTCGAGCGCTGGCTCGCCCCCAACCTCGCGTACGACCCTTCGTAAACGGCGAGAACGCCTGACGGCCGCCGCACCGCGGCCGTCAGGCGTGCTTCTTTCCGGGGACCGGTCACGGGCGGGTGGGATGAACGCTGGAGATGCCGGGCGGCCCCGGTGCGACGTAACATGGCGTACGTGACCAGCAGACCCGGCTCTGAGCAGCACCTGCGCGATCTCGCGCTGCTGCGGCGCGTCCGCGACCGGATCGACCGCGAGTACGCCCAGCCGCTGGACGTCGAGGCCCTCGCCCGCGGCGTGAACATGTCGGCCGGGCACCTCAGCCGCCTGTTCCGGGCCAGCTACGGCGAGTCGCCGTACAGCTACCTGATGACGCGGCGGATCGAGCGCGCGATGGCGCTGCTGCGCCGCGGCGACCTCAGCGTCACCGAGGTCTGCTTCACGGTCGGCTGCTCGTCGCTCGGCACCTTCAGCACCCGTTTCACCGAGCTGGTCGGCGTGCCGCCCAGCACCTACCGGCACGAGGCGGCGGAGGCGACGGCGGGGATGGCGCCGTGCGTGGCGAAACGGGTCACCAGGCCGGTCAGGAATCGAGAAGTCCCGGCGACCGAGCCGCAGCTAGCCTGACCAGCATGGAAATCAGCATCCACTCCGCCTTCCTCCCGCACACCGACGCGGAGGAGTCACTGGCCTTCTACCGCGACGTCCTCGGCTTCGAGGTCCGCAACGACGTCGGATACGACGGGATGCGCTGGATCACCGTGGGGCCCGCCGGCCAGCCCGGCGTGTCGATCGTCCTGGAGCCGCCGGCCCCTCCCGGCTGCGGCAAGACCGACGACGAGAAGCGCACGATCGCCGAGATGATGGCCAAGGGCACCTACGCCGGCATCAACCTCGCCACCACCGACCTCGACGGCACCTTCGAGAGGCTGGAGGCCGGCGGCGCCGAGGTCGTCCAGGAGCCGGTGGACCAGCCGTACGGCGTCCGCGACTGCGCCTTCCGCGACCCCGCCGGAAACATGATCCGAATGCAGGAACTGCGCTGAGCCGACCGGCGCCCCTGCTGCAGAATCGGGGGTGGCCCAATCGTCGCGCGCACCGGGTTCGCCGTGACAGGCCGCCCCCGGCCCAACAGATGGAGACACGATGAGCATGGCCATGAGGACGGACACGCAGTCGTCCGGCCGGCACGTTGCCGACAGCCACGACATGATCCGCGTGCACGGCGCGCGCGTGAACAACCTCAAGGACGTCAGCGTCGAGATCCCGAAGCGCCGCCTCACGGTGTTCACCGGCGTCTCCGGCTCGGGCAAGAGCTCGCTGGTGTTCGGCACGATCGCCGCCGAGTCGCAGCGGATGATCAACGAGACCTACAGCGCCTTCGTGCAGGGCTTCATGCCGACGCAGGCGCGGCCCGACGTCGACGTCCTCGACGGGCTGACCACCGCGATCATCGTCGACCAGGAGCCGATGGGCGGTGACCCCCGCTCCACGGTCGGCACCGCCACCGACGTCAACGCGATGCTGCGCATCCTGTTCAGCCGGCTGGGAGATCCGCACATCGGCCCGGCCAAGGCGTTCTCCTTCAACGTCGCCTCGATCAGCGGTGCGGGCGCGGTCACCATGGAGCGCGGCGGTAAGAAGGTGAAGGAGCGCCGCGAGTTCCAGATCGTCGGCGGCATGTGCCCGCGCTGCGAGGGCCGGGGCAAGGTCACCGACTTCGACCGGACCGCGCTGTACGACGACGCCAAGTCGCTCGCCGAGGGCGCGCTCACCATCCCCGGCTACAGTATGGACGGCTGGTACGGGCGCATCTTCATGGCCTCCGGCTTCCTCGACCCGGACAAGCCGATCCGCAAGTACACCGAGAAGGAACTCGACGCCCTGCTCCACAAGGAAGCGACCAGGATCAAGGTCGACGGCATCAACGTCACCTACGAGGGCCTGATCCCGAAGATCCAGAAGTCGTTCCTGTCCAAGGACCGCGAGGCGATGCAACCGCACATCCGCGCGTTCGTCGACCGGGCGATCACCTTCACCGTCTGCCCCGACTGCGACGGCACCCGGCTCACCGAGGCGGCCCGCTCGTCGAAGATCAAGGGGGTCAGCATCGCCGACGCCTGCGCGATGCAGATCAGCGACCTCGCCGGGTGGGTCCGCGGCCTGGACGAGCCGTCCGTGGCCCCGCTGCTGGGCGCGCTGGGGGAGACCCTCGACTCGTTCGTCGAGATCGGGCTCGGCTACCTCAGCCTCGACCGCCCGTCCGGCACGCTGTCCGGCGGCGAGGCGCAGCGCACCAAGATGATCCGGCACCTCGGGTCGTCGCTGACCGACGTCACCTACGTCTTCGACGAGCCGACCATCGGCCTGCACCCCCACGACATCCAGCGGATGAACAACCTGCTGCTGCGGCTGCGGGACAAGGGCAACACGGTCCTCGTCGTGGAGCACAAGCCGGAGGCGATCGCGATCGCCGACCACGTCGTCGACCTCGGCCCCGGCGCCGGTACGGCGGGCGGCACCATCTGCTTCGAGGGCACCGTCGAGGACCTGCGCCCCAGCGGCACCCTCACCGGACGCCACCTGGACGACCGCGCCTCCCTGAAGCCGACGGTGCGCAAGTCGTCGGACGCCCTGGAGGTCCGCGGCGCCGCCACCCACAACCTCCAGGACGTGGACGTCGACATCCCCCTCGGCGTCCTGACCGTGCTGACCGGCGTGGCCGGATCGGGAAAGAGCTCCCTGATCAACGGCTCGGTCGCCGGCCGGGACGGAGTGGTGTCGATCGACCAGAGCACGATCCGCGGGTCGCGCCGCAGCAACCCCGCGACCTACACCAAGCTGCTCGACCCGATCCGCAAGGCGTTCGCGAAGGCCAACGACGTCAAGCCGGCGCTGTTCAGCGCCAACTCCGAGGGCGCCTGCCCCACCTGCAACGGCGCCGGAGTCATCTACACCGACCTGGCGATGATGGCCGGCGTCGCCACCACCTGCGACGACTGCGAGGGCAAGCGCTTCCAGGCGTCGGTCCTGGAGCACCACCTGGGCGGCCGCGACATCAGCGAGGTCCTCGCGATGTCGGTGGCGCAGGCCGAGGAGTTCTTCGGCTCCGGCGAGGCCCGCACACCGGCCGCGCACGCCATCCTCACCCGGCTCGCCGACGTCGGGCTCGGCTACCTCAGCCTCGGCCAGCCCCTCACCACCCTGTCCGGCGGCGAGCGGCAGCGCCTCAAGCTCGCCACGCGCATGGGCGAGAAGGGCGGCGTGTACATCCTCGACGAACCCACCACGGGCCTGCACCTGGCGGACGTCGAGCAGCTCCTCGGCCTCCTCGACCGCCTGGTCGACTCCGGCAAGTCGGTCATCGTCATCGAGCACCACCAGGCCGTCATGGCCCACGCCGACTGGATCATCGACCTGGGCCCGGGCGCGGGCCACGACGGCGGCCGCATCGTCTTCGAGGGCACCCCGTCCGACCTGATCGCCGCCCGCTCCACCCTCACCGCCGAACACCTCGCCGACTACGTGACGGCCTGACCGCCCTTCTTCCAGCCGGACCTCACCAACCGTCCGGCTGGAAGAAGCCCCGCACAGAGAGGGTCGGCGAGGGCGGCCACCGCAAGCTCGTACCGCAATGATCAACCGCGGCCTAAAGGCGCGGCCGGCGGGACGTGATCATTGCGAATCGGGGTAGCGGACGCCACATGCGCACTCTCATCAAGGGAATGATCGCCGGAGCCGCGGGTACCAGCGCGCTCAACGCCACCACGTACCTCGACATGGCCATACGGGCGCGCGGCGGCAGCAGCACGCCGCAGGACACCGTCGAGAGGCTCGCCGAAGGCCTGCATGTCGACCTCGGCGAAGAGGAGACGGCGGAGAACCGCAAGGAGGCCCTGGGCACCCTGCTCGGCTACGGCACGGGCCTCGGGGCGGCGGTCTGCTACGCGACGCTGACCCGCCGGCGGGCGTCCTGGCCGGTCGGCGTCCTCACGCTCACCGCGCTCGCGACCATCGGGTCGAACGTCCCGATGGTCGCGCTGGGCGTCACGGACCCGCGTGAATGGTCCGTCTCGAGCTGGGTCGCCGACATCGTCCCGCACGTCGTCTACGGGACCGCCGCCTACATCGCCTACGAGCAGCTCCGCTGACCCGGCCTCACGCTCAGGGCCGGGCCTCCAGGACCATGTTGAACATGTTCTCCGCCGCGCGGCGGACGGACCCGTAGCCCGCCTCCCGCAGGACTTGGCGCAGCCGTGCCTCACCGGCGAGTGAGCCCAGGGCGAGCCCGACCGGCTGTGACAGCGAGTTGGCCGTGCACAGGAACGTCGAGGCGGCGTAGTTGAGACCGGCGGTCGGCACCCCGGCCAGGGTCGAGGCCAGGTCGTCGCCCGCGACGGGCTCCACCAGCATCAGCGTCCCGCCGGGAGCCAGCGCGGCGCGGGCGTAGGCGGCCGCACCGACGGGGTCGCCGAGGTCGTGGAAGGAGTCGAAGAACGTCACCAGGTCGTACTCGTCCTGCGGGTAGCCCTGGCAGTGGCTCACCTCGAACCCGACCCGGTCGGACACCCCGGCCCCGGCGGCGCGCGACCGCGCGGTCTCGATCGACGGCCCGTGCGCGTCGAACCCCGTGAACCGGGAGTTCGGGAAGGCGCCGGCCAGCAGCAGGAGCGGCGCCCCGTGCCCGCATCCGATGTCGGCGACGCGCGCGCCGGCCTCCAGCCGTTCGCGGACGCCGTCCAGCGCCGGGATCCACTCCGCGACGAGGCTGTTGCGGTAGCCGACCCGGAAGAACCGCTCGGTCGACTCGAAGATCATCGGGTCCTGGGCGCCCCAGGCGACGCCTTCCCCGGTGCGGAACGCGTCCGTCATGGCGTCGACTCGGCGGTGCAGCCCGGTGATCATCGGGGCGGCGCCGATCATGGACGCGGGCGAGTCGTCGGTGGCGACGACGGCGGCGTGCTCGGGCGGGAGCGTGAACGAGCCGTCCGCCGCGTCGTGGCCGACGATGCCGACGGCGGCCTGCTGCGCGAGCCATTCCCGGACGTACCGCTCCGAGGTGCCCGTCAGCCCGGCGAGCCGGGCCGGCGTCACCGGACCGGCCTCCGCGAGCGCCCGGTACAGGCCGAGCCGGTCGCCCACCACCATCAGGGCCGCGGTGGCGCCGCCGGTCAGCAGCCCGGCGATCCTCTCGGCGAAGGCGCCTACCGTGTTCATGTCGAGTTCGGTGTCGATGCTCATGTCCCCTCCTCCTACGCGGGTTCGTTTCTCCGACCGTCGCGCGGGGCCGTTTCACGAGACATTCACGGCCGCTTCACCCAAGATGGGTCGCATGGCCGACCTGCGCTTCGGCGTCCTCGGGCCCTTGGAGGTCCGGCGGGACGGCACGCCGGTGGAGGTCCCGCCCGGGCGCCGCCGCGCGGTCCTGGCCTGCCTGCTGGTCCACGTGGGACGTCCCGTGGCCGCCGACGCGCTGGTGGAGGCCGGGTGGGGCGGCGAGTTGCCCGCCGACCCCAGGTCCGCGCTGCGCACCGTCCTGTCGCGGCTGCGCGCCGTCCTCGGGGAGAAGGTGATCCGCGCCGACGCGGCCGGGTACACCCTCGCCGTCCCGGCGGAGGCGGTCGACGCACACCGGTTCGAGGACCTGCTGGCCCGCGCCGAGGAGGCCCCGCGGGACGCGGCCCGCCTCCTGGACGAGGCGCTCTCCCTCTGGCGCGGCCCCGCCTACGCGGAGTTCGCCGACCGGGCGTTCGCCGAGTTCGACGCGCAGCACCTCGACCGGACGCGCCTGGACGCGATGGAGGCCGGGGCTTCGGCCGCCCTGGCCGAAGGCGACCCGCGCGGCGCCGCCGCCCGCCTCGAAGGAGTCCTCGCCGGGGAGCCTTTCCGTGAGCACGCGGTGGAACTGCTGCTCACCGCCCTGTACGACATGGGCGACCACACCGGCGCCCTCGCCCGGCTCCGCGAATACCGTGCCCGGCTGGCCGACGAGCTGGGTCTCGACCCGTCCCCGGCGCTGCGCGAGCTGGAGTCGCGGATCCTCGCCCACGATCTCGACCGCCCGTCCCGCCGGCTGCACGCGCCGCCCCCGGACCCGGTCTCGTGGGTGGACACCTCGACCGCCTTCGTCGGCAGGGACGCCACGGTGTCGGAGCTGGTGGACGCCGTCGCGGCCTGCCGCCTGGTCACGGTGACGGGCGTCGGCGGGGTCGGCAAGACCAGGACGGTCGCGGAGGCCCTCCCGGCGCTCGCCGAGCGCCTCGGACGGCCGGTCGCCGTCGTCCAGCTCGCCCCCCTGCCCGGCGACAGGGTCGACGCCGCGGCGGCCGAGGCGCTGGGACTGGACCGTCCCGCCGGATCGGCCCGCGCGGCCGTCGTCGAGCATCTCCGCGTCTCGCCCGGCGTGCTCGTCCTCGACAACTGCGAGCACGTGCTGGCCGAGGCGGAGGCGCTGGCCGCGGCCGTGGCGGCCCGGTGCCCGTCCGCGCGGGTGCTGGCGACGAGCCGCCATCGGCTGGGCACGCCGGCTGAGAGGCTGCTGCCCCTGGAACCGCTGCCCGCCCCGGACGCCCTCGCGAATCCGGACCGCATGGAGCTGGCCGCGAGCGTCCGGGTCCTCACCGACCGGGTCCGGCGGCTGCGGCCGTCGTTCGGCGTGACCCCCGACAACGTGGCCGTGGCCGCCGACATCTGCCGCCGGCTGGACGGCCTGCCTCTCGCACTGGAACTGGCCGCGTCCCGCATCGCCGTCCTCGGTCTCGAACCCGTTCGCGACCGCCTCGCCGCCGAGGACCTCGCCCTCCTGGATGAGCACGGCCCCGGTGACCTGCACGCAGTGATCGACTGGTCGTACCGCCTGCTCACGCCCGCCCAGCGCGAACTGCTGGCGCTGCTGACGGTCTTCCCGTCCGACTTCGACCCCGAGGCGGTGGAGGGCCTCACCGCCGCCCACCACGGACGGCCGGCGACCGGACACCTCAGCGCCCTGGTCGAGTCGTCCCTGCTGGCCACCCACCCGGCGGAGCGGGCCGTGCGCTACCGGATGCTCGCCGTCGTCCGCGCGTTCGCCGCCGCCCGCCTGCGCGACACCGGCGGCGAGACGGCCGCCAGGCGCACCTACCTGCGCTGGGTGCGCCGGTGGACGGAACGGGCCGCCGCCGACTGCGCCGGCCCGGACAGCGTCGAGGCGTTCGCCCGCCTCCGGAACGGCCGCGCCGACATCGAGCAGGCCCTGCGCTGGGCCGTCCACGCCGGGGAGACGGCGGACGCGGCACGGCTCGCCGCCGCCGTCCAGCTGTGCCAGCACTGGCAGCCCGGCTCCGAGACCATCGAC
This sequence comes from Actinomadura sp. 7K507, assembly GCF_004348425.1. Taxonomy (GTDB): domain Bacteria; phylum Actinomycetota; class Actinomycetes; order Streptosporangiales; family Streptosporangiaceae; genus Spirillospora. The sequence goes on from NZ_SMKK01000107.1 coordinate 29,092, forward strand.
CTGACGGCCGAACTGGCGGAGCGGTGCGCGGCGACCCCGTCCCCGGAATCGGCGCTGGGCCTGGCGGCGGGCGCCTGCGCCGTGACCCACGCCGGCGACACCACCCGCGGACGGGAGTTCGCAGAGCGGGCGCTCGCGTCGGCGACGACCTCCCGCGAGCGCTATCTCGCCCACCTGGCCATCGGTATCGCCACCATGTACCGAGGCGACCACGACGAGTCCGCCCGATGGTGGCGGACGATCACCGGCATGGACGACCTCGCGCCGGCCTACCGGGCATCGGCGCACAGCTCCCTGTCCCTTACGGCCTGCTACCGAGGCGACCTCCCGGCGGCGTGCCGCGAGGCCGAGATCGGGGTCCTGGGAGCCGAAACGGCCGGGGCCACCGCCGTCCACGCGTTCGCCCTCTACGCCCTCGGCGAGGCCGAGACCGGCGACCGCAAGACCGAACTCCTCGCCGCCGCAGCCGACAAGGCCGACCTGGCCGGCGCAACCCACGTCAGCCAGGTCGCCCGAGTGGCACAGTTGGCGGCCCTGGTCCGCGCCGCCCGCCACGACGAGGCCCTCGACCTCGTCGCCCCGATCCTGGACGCCGCACGCCGCGCCGGCGCCTGGCCCCAGCTATGGACGACCATGCGCATCTTCGCCGAACTCCTGGCGGCCCGCGACCGCCCCCACGAGGCGGCCCTCCTCCTGACCGGCGCGGACGCCGCCGACACGGCCCCACCCGCCACGGGCCCGGACATGGCCCGCTACACCGCCTTGAAAAGCACCC
>NZ_SMKK01000108.1 GCF_004348425.1 Actinomadura sp. 7K507
CTCCATAACCGGCCCCCGGCCCACCTGACACGTCCGCCCCCGGAAGCCTGTACGCTACGGGATGGCGATCGAGGCCCCTTGAGGGCCCTCCATCCGCTCGCGGGCGTAGCTCAATGGTAGAGCCCCAGTCTTCCAAACTGGCTACGCGGGTTCGATTCCCGTCGCCCGCTCCACCGTTTCCCCAGGTCAGAGCCTTACAAGGCGATCTTGATTGACCCTCTGAAGATCATTTGTCACCCATTTGTCACTGGGATCTGGCACGTCTGAGCGGCATCCTGGTTCAACTGCGAACCTTGGTGATCATGGTCTGGCCGTCCTTGGCGAAGATCGACACGCCGCAGGAGCAGGCGTCCCAACGCCGAAGGTCCGGCTCCCACCAGGGGAACCGGACCTTCAGCCAGCGGACGTCTTTCTAGCTCGCTTCTCCCCCGAGCAGCCGACACAGGTCGGCGGTGACGACGCGGTAGCTGGCCCCCACGCGGATCACCTTGCAGGGGAACTCGCCCGTCCGGGCGAGTTCGTAAGCGCGGGTGCGTCCGAGCCCGATGGCACGCGCGGCAGTCTCGATGTTCGTGGTGGTGGGCAGCGCGAGGAGTTCCTCGCGGCTCATCAACTCCATCTTCAGGCCCCCTTCCCTCGGCTCCTGGCCCATCGCGGGCGTGCGGCTTGCCTACGTGGTGGCGCTTCGACGTTCGGTCTCCGGACATCCAGGTCAGGACGCGCTGAGGGTGTTGCGGTGCTCAGGGGCGGCCGGTGATCGTCCGGACGAGGGAGGCCGTTGACGGACTTGATTGCGCTCTGCGCATGTCCGGCGGCTTCGCCGAGCCCGGAGGTGAGATGGCGTGCGTGGAGGATGGCGCGGCTGTATTCGTCCAGGACCTCGTCCAGGTCCCCTCCGTGATCGTGGCCGAGGCGATGCTCCCGATGCTCTCGCAGCAGGAACTCATCGAGTTGCCGCAGGGTCTGGGCGAGCCCGTGGGCAGCCGACGCGAGAGCTCCCAGCACCGCATAGGCGGTCGCCGGCATCGTCAGGCCCGGCGGTCCTGCGGTGGCACGGTTGAGGTCTCGGACGCGCTCACGAAGGTCGTGGACGATCTGCTCGGTCGCTCTGTCATCTTTGGAGGCTGCTCCGAGGTCGTAACGGTCATGGGTCATGCACATGCTCCTTGCGGCGTTGTCTTCCTGCGTCTCGTGCAGGGGTAAGCGCGGTCATGGCTCGTCCTTCCTCTCGGGGTGACAGGTAGGTTCACCCGGCACGCTTTGGTGTTCTTTACGCTCCGTAATTGTCCATGCGCGATGATTTTTACTCCACCATCGGCGTGCACGCGGCGTGTCTCGTCGCCCCAGGTCAGCGCTTGGGGCCGCGACGACGGGGCTCGTGGTCCCGGTCAGGGCGCCAGAGTCCCGCCGGCTCCCGCCGCAAGCCATCACTCAGCGGTATGGGGAAGGACTCCGCCGCCAGTCGTTCGGCGTCCTGTACTTCGGCAACTCGGGGCGGCGTTGGCCGGACGGGCAAGGCCGCTTGTCGCCGGACGGTACGAAGTCGTCCGGCAGCTTGCCGCGCTGCTCCAGCCTGTGCGGCACGCTGCTGCGACTCCCGATGGGCAGCGACCGCGTCCATGATCTCCACAAGGTTGGCGATCAGGAACAGCAGATCTACCGTGAAATCTCTACTCCGATCACGTTGATCTCCCCTGCCGATGTTGGTGACGGCCATGATCCGCGCGGCTACCCTCAGCCCGTTGCCAGACGAGGAAGTCGGAGAAGGGCGTCCGAACGGTTCCTGCGCGGCACGGCCGTAGACATCGGCGGCCTTCGCAAGCTCCCTGTTCCCGGTGATATCCGCTGTCACGTGCAAGACGTCAGAGGCCGCAGACGCGACGTCCGCGCGCACTCCCGGATCACTGGTGTGGCGCATGTGCCAGGCCGCCGTAGCCGCTGCATGTGCGGCCTCCCGGTAAGCCGCGGTTCGCGCCTCATGGTCGAGAACCGGCTGCTGAGTCCTGGTCGCCCGCCGCGCGGTCGGGACAGCCGCACCCGCACCCCACCGGTGCCGCAGCTTCGGCAATGTGAGGTCGGCGGCAAGCTTGCCGCCAGAGAAGTAGATCGGGGCTTTCGCGCTGTTCCTGTATCCCGGAACCGCTACCGCGTATCCGGTGATCTGACCCGGTGTCTGGACACTGAATCTCAACCGGACCAGGAGACCGCGCTCACGCAGACCCACGAAGAACGCGTCTTCGCTCTCCGCGACCGCAGCCACTGTCGCCACCTGGCGACGCAAGCTGACGCGAGGCGGTTCCTCCAGACCGGCGCGCTCTGCTCGTTCCAGTTCAGCCCGCGAGGGACGCGGTGCCGCCGTCCGGTCCGCGGGCGCAGTGCGGAACAAGCCGTACCGCCGCTCGACGATCTGACACGCCGTCCGCGCCTTGAGGTAGTCCCGGGTGACGTTCGGTCTACGACCGTCCTCACGTGCAAGCGTGGCCACGACATGGATGTGATCGTCTGCGTGACGCACGGCGATCCACCGACATGCCTCTGCATCGCCGCGTAGTGCGATGCCGGTCTGGTGCATCAACTCCTCGGCGACGTCGGCCCACTCCTCATCCGTCAAGGCACGGTCCGTAGGGGCCGTCCGGAGCGAGCACTGCCAGACTGGCCCCTTTGGCCGACTTCGCCTCATCGTCTCCAGCGGCGAGCGCAGCGCCTCGGCCAGCGGACGGAGATTGCGCTTCCCGTCCGCGCGTCCTACTGGTTCCAGTGCAGCCGGGTGCCGGTACCCGGCGACGATGTGAGGGTCGACGTGCTCGTTCCGCTTACCCGGCCCGTACAGGTAGCGCAGCAGATTGCCGACATCGGCCCCCCGAGTGACCTTCGCGATCACGGCAGGCGCCTACCGAGTTCCACGATGACGGCCTCCGCCCGCCGCACCACCTGGAAGCAGTACCCCGCCAACCACGTCACCGATTCCGGAACTTCGTTGTAGGCGTTGACGTGGCGCAAGAGCTGGTTGAGGTTGACCCCGACCGCGTTGACCTGGCGGCTGGCATTCCGCAGCTCGGCATGCATCGCCACAAGCGCCCCGTCCAGGGGCCGCTGTTCATGGATTGCAGTGCGCACCGTTTTTATGACGAAAGCGCTACAGGCAAGCCCAGCTTGTGCTGCCGCTTGATGGATCTCTTCGTACTCCACGTCGCTGACGCGGATTCTCAGTTCCCGCTCTCGCCGCCGCCCTCCGCCGAGCTTCGTGCGACGCTCCAACGGCCCTGCCCCGTCGCCGCCTCGCCCAACTGTCGCCATATACCTCCGCTCCCGGCTTTCAAGGACCGCGCTCGGTCCCCCACCTGGCCAGTGTGATCTTCCGAGCTGAGGTTATCCACAACAGGTAGCGCTCTACCAGCTATCTTGCACCCCGCACCGAGCTGATAACGCGTCGGTTCACGAAGGTCAGTTCATATCAATTGACCGGTCGACTCTGACGCTCACTGTCGGACGCTATTGCATCGTTCACCTCGCTGACGAAACGCTCATTATCCGGCCTGCACAGCAAGAGCAGGAATCGCCGAGAACGTCTTCAGTGTCAGATTTGGCCAGTCGATCTGGCGAGGGGAAGGCTTTCACCCTTTGCAGACTGCGAGGAGGAGGGTGCCACACTCGTTCCGCTGACGATCTTCCCGGCCTCGACCAAGCCGCGGATGTCAGCCAGGGCAGCCATTCGATCCGCTCGGCCTCCCGCTCCTCGGTGGGCGGTCCGAAGCGGGTGGCACCATCCGCCAGAAGATGTGCTACTGCGAGTCGGAAATCCCTGGGGTCGGGTGGACGAAGGTGAGAGGGCGAAACGGCCCCGGTCGCCTTTCGGCCGCTTCCTCCACCTCGCGGGCGGCAGCAGCGGCAGGTTCCTCCCCGTCGCGGATGCCGCCGATGGGTATCTTCCAGGTCCATGCATCGGTGATGAAGCGGTGTCTCCACTCCAAGAGAGACGACGCCGATCGTCCAACACTCCCGCGCCGGTAGCGCTAGCGAACGCGACAGACCTGCCAAGCCGCCCCTGTCTTCAACCGGTGGAAGCAACTCCTTTGGTCCCGCGGATCCGGTGGATCGACTAGCGGCCCGCCGACGCCATCGACCTACGGGTTCCCGGGCACTGAGCCCGTGGTGCCCGGCCGTGCGCGGGCCACCGGCGGGTGCGGCTCAACCGCAACATCAGGCACTGGCGGCCCAGTTCACCCTTGGGCAGCGCATAGATCCAGCCGTAGATGGCCTCGTGGGACACCCTCGCATGCTGGTCGCCGGGATGGTCAATCGACAACCGCCCGGCCACCTGCTGCGGCGACCAGCCCTGCTTGAGCAACTCAACCACCATCAGCCTCGGATACGCATCAGCGTCCAGCCTGCGGGTCTTGGGCCGCCGCCGCGCCCCCTGCGCCCTCCGGTCGGCCCGCGCCGCCGCCCGATACCGGCCCCGCCCGCCGTGCCGGGCGATCTCGCGCGACACGATGCTCGGGCACCGTCCGATTCGTCCCGCAATCACCTTGCTCGCCAGTCCCTCGGCGATTCCCCGGGAAGTCTCCTCCCGCTCCAGCAATGTCAACATGTGACGCACCGCCCCCAGGGCAACTCCCCCCGACGATCACTCGCCGAGCAGAACTACACCGCTGCGAGATCAGTTGCTACGACCGGTTGAGGGCAGGCTCACCTCCGCGGCGTGAGCTCCTTCTTTGTAACCTGAGTTGCAGTATGGATGCGAGAGCTGTGCATTTTCAGGCGCCCCTGAACCACCGTCTTCCCGTCGAAGGATGTGGTCGAAGGTCATCGACCTTAGATTCAGTCTTGCATCACATATCGCACACTTGGGTGCTGTCTCGATTATGTTTCTTATAACTACGAAATTCTTGGTCTCCGTGGAAAAGTTTCGCCCATGACGCTTATCGTCTTCGGTTCTCACCTTCAGAGATGACCGTAGGGACGATTGACTCTTGAGACGCTCAATCACGTCCGGCTCAGCAAGCCCCTCTTCGATGGCTTGGTATACAGCCTTGTGCATCGCGAGTATCGGCGACACGGATCGCTGCAGGCTGCCGTACTTTTGAACGATTTGGTTGAGGAAGTACTTGTATTCGATTAGGAAGTCTTCAAAGTCAGCCCGAACGCTTGTGAACTTGGCCACTGCACGATGCCGCTCCAAATCTTTTACAAAAGCTATGGCAGCAAGGAAGGCTGCGGGCTGGAAGCGCCCCGTAGCACTATAGAAGTAAACTGCTGGATGTAGCCCCAAGGAAGCCGGGTCCTTGCCGGCAATTCGACTTGCGGCCTTTTTTACTGCCTGCATGCATTTTATGGTGGCTTGGCCATCTTCGTCATCTTCGAGCACCTTAAGTGGCGCACCCTTACGCCTTCTTTTGGGAGCCTCGTTGCGCCACATATCAGGTTCGAAATCGTTGACGAAGTTAACAAGTTCAAAGACCATCTTGACGCTATCTGCCGAGTACCCCCTGCCTGCAACGGGTAGGTCAGATGTCTTTATCTGTGAATCCAGATCTGGCTTGAAGATAAGATCGTATACCTCTTTCGCCAGTTTCTCGATCTCAGACTGCACTGAACTTTCGAACGCCGACCAGTACTTGTGCCCTGTCCCGGCCCGAATGAATGCGCGGGCCGCCAACGCGTTTGGCTTATGGCGAGCCTTGATCATGCTTAGTTCTGTCTCATCGATCGGCGTCGCCTGCTGATTTATCTTAAAGAACGAGCTTTCTGCCTTCTCGGCTTCACCTGCCACCCATTGCAGATGGATGGCAAAAGCACTGAGATTTCGTGCCAGCCTGAGCCGATCTTTGGGCGTCGTATCGGAGTTTCGAAGGGCAAGACTTAGTTCACTGTACGAACCCACGCTATCCCGAATCAATTCTCGGGTGGCCCGAGCTGCCCTCTTCTGCTCCTCGGGAATGTTGTTATCGAAGAAACGCATCGAAGCGTGCTTGTCGCCATAATCATCATGAACCCAGGCGATGAGGGCACTGAGGCGATGCGCTCCGTCAATGACGAATATATTTCCACTGATGGTTGAACGCCAAAGGATCACCGAAGGGATGAGGTCGCCCTCCAGAAAGCTACTCACAAGTTCAGCAACTTTTTCGGGTGACCAATTAGCTGTTTCACGCTGGAAATCTGGCTTACGTAGAACATTGTAAATCAGACTGTCTGGACCGAGGTCAGTTATTTTCATGGTGGTGCTTAGAATTGACGGTTGAGTTGAAGGTTCCGTAGTTGCCGCCTCGAAATCTTCTCGTGGAATAAGTGCGTCCATATTTACGAGGGGTGCGGCCATGTCCCCTTCCCTCCTGTGCTTCTAGGGGCAAGATCTGTTATAACAACCTGCAAGAGGCCCGACTGGCAGCCCACTGGGCAGGCGCGCCATCTCCATGTAGAAGGTCTATCGATGTCTGGGCAAGTTGGCACGTGCAAGCCTCTAAATGGCCGAAGCCGGTCGGCCGGGTTGGGTCGGTCCGGAGAGGCCGCATGCCCGGCCCGGACCGCCGGCGGCGGCCGCGTAGTGGGCGCCTTCGAAGACGTAGAGCAAGTCCTCACCTGGCGAGGGGGCTTTGTGCGGCATGGGTTGGTCGAGCCGGGACAGGGGCGCCGCAAGCGCCAGGAGTTCAGCCGCTGGGAGCGGGACGAGCCGATGGCGTTGTGGCAGATGGACAGCGCCGACGGGGCGGCTGGCGGCGACTACGGACGCCACACCGCCACCAGCGCAGCCATGTTCCGCTGGGCCACCATCGGCCTCATGACCCTCCATTTGGTCCGCGGTGGACGACCCGCCGTCCGCCCCCCTCAACTACCAATAACAAGATCCTTCTCAACACAAACTTGAGAGAGCGCGGGCCCCGCCGCTCAACTCAGAGGCCCCGTCGTGATGCGCATGACGGGCTGTCAGGGGAGGTCGTGTGCTCCGCGCTTGATGTCGGCGGCCAACTGGCGGAAGCACTCGAGGGGAAGCGTGATGCGGACGCCGCTCAGGTCCTTGCTGTCGCGCACGCCGACGTCACCAGAGAGATTCGCAACCTCCACGCAGTTGGACTGGCCACCTGTACCGCTGCGGCTCGACTTGCGCCACTGGGTCATGTGTACTTCTCCAGTTCAGCCTCCAGGAAGGCCCGACTTGGGCCGACCGGGGCGGCTATGTCGCTCATCAAGTCGTACCTTACTGCCACTTCTTGCACATCGAACGGGTCCATGAGGAAGCAGCCACGCGTCGCCGCTTCGGTGTAGGCGATGTCCCGGTCCCCGACCGTGAGGAGTACGAAAGGGCCGTCGAGGCCCGGATGAGCACCTGCGTTGTTCTCAACTATCCGGATACTGATGAAGGGAAGCTCGCTCAGCTCGATCAGCCGAGTGAGTTGGCCGCGCATGACGTCCGGACCGCCCACGATCTGCGACACTGCCGCCCAGCCGAGAAGAGCTGTCACTCGCGGTGGCTTCGCCTTGCCGAACACGGTGGCCTGCCGTGACAGCCGCCGCTCAAGGGTCGCTTCAAGATCCTCCGCTGTTCCGGCGCTCAGTGCGGCACGCGCGTACTCCGGTGTCTGGAACAGCCCCGGGATGACCGACGACTCCCACATCCTGAGCCTTGATGAGCGCGCCTCCAGCTCGGCGAGTTCCAGCAGCCAGTTGCCCTCGTCGGCACGCTCGGCGAACCCGACCAGAGCCGTGAACATGCCGTCCGTGCTCCACACGCGATCGATGATCTCCGCGTGCTCCCGCTTGAGCTTGAGCGTGTTGGACTCGTACCGGGAAACAGTCGAACGATCGCACTCAAGCAGGTGACCGAGAGCCTGCCCCGACATCCCGTGCGCTTTGCGGTAACGACGCAGGTGGAACGCTACGAAGTGCCAAATCGATCTTGACGGGTCGAGTGACTCTCGCATGAGCATGGCCTCTCCCGTTTGTTGCGAATGGTTCCGGAACGTAGCGAGCGTAGCTCAGAGCGAGCACGATTACACCCGAAGTAACCGGCAGCGTTCCAAAGGTGGTAGCGATATGTCCGTCCCTGCCCCAGAAATCCCAACTCTTCTTCTCAACCCCAACAAAAGCGCGCCTGCGTTGGCGAGGGAGTTCCTCTCGGCGCAGTTCCGGGAGTGGGGCTCCACGGACGACTTCGTGGCGCGCCTGGTGGTGTGCGAGCTAGTGACTAACGCGTGGCGGCACGGAGAGGGTCAGATCATCCTGCGCGTCTTCCGCGACGTCCGCGCGGACTTGGCGGTGATCGAGATGTGGGATCAGGGAGAGGGGCTGCCGGTGGTCGGCCCGGAGGACACGGAGGCGATCTCGGGGCGGGGCCTGCTGCTGATGTCGCAGCTCGTACACGACTGGGGAACCCGACCGATCACGGAAGGCGGAAAAATCGTATGGGCGAAGTGCGCCCTGTGAGCGCCCAGGTTGAGCAGCGCGTCCTGCGGTGGCGGACGCACCGGGGCGGCGCTACGGCGGAGAGGTTCCTGAGCGTGTTGGCCGTGGCTCTGGAGCCTCGGGGGTGGCGCCTCGTCCGGCTCTACCGCGCGCAGGGGTTTCCGGTGCCTCTGTTGTGGGTCTACGCCGGCGGCCCCTACAACCACGTCGGGCTCGGGGTGGTCGTGCTGGCGGTTTCTGGGAGGGCATGGGGATACCACGACGTGGAGCGCGGGCGGCGCGGTTACCTGGCTCCCTGTGGGGACGCCAAAGCCGCCGCTGAACAAGTCGAAGACCTACTCAAGCACCGCATGTTCCCAGGCACCTGGTAAGCCCCCGAGGGACGTCCATTGGGGCCCGTGATAAGCGGGCTTCAGGACGAGGGAATGTCCTTCACGTTCTGCACCCTTACCCCCTTTCGGTCACCGGCCAACCCGGGCAGATGGGTAGCGTCGGCGGTCAAGATCAGGACATCAGGCTGTTGCCCTGCCGCCTCCGCACGATCGGCGTACATGTGAGCCGTCGCGGCGACCAAGGCATCAACAACCTCCGTCGAGTCGAACCCCGCGTCACCGATCAGCTTTCCGGCGGCGCGCGCAAGGTCCTCGGTGACAGGCTCAACGACGGTCCTGGTGCTGGACAGCACATGGTTCAGTTTCGTGTCCCGGTCGGAGCCGCGCAGGATCTCCGTCAGCACGGCACTGGACGTGACCAAGCGTGCCTGCTTGCGCAGCGCAGCCGCGAAGAAGATCGCCACATTGCGGTCCGTGGCGGCCTTGTTGATGGCGTCGTTGTCGAGCACCAAAACCCCGCCGAGCCTCGCAGCCCGACGGCCTCGCACAGCGCTCACTGATCTTGCGCAGACGGCCAAGCGGCGAGGGCGGCCTGGATCTCGTCCTCGCCGAACGGTCCGTGCTGCTCTTCCAACTCGTCAACGAACTCGGCGAGAGCGTCGAGCTGGAGCTTGGCCGCGATCGCCTCATCAACGTAGGCAGAATCGGACAGGCCCAGCTTGCGAGCCTGTTCGCGGATCTCAGCCTTGCGGCCCCGGCGGATGGTGGCCGACAACTTCTCGGTCGCACCGGGACCACCCGCAGGCTTGCGAACCTTCGTGGCCTTGCCGCGCTTCGCGACACGAAGAGGCTGCTTGACGGGACTCTGCTTGGCATCCACAACTCAATCATACCAATGGTAGGAGCCAGCTGACCCCAGGCGAGGGAACGAGACCTCGCATGCGGGCGCCTGGGCCCCTACGGCGGCATGCACGTGACCATGGTGCAGGATCCGCGCGCCAGCCCACGGATCACCCTGATCAAGCGGCGGACCAGGCGGGGGCCTGCTTCCGACTGATGCCGCTTCCGGTCATCGCGTCGGCCGCGTCGGTTGCGTTGATCAGGTCTCCTCGCTGATGCCGCCGAGTCGTTCGACGTCCTCGGCTGGGATGCCGATCAGGAGGGAGACGCTGGAGGTTGTCGACCCGTCGAGTTTGCAGAGCTTGTCGAGCATGGCCTGACGCATCTCCATGCGGCGGGCCTCCAGATGGGCCCGCGCGGTCTTACCACGAGATCCTTCTTGGTCATCCGAGGATGTGGGCACCATCAGTGATCAACTCCTGTGTCCGGGTCCCCTGAGAGGCAGCGCAGCGCTACACGGAGCGCAGGTTCGGTCTTGTCTCGGCGTGCTGGGCGACCAGCTGATCGGCGAGGACGGCCTGGAGTTGGCTGATCTTCGCTTGGGCTTCGGCGAGTTGAGCTTCGAGGTCTGAGGGCGCGTCCTGGCTCCCCTGGGTCGTGCGGATCTTGGCGAGGGCTTCGAGGGCGGTTTCGTCGGCGGTGGGGAGGGTGTGGAGGTAGCGCTCCGTCGTGGAGATCTTGCGGTGGCCGAGGCGTTCTTTGACGACCTGGAGGTCCGCACCGCCGGCTAGGAGCCAAGAGGCGTGGGCGTGGCGGAGGTCGTGGATGCGGGGTGACCATCCGAGGTTGGCGGCGGCTCGGGCCGGGTGCCAGCAGTGCTTGCGGAACCAGTTGGCGGAGATGTGGGGATCGTCGTCGATGACGCGGGGGTTGCGGGGGTTGTCCTTGCCCTGGGCGCGGCGCTCGGCTCGGTAGGCGGCGTAGGCCGCTCGGCAGTGGTGACATTTGCACTTGCCGAGGCTGTAGGCCGTGGTCGTTCCGTGGGTGTAGGTGCGGCCGTTCGGGGCTTCGAAGGTGAGGGTGTCGGGGTCGAGGAGTTCGAGCTTGGGTGGCTCGTCGCGGCGGCGGCTGAAGAAGAGGTCGTCGGGGGCGAGGTTGTTGGCTTCTGCGTGGGCCTTGAGCCTGGCGACGATCTGGGGGCTGAGCTTGAAGCGGCGCCAGCGCTTGCCCTTGGGGTAGTCCTTGACGAGGAAGCGGCGGCCTTCGGGGTGAAACCTGGGGACGAGTTCGACCACGGAGCGGCTGACGGTGAGGATGCCGGTGGCGAAGTCCAGGTCCTTGACGCGGAGTTCGGTCAGCTCGCCCCAGCGGAGGCCGCTTTCGATGTCGGTCTCGACCAGGAGCTTGGCGGTCGCGTCCGGGAGGGCCTCATAGATGCGGGCGAACTGCTCTGCGGTGATGATCTGGCGCGGCTTTTCGGGGACGGGGTCGGTCTTCACACCGCGGCTCGGGTGGTAGACGAGGACGCCGTCGTTGACCGCGGTCGTGAAGATGGCGTTGAGGATCGCCGTCTTGCAGTACTTGATGCTGTAGGCCGTGGCGCCCTGCTTCTTGAGGTGTGTGATCCACTCACGGACGGTCTCTGAGGTGATGTCCTGCAGCTTCATGTCGCCGAAGTACGGCATGACATGGGCGGCGAGGGCGTAGGCGTAGTCCTGGCGAGTCGATGCCTCGATGCGGTGGTTCGGGAACCAGCGTTCTTCTACGTAGGTGCGGAAGGTCTGGCGGGCTCGGCGGGGGTCGCCCGCCTTGCCTTCGGCGATGCGGGACTCGGCTCGTTGCCAGGCTCGGTCGGCCTCCTTGCGCGTGGCGAAGGTGCCTGCCGTCTGGCGGACGTTCCGGGCGTCGTCGTAGAGCGCTTGGTATCGGGTGCCGTTCGGCCCCTTGCGCTTGCGTGTGAAACCCATGACCCCCCGAGCAAGATCATCTGTCACTCATTTGTCACTGGATCATGGAAATCCGAGCGATACCGACGAGTACAGAGTGGCACACGAAATAGCCTCTGACCTGCAGTTTAATGGACTTTCCATGATCACTCAAAGGCCCATCGGTGCCGCTTCCAAACTGGCTACGCGGGTTCGATTCCCGTCGCCCGCTCCCACCACGAAGGCCCAGGCAGGAACCCTGTCTCCCCACCTGGGCCTTGCTTTTCGCCATGATCGCTAAGGCTTCCGTGCCCGTTGCGTGCCCGATGGCTCGGTCGTGCCCTTGTCACTCTTGTCACCCTGCCGAGCCAACTTGAAGGCATCGCCGAGGGCCGCCGCGATCACCTTGTCCCGATCCTGACTGGCGTGCTGGTAGATCAGCGCCGCCCGCGTCGAGGCGTGGCCCATGCGGGACATCAGCTCTTTGAGGCTTGCCCGGTCGAGGCTGCGAGGGTGTTGCCGACGTGTCGAAGGTCATGGAAGTGGAGGTCAGGGAGGTCGACGTCAGCCCGGACCTTGTTCCAGATGCGCCGGAAGCCCGAGCGCCGGAGACGACCGACGAAGACCCGGCCGTTCGGGCCGTCCTCGGCGAACTCGTCCAGATGCGCTTGCAGGTCCGGGACGATCTCCGGAGGGATCGGCACCACGCGACGACCGGCCCGGGACTTGGGCGTGTTCTCCAGGAGTTGACCGCCGTCCAACTCGGCCAGGGAACTGACCACGCGCACGACGCCCGCGTCCAGGTCGAGATGTTGCCGCCGCAGCCCGGCCAGCTCTCCCCAGCGCAGACCCGCGAACGTGCCGAGGAGGACGAGCGCAGCGCTGCCTTGCAGGCCGCGTAAACGCTGGTGTCCACGAGGCCCATGACGTTGGCGATCGAGGTGGTGAGGACGACGCCGACGTTCGCGCTCAGCAGTGGGGCGAGCTTCTGCACGGAGAAGAAGGCGCCTTTGACGTTGATGGCGAACAGTTCGTCGTACATCCGGACGGCCACGGCGTTCGGGCCGAGCCGCTCGCGCGCCGCGTCGAGCTGGGCCTGAGACCGACCGGTGATCACCACGCGGGCTCCGGCTCGCGCCAGCAACTCCGCCGCCGCGAGTCCCATGCCGCTGCTGCCACCCGTGATCACGGCATTCTTGTCGCTGTACTTACCCCTGCCGAGACTGCTCCGTTCCATGGCCGAGAACATGCTGGTGCGTCTGGATGTCGCCGTTCGCGGGGGGGGATCAGCGGCGGGTCTCGATCTCCATGTCACCCGAGGTGACCATGCGGATGTGGTCGCTGGCGAGCAGGTCGTGCGGATTGCCGAGGTCGATGGCGCTGACCTCGTCGAGCCGAGCCAGTTGGGAGGGAGTGAGGTCGACCTGGAGGGCACCCAGGTTGTCCTCAAGCTGCGCGATGGTGCGGGCGCCGATGATGGGTGCCGCCACGCCCGGGGGGGTTCAGGGTCCAGGCCAGTGCGACCTGGGCGGGTGTGTGACCCAACTCCGTGGCCACCTCCTTCACCACGTCGGCGATGGCGAGGGTGCGTTCGGTGACCATTCCCAGGGCGGCGTTGAGGCTCCTGCGGCTGCCGGCGGTCTCGCCGGCGACGGGGTCCGTCGGGTTCAGGTCGTCCCGGCCGTACTTGCCGGTGAGCACCCCGCCGCCCAGTGGGGAGAAGGAAACCACGCCCAGTCCCATCTCGCGTGCCATGGGGATGAGGTCTCGCTCCCCGGTACGTTCGATCAGGCTGTACTCGATCTCCAGCGCGACCAGCGGCGACCAGCCGCGCAGGTCGGCGATCGTCTGCATGCGCGACACCTGCCAGGCCGGTGCGCTGGAGATCGCCACGTATAGGACCTTGCCCTGCCGCACCAGGTCGTCCAGCCCGTGCAGGATCTCCTCCACCGGAGTCCTGAAGTCCCAGACGTTCAGATAGAGCAGATCGATGTAGTCCGTGTCGAGTTGCCGCAGACTGGCTTCCACCGACGCCAGCATGCTCTTGCGGTGCGTGCCCCCGGAATTGGGGTCACCGGGTCGGCGCAGCGTCGAGTACTTCGTCGCCAGCACCAGGCGCTCGCGATCGCCGCGCGCGAACTCGCCCAGCAGCCGCTCGGAAGTGCCGTTGGTGTAGGTGCTGGCGGTGTCGAAGAAGTTGCCGCCCAGTTCGGTGTAGTGGTCGAACAGCTTGCGCGCCTCCTCGCGCTCGGCGCCCCAGCCCCACTCGGTGCCGAAGGTCGCCGTGCCCAGCGCCAGCGGTGAGACCCTCAGTCCGGAGCGGCCCAGCAATCGGTAGGTGTCGAGAGTGAGTGGCATCGTGTTCTCCTGTAGGTGTGATTCGTGGTGTTCGAGGACGTGGACCGGTAGTCGGCTCGCCCGGGTTTCAGACGCCGAGTCCGTAGCCGCCGGCCACGGTGACGTCCTGCCCGGTGACGTAACTGGCGGCATCTGAGGCGAGGAAGGCGACGACTTCCGCGATCTCCTTGCTGGATCCGAAGCGCTCGAACGGGATTTTCGTGCGCATGGCGTCCCGGCCGCTGCGGGGAACTCCCAGCTTGTCGAACAGCGGGGTCTCGGTCGCCCCGGGGCTCACGGCATTGACGCGGATCCTGCGCGGAGCCAGTTCGAGGGCGAGTGAGGGCAGCATCGCCAGCAGGGCGCCACGCGTCCCCGCCCCCAGGGTGGCGCCAGGGCTGCCGCGACGGGCTCCGATGCCCACGGTGAGGACGATCGATCCGCCGTCGTTCATGAGCGGAAGGGCCTTCTGGAGGGTGAAGTACTGGCCCTTGAAGTTGACATCGATCTGTTCGTCGAACGACTCCTCCGTCACGTCGGCAACCGGCGCGGGGCGGAGGATCCCGGCGTTGAGGAACAGCAGGTCGATTGACCCGAAACGGTCGGCCACCGTCGCCACGAGAGCGTCGGTGTCGGCCAGGACGCGTGCGTCGGCTTGGACGACGAGTACGTCGTCGGGAAGCTCGAGCCTTGCTCTCGCGAGGGAATCGGGGTTCTGTCCGGTGACGGCGACCTGGTAGCCGCGGGCGTGCAGTAGTTCGGCGGTCGCTCTGCCGATTCCGGTCGTGCCGCCGGTGATGAGCGCTGCGGGCATGGTGAGGCCTTTCGTCGAGTGGGCAGGATCGGACGTCACCGCTAAACGGGGAGGTCCCCGCTTGTGTCAATGTACACTAACCGGAGATGTCCCCGATTCGTCTCCGCACCCCGACCCGACCCTCCTGATCGCGAAAGGCCATGACACCTCCACGAAGGACCCTGCGGGCTGATGCCGAACGCAACCGCAAGCATCTGATCGCCACGGCCGCTGAGGCTTTCGCCTCCGGGCAGACGGTCTCGCTGGACGCGATCGCCAAACGCGCGGGCGTGGGAAGCGGCACCCTCTACCGGCACTTCCCCACGCGCGAGGACCTGGTCGAAGAGATCTACCGCGAGCAGATCCGCCCGCTGCGCGACGACGCGCAGGCCCTCCTGGCCACCGAGCGGCCCGCGCAGGCTCTCCACACCTGGATGCGCAACTTCGCCGAGTGGGCGGGCGAACGGCGCGGCATCTGCGAAGCCCTGGTCGCCATGAGCGCCTCCGGCCGCTTCGGCACCGGACCGGTCTGCAACGAGGTCCAGCACATCCTGGGGATGGTGCTGGAGGCCGGAAGCGAGGCAGGAGAGCTGCGCCGCGACATCGATCCGGTTGACGTCAGCGGCATCCTCGCCGGAGCGCTCTCCGTGGCCGGCGCACCCGAGCAGCGTGCCCAGCTCGACCGCATGCTCACCATCGTCGTCGAAGGGCTGAGGGTGCGCGGCTGACAGGCCGCGCCCTTCCGATCCGACGGCTCGTCACCGTCACGCGTGTGGGGTGCCAGAACCCGTGCATGGCATGTGACCTGGGCATCTACCGTCGTCTCGTCGAGCGCGTCTGGGAATCCATGGGCGGACGCCAGGTCGGCCTCCTCGTCGTTCCACCGTCGCGGCGCAGCCTGGAGGCACTCACCGATGCGGCGGTCCTGCTCACCGTCGCCAAGTATGCGTAACCCCCGCCTTCCCTGGCTTCTCTCCTTTCGCGGTGCTACTGCGGTGGGGCCACCTGGAAGATGCCGTGGGCGCCGCGTTCGGCGTCGATCATGCGGTGGGAGATGAACGGGTAGTGCCCTGCCTCGGGAAAGGTGAGCTCGACGAACCCGCCTTGAGCGGGGTCCAGGGCGAGGCTCTGGCTGCCGCCGGGTGAGGAACGCTGGAGCAGGTAGGCGCCTTCGGCGTAGACGGTGTCGAACTGGCCGCCGACCACGTGGAACGAGGTAGCGCGGTTGGGGCCGGCGTTGAGTATCCAGATCCGGACGCGTTCCCCGGCCCGGGCCCGCAGCGGCCGATGATCGTACTGGTTGGCATAGCCGTTGAAGACCACCGCGTCGGGTTCCTCGGCGCGCAGCTTGGCCATGTCGACCACGCCACCCTGCGCACCGAGGTAGAGCTCGGACTGCACCAACAGGTAGCTGCGGTCGACCTCGGGGAGGTCGGGTGGCTCGATCACCACGGCGCCGAACAGCCCGTTGGCGATGTGGGCCGACATCGGCATCGATGAGCAGTGGTACATCCACACCCCGGCGCGGGTGGCGCGAAACCGGTAGACCAGGGACTCGCCAGGTGCGATGGTCCGCATCGGTCGGTCGGGTGCCAGCGCCCCGGCGTGGAAGTCGATCGAGTGGCCGATCGAACCGTCGTTGACCAGGGTGACCTCGAAGACGTCCCCGACCTGACCGTGCAGGACCGGGCCGGGCATCCTGCCGTTGAACGTCCACAGCTCCTGGGTCACCCCGGGCGCCACCTGACGTTCGACATCGCTGACGGTGAAGGTGTGCCGGTGCACCCGGTCGTCCGGCGCCGGCGGCAAGCTGGCGTCGTGGGCGGTGAATCCCGGATCCGGCTCGGCGAGAAAGTCCAGGTCCTCGGTCGCGCCTGCCACCTCGCCGTCCCCATCGGGGTCAGGATTGGTGCCCCCGGCGGCCGGCCGCCCATGATCGTGGTCGGCGTGCGCGTCGGATCCCGCGTCCGGTGGCGTAGCGCCGGTCGTCTCGATCTGGAGGACCATGCCCATCTGCCGGTGGCCGACCACCGAGCACCAGCCGTCCAGATCCCGGCCGACCACGCCGACGCCGATGCGGGCCGATTCCCCGGGGGCGAGCCGACCGCTGCGGGCACCGGAGTCCAGCACCAGGTCGTGCACCTCCTCGGTATCGGTGTTCTCCAGCACGATCACGAGCCGGTTCCCGGTCGGCACCTGGATCGTCGCGGGGGTGAACCGCATGTCGGCTGCCTTCACGTGCACGGTTGTGGTCTTCCCGGTGCCGGTCACACCGGCGGCCGCGGTCGTGCTCGGCCGGGTGCCGACCAACGCGGTGGGGCCGACCGCGACGCCGGCGGCGACGGCGAGCACGACGGCCGCCAGCCCGGTCGCGGCGAGGCCGGTGGCCTGGCCCCGAGGCCGCTCCCCGTCCGGTGCCCGACGACGCCGCTCACCGCGCCCCCCGGGCCCGGCGCCGGCCCCTGTGGTGTCAGTGGCGTCGGTGGCCGCGGCGCCCTGGGCAGTGCGGGAGGCACGGATGGCCAGGAACAACAGTGGTAGGAACGCCGCGAGGCCACCGAGCACTAGGACCGACGCCAGTCCCCGGACCAGGCTGGGCACCGGCAGCACGCACACCAGGAGACCGGCGTTGATCATCACGATTCGCAGCGCACCGCCGCGGTCGAGCACGGTGTTCGCCGCGCGCGCCGACGCCGGGCCGCGGCTGAGCGCCACCGGCACCAGGTAGGACAGCGCACCGAGCAGCACCTGGGCGCCGAACCCGGCCGCCAGGAACGGAGTCAGCCACCCGAACGCGGCATCGGCATCCGCCCACGAGGATGCGCCGGCGACGCTGATCCCCAACACGGTCAGGCAGCCGACTAGCCACAGCAGACCCGCCAGCACCGACCAGGTCGGATAGGACCGGGGCGGCTTGCGGCGGGCGGTCTCCGTGAACGGCCAGGCCATCAGCCCCAGCCCGGCGAGGTAGCCGGCCACACCGGCCGCCGCCAGATACCGCAGGTCGGATACGGCGCCCCCGGCCGCGGTCACGACCGAGCCGGCCAGCACGGGCAGTGCCCGCCGGACCGCGGTCTCCGCACCTTCGTTGATCCGGGTGCGCAGCATCGTCGGCCACAGCGTGACCAGCGTCCCGACGATCGTCAGCCCCATCCAGCCGAGCAGGTTGACCATCGCGTGTGCGAACTTCAGCTGCCCGTGCAGCGGATCCCCGACGCCCCAGGCGAGGACCGTGCCGAGCGCGGCGCCCACCGGCAGGAAACAGGCTGCGGTGACGTAGCAGCGGATCGTCACCGCGAACCTGCCCGGCAGCGCCCGCCGGAACTGGGCCACCAGCGCGGCACCGTGCCAGATCGCCGCGGCACTGACCGAGACCGCGCCGAGCACCGTGATCGGCCACATGCCGGAGAGGACCCCGGCCACCACGGCACCGGCCCCGCCGTTGAGGATCGCCAGCCGCACCGTCTGCTCACGCCGGTCACCGGGCCGGGGCGCGGTGCGCAGCAGGGCGTCGGCAAAGTGGCGGCTCCAGACCAGGATCGCGTGCGTGATCGCCCCGAGCAGCAACAAGTGGATCATCAGCCACCGCGGTGCCGGAACGAACGGGTGCACCAGAGCGGCCGCGACCGCCGCGGCCAGCCAGCACACCACCGGCAGGTCGCGCAGCGGCCAGAACCCGCCCCTCCGCCGACCCGGCCCACGAGCCGCTTCGGCGGCCGGCTCCGGGCTGGCGGGGGCGCTCACCGCCGGCTCCTTCCAGCCCTTGAGGCGGACCAGGCGGCGGTGGCGACGAAACCCAGCAGGGCGGCGATGTTGCCTACGCCACCGGCCTGCCAGGCCAGCTGGACGCCGAGACTGTCACCGACCCACAGCCGCAGCACCAGGGACAGGTGCAAGAGGGCCGCCGGGGCCAGCATCGCCGGATGGTAGGGCAGGGGCCGGCGCAGGACCGCGGGCAGGATCACCGGGGCGTGGGCCATGATCATCGACACCGTGAAACCGAGGAACACCGCGTGCACCACCGCGTCGTACCCGGCCCCCTCCACGGTCTTGCCGGACAGCAGCCAGGTGCCCGCGGCCACGGCCAACCAGCAGTAACCGGCCAGCATGCAGCCGGCCGAGAACCGGGGGAGCCCGGTGGACCTGATCGTGCGCCAGGCCACGTCGTGACAGCCCAGCCAGATCGCGAAGGCGAGCAGCGCGACGCCCAGCAGCGGGTAGCCGACGGGCGGCCACAGCAGCGAGGCGACCACACCCACGGCCACCCCGGCGGCGAGCAGCACCAGACGGCCGCCCCCAGCCGGCCCCATCGCCAGCCGGGCCAGCTCCAGGCGTTCGCCCCCGATGGTGAGCACGATGAACCCGACCAGCCAGGGCAACAGCCCCGAGACCGGAACGTCACCCGACCACAACAGGAGCCCTCCGGTGGCCAGGACCGCGCCGAAGGCCTGCACCAGCACGGCGTCGTCGCGTTGTCGGCGCCACAGCGGGACGTAGACCGCCACCAGCGCCGCCGCACCGAGCAGCTGCGTCGCCTTGCCCACCGCGAGCGGGGCGGGTGAGAGCAGCAGGAGCCCGCCGAGTCCCAGCAGTGCCGGGGCGATGAAGCCGAGCCGGTGGCGCAGCGCGACCGCGCGCTCGAGCGCGATCACGGTGCCGACGAAACCGAAGACCAGCAGCATGCCGTGCACCTGCGGTAGCCGCTCGGTCGACACCGGTGCCGGGAGACCGAGCAGCAGCAACGCCGCATCCAACCCGGCCAGCAGCGCCAGACCCGCGGGGAGCATCAGCAGGATCCGGCCGCCGGGCATGCCCGTGGCACGTCGCCGGGCAGACGTCGCGGGCACAGAAGTGTCGCCGTCAGCGGCGGCGGTGCTGCTGGTGGTGCTCATCGTGTGGGCGTCGATGCGACAGGGAGCTCGAGGAGGCAGGCGCCCGGTTCGGCGAAAGGCCGCAGGTCGGTGCCGGCCGAGGTCGCCCCGTGCTCAGCCAGGGCGCCGCGGACGATGCCCAGGTGCACCCCGCACACCACGTCGCTGTAGCGGTCGGCCGCCTCGAGCAATGGACACTGGGTGAGGCGCACCGTGGAGCCCTGTTGGTCGGTCTGGGGGGCGAATCCCAGGTCCTCGAGCAGATCCAGCACCCGGCGGCGTGCCCGTTCGTTGTCGGCGCCGGGCCGGAAGCCTCGGTGGCGCGCCAGCTCACGCCCCCAGTCGGTGCCCGCGGCGACCCCGTCCGCCCATGGTGTGCGGCTGCCGCGATGGATCGCGGCGGCCAGGGTCGTGGCCAGGCCGGCGTACTCCGACGAGCCCGGTGCCGAAACAGTGTCGGTCGCCTCGTAGAGCCAAGCGGGACGGCCCCGGCCCCGGGGTGCGGCGCGGAAGCGTCGTGCCAACCCCTTGCGCACCAGGGCGTCGAGGTGTTCGCGGACAGTGTTGGCGTGCAGGCCGGTCGTCGCGGTCAACCCGGCCAGTGTGGTCGGCTCCTGCCGGTCGCGCAGGTGATCGAGCAACCCGGCCCGTGACGGGGAGAGTCCCTGGGCCGGGTCGCGGCGCAGTGTCGGCCGGGGCCCCAGGCTCGGCTCGGAGGCGGATGGAGGGGACGCCTTGTTTTCCACGGAGACTAGTGTAATAAAATCCTTGGGTGTGTCGCCACTGGGGCGATCGGCAAGCGATGACCGGGTCGGTCACGCAGGCAGGAGGGGGAACGGATGGACGACATCGTCATCGCCTCGAGTCAGGACGATGCGGTCGCGATCGAGGCGGTCAAGGAGCATCACGCCCAGCTGGCGGGTGCGTTGACCGCCCGGGCAGACGCCCTCGTCGCCGCTGCGGCCCGCGGCACCGATGCGGATGCCGAGGCGGCTCGACCTGGACTGGTCGAGTGGTGCCGGCGCGAGCTGCTACCACATGCCGTTGCCGAGGAGGAGGCACTGTATCCGGCCGCCCGCCGCCGGCCCGAGGGCCGGCTGCTGGTCCAGGGCATGCTCGGAGAGCATCAGGTGATCGTCGACCTCGTCGATGAGATCGCCGCCGCGGCCGACCCGGTCCGGGCCGCCGCGGCCGCCCGGGCGCTGTCGGTGGTGTTCCAGTCTCATCTGGAGAAGGAGAATGAGCTGGTGCTGCCGTTGCTCGGCGCCGACCCCGAGGTCGACGTAGCCGACTTGCTCGCCGGGATGCACGATCTGCTCGGTGCCGGCCGGGGCTCCGCCGAGGAGACAGGTGGCTCTGGCGGGCACGGTTGCGGTTGCGGTGAGGAGGACGGCCCGGGATACCCCGAGCTGGACGCGCGCACCATCCCGCACGCCATCCGACACGCCACCGTCTTCGGGGCCCTGGACACCGTCGAGCCGGGTGGCGGACTCGTGCTGGTGGCTCCGCACGACCCGTTGCCGCTGCTGGCGCAGCTGCAGAAGCGCTCGCCGGACACCTTTACCGTGAGCTATCGCGAACGCGGTCCCGAGGCGTGGCGGCTGCTCCTTGTGCGCGCGGCCGAGACGGCACGCTCGACCACGGCGGCATCGGCCTAGGACCCCGGACAGCCCCTCCAGCACCTCGGAGAGCCCCATCGCCGATCATTGCGACAGGGCTCTCCAGGTGGTCGAGCAGCGGGCACCAGGGACTCCCTTTGCCGCGACGCACTGAGCATGATGGCCTCCCGCTCGGGGCGTTCACACCGGTCGGACAACTGGTGGCGAGGCGCTCGACGGCCACAACCGCTCCTACGGGGCCCGCCCGCGCACGATCGGCGACGTCGTCGAGTCGCTCCAAGCTTCGTCGCGAGGACCTCCTCCGGGACGGGTCATGCGGGAAGTTCCGTGACGCCGAGGGCGAAGTTCCAGCCTCCCGCCCCGTGGCGTGCGAGGCCCATGGTGAGCACACCCGCTCCTTCCAGCCAGTGCGCCATCTCCAGGCCGCCGGCGTCCATCGGGCGCAGCCCGAGGCTCTTGATGAACGCCTCCACCATCGCCTTGGCCTGCGCATCGTCGCCGGCGATGAAGACATCGGGCCGGCCCTGCTCCAGGACATGACGGAAGATGGTGTTGAATCCCTTCACCACGCTGGCGCTGGCCGGGGCCACCTTGGCGGCTTCCTGCGCGATCGAGGTGACCCCGGAGCGGTCCAGACCGTCGGCCGTGGCATTGAAGGGGTTGCTGATCTCAATGATGACCTTGCCCGCGAGGGCGTCTCCGTAGTGGGCGACGACCGGAACGACGCTGGCGGACAACAGGGCCACGAGGACGATGTCGCCGGACGGGACGGCACCCCACTCCCCCGTCGTGGCGCCGTCGCCGAGAGCCTTGGCCAGGTCAGCGGCCTTGTCGTGATCGCGGCCCATGACCTCGACGGTGTTGCCGCCGGTCACCGCCAGCGCGCCGATCGTACGGGCCATGTTCCCGGTGCCGATGATGCTGATGCTGCTCATGAAGTGCTCTCTTCCTTGTTCTCGAACTATCGCTTGTTACGTTGGTGCCGAGTCACCCAACGGGTGAGCGCCGCGAACAGCTCTTCCTGCTTGGCCGTGGCGACCTGGCCGGGGGTGAGGAGCCGCCGGTCCCTCAGCTCGTTCGGCCACACACGGGCCCACGCCTGCTGCACGGCCTTGCTCCCGGCATACACGCTCCACCCGGGGAAGCCCCCCAGCGAAGCGTTCGACCCGGTCATGAAGATCGAGCCACCGTCGTTGAGCAGCGGCAGCGCCTTCTGCACCGTGAACAACGTGCCGCGCGCGTTCAGCCAGAACGCACGGTCGAACTGCTCCGCGGTGATCTCACCGAGCTTGCCCTGCTCCCCCGTCCCGGCACTCGCCCACAGCACGTCGATCGTGCCCTTCTCCCGCCTGACCGTCTCGTACAAACGGTCCAGGTCGGCCAGGTCGGCCGCGTCACCCTGCACGGCGGTCACGTTCCGGCCGATCGCCTTCACCGCCTCGTCCAGCGCCTCCTGACGCCGGCCGGTGATGAAGACATGTGCCCCCTCCTCAACGAACAGCTTCGCGCCGGCCAGCCCCAAGCCGGTCGACGCGCCCGTGATCACCGCCACCTTGCCGTCGAGCTTTCCCACGACCACCCACTCCTCGGTAAACCGATCTGTTTACGTAACGTATTCGACGGTCAGCGGGAGTGCAAGCTATGTAAACCGATCGGTACCCGATTGAGGTAAGATGCGGGCATGACGAAGTTGGAGAAGGGACCCCAGGGCCGGCGCCGCGGCAGGGGCGCGCGGGAGCGCATTCTCAGCGCGTCACAGCAGCTGTTTCGCGCTCAGGGCATCAACCGCACCGGTATGAACGAGCTCTGCGCAGCGGCCCAGGTCTCCAAGCGCACGGCCTACCAGCACTTCACCGGCAAGGACGAGCTGGTCGCCGAATACCTGCGACGGTTCGATCCCGGCCTCATGGCCGCGGTGTTCGACCGCACCGACCTCACACCCCGCGAACGGCTCCTCGCCGCCTTCGAGATCCCCAAGTCCGGACCGGACGAGCTCACGCCCCTGTGCCCCTACATCGCGGCGACCGTCGAAATCCACGACCCCCGGCACCCCGCGTCCGAATACGCACGCGAGTACAAGCTCGCCCTCGCCGCGCGGCTCGCCGAAACGGCCCGCGAAGCCGGCGCCACCGACCCCGAACAGCTCGGCGAACAACTGGCGCTGCTCCTCGACGGCGCCTCGGCCCGCACCCGAGTCCTCAACGCCGAGTCCTTCCCCACCGCCGCCGCCATCGCCGCCGTCCTCATCGACAACGCCCTCGGATCAACGCCTCGATCGTGACCTTGCTCCTGTGCCGGGCAGCACGCCCTCCTCGGCCTGCACATCGCCGCGGCGACGCCTGTCGGCCACCGATGCGTACGCGCCCTGCGTCATCTCAGTCGCTCCGTCCGCTGGGCGGTCCGGTCACCAGACTCCGAGCGTCATGACGTCCCACGAGAGACGGATGACGGGACGCGTCTGCAACCGCAGCGCATCAAGGTCACCGCTCGTGAAGAGGAGGACCAGGCCCTCATACTCGTCCCGCTTCTCGACGGTGAGGCTCGCCAACCTGCGGAGCCGACCGAGGGCCATCGTCTCTTCGCCCGCCTCGTACATCGTCAGGTACGCCTCACCCGACGTGGGATCGAGCGAGAAGAGCACTTCACGGGTTCCTCGCCGGAGGCGGAACGACTGAAGCCCGACGGGCCAGGCCAGGTCCGCGTCCTCCGAGGTCGGTTCGTCCTCGAAGAGCCAGATCAGGTCCGCGAGGTCGGGCGTCTCCATGCGACGGACGCTATAGGTGGTGAGCGTCACGGGGCCTCTCGGGCGAGGCGGCGGACGGCCAGTTCTGCGAGCAGCGCGGACGCGTCGGGTAGTACGGCGTCGTCGAAGGCGGCCTGCGGGGAGTGGTTCATGGGTGCGGTGGCGGGGTCGCGGTCGGTGGGGCACGCGCCGAAGCCGAGGAACGCCCCCGGTACCTGGTTCAGGACGAACGAGAAGTCCTCGGCGCCGGCTATCGGTTGCGGCGCCTCGAAGGCTCGCTCCTCTCCGAGCAGGTCGCGGGCGGTTTCCAGCGCGAACGCGGCTTCGGCGGCGTCGTTGACCGTGGCCGGGTACTGATCCTCGTAGTCGAGGTCGGCGGTGACTCCGTGCGCGTCGGCGATGCCGCGGACGACCCGCTCGACCCCGGCGCGGACCTTGCGGTGCGCGTCCTCGGAGAACGACCGGACGGTGGCCTCCAGCGTGGCCGTCTCGGGGATGACGTTGCCCGCGGTCCCGGCGTGCACGGAGCCGACGGTGATCACGGCGGGGTCGAAGACGTCCAGGTCGCGGGTCACCATCGTCTGCAGCGCGGTGACGATGGCGGCGATCGCGGGTACCGGGTCCTTGGCGGCGTGCGGGGACGAGCCGTGGCCGCCCTTCCCCCGGAGGGTCACGTGCACGGCGGCGGACGCGGCGAGGACCGTCCCGGGCCGGGTCACGGCGATCCCCTGGGGGAGCACGGTGGAGAAGGCGTGCAGGGCGTAAGCGCCGATGACGCGGTCGCCGGCCGCGTCGAGGATCCCCTCGTCGATCATGATCTTGGCGCCGTACATGCCCTCCTCACCGGGCTGGAACATGAACACGATGTCGCCGGGCAGTTCCGCGCGGCGGGCGGCGAGCAGCTTCGCGGCACCGACCAGCCCGGCTACGTGCAGGTCGTGGCCGCAGGCGTGCATCCGGCCGGGGATCTCCGAGGCGTAGTCGAGGCCGGTGTCCTCCTGGACGGGCAGCGCGTCCATGTCGCCGCGCAGCAGGACGGCCGGGCCGTCCGGGCGTCCGGTACCGCCGCCGCGCAGCACGGCGGTGACGGAGGTGAGGGCCGTGCCGGTGCTGATCTCCAGCGGCAGCCCGTCCAGGGCGGCGAGCACCTTCTCCTGGGTGCGCGGCAGGTCGAGGCCGAGTTCCGGCTCGCGGTGCAGGGCGCGGCGCAGGAGGGTCAGCTCTTCGCCCATGGCGGCGGCGTCTTCACGGATCGGCATAAGGGTATGGTGCGTATCCCATGATCTCACCGGCCGGGGCCTGCCGGGATCCGCCGCGAGAGACCGAGCGAATGCAGACATCGACCACCCTGGACGATCTCGACCACATGCTGGTCACCGCCTTGCAGACCGCGCCTCGCGCCGACTGGCGGCGGATCGGCGCGGCCCTCGGCGTGGACGGATCGACCGCCGCGCGCCGCTGGGCGCGGCTCACCGAGGCGGGGCTGGCGTGGCTGTCGTGCTTCCCGGCGTCGGTGGAGGGGATCACGCCGGTGGTGGCGTTCATCGAGATCGACTGCGTCCCCGGGCGGCTGCACGAGGTCGCCGCCGACATCGCCGAGGACCCGCACGTGTTCAACATCGACCACGTCACCGGCGGCCGGGACCTGATCGCGACGGTCGTCCTGCGGGACAACGCCGAACTGGCCCGGTACGTCGGGTTCCGGCTGGGGCGGCTGGCGGGCGTCACCGCGACCCGCACCCAGATGGCGACGATCCTGCACGCGGAGGGCAGCCGGTGGCGGCTGGGCCGGCTCGACGAACGGCAGCGCGACGTGCTGCTGCGGGACCGTCCGCGCGAGGCGGGGGGCTGGGCGCTGCGCGCGGAGGACGAGGATCTGGTGCGGCTGCTGGTGGAGGACTGCCGGCAGCCGGTGACGCGCCTCGCGGAGCGGACGGGGCTCAGCCCGACGACCGTCCGGCGCCGCATCGCCCGGATGGAGCGGGGCGGCGCGCTGATGTTCCGGTGCGAGGTGGCGCGGTCGCTGTCGGGCTGGCCGGTCACCGTGTACCTGTGGGCGAGCGCGCCGCCGGACGAGGTGGCGCGGCTGGCGGGGCTGCTCGCGGGGCTGCGTGAGACGCGCATGTGCGCGTCCCTGTCCGGCGCCGACAACGTGCTTTTCGCGGTGTGGCTGCGCTCGGCGGACCAGGTGCAGGCGTTCGAGGCGGCGCTGCACCGCCGCTTCCCGCAGCTGGCGGTCACCGACCGGGCGGTGGCGCTGTGGCAGATGAAGCTGGCGGGGCAGATCCTCGACCCGCAGGGCCGGCACCTGCGCGCCGTCCCGTTCTGGACCTGGGACGATCCGGTGTCGGAGAGCGCGCTGGACGACCTGGTCGGCCGGCTGCGCGGCGGCCCGGCCGGTACGGCCGGTGATCCGGCGGATCGGTTTCGGCCGGTCGTTCGGAGTTAGTCAGGAGCCGGTCGCGGGTCGGAGCGTGTGGAGGCGGGTCTTGGTCGCCGGCGCGGGGGTGGTCGAGTGGGACGACGCGGAACGTCACCGGGTGTACGGCGGACGGCCTTCCTGAGCGGAGGGCAGGAAGCGCGGGGCGATGGCGGCTCCCGCGGTCGCCGCCGCCGCGGACGCCGTGACGATCGCCCAGGCGCCGGGGCCCAGCGGGGTGCAGCCGAAGAACCGGCTGAGTCCCGGCGTCTCGACCACCGCGAACAGCGCGGCGACCGAGATCACGCAGGTGGCGATGACGAGCGGGCTGCGGCGGCCGGTGATGAGGGTCTGGCCGAGCTGGGCGCCGACCAGTGCCGCCAGGGCCATCGTCGAGGCTCTGCGGCGGCCTCCGGGGACGAGGCTGGTGAGCCGTCCGATCTGCCAGGAGATCAGGGCGGCGGCCGCGGTGGCGGTGCCGCGCACGGCGAGGGCGGATCGCATGTCCTGGCCGGTGAACCCGCGGACGGGAGCCCCGCCGAGCGGCGCGGCGTCGTCGGCGGGGGTGAGCGCGACGGCCAGTGCCGGGAGCATGTCGGTGAGCATGTTCACCACGAGCAGCTGCCGGGTGCTGAGCGGGGCGTCCCCGCTCAGCGCCGTCCCGAGGATGGTGAAGGACACCTCGCCCGCGTTGCCGCCGACGAGGATGGCGGCGGCGTCGCGGACGCTGTTCCACAGCGCGCGGCCTTCGCGCAGCGCGTCCAGGATCAGCGCGTTGTCCGGGGCGGTGAGGACGAGGTCGGCCGCGGTGCGGGCGGCGCCGGAGCCGCGCCCGGCGACCGCGATGCCGACGTCGGCGCGGGCGATGGCGGCGGCGTCGTTGACGCCGTCGCCGGTCATCGCGACCACCCGGCCGGCCTTGCGCAGGTCCCTGACGATGCGCACCTTCTGGGCGGGTGAGACACGGGCGAAGACCCCGGCGCGCTGGACGGCCCGGCGGCGCTCGCCGGCGGACATGGCGTCGAGTTCGGTCCCGGTGAGGACGTGGTCGGCGTCGGGGATGCCGAGGTCGGCGGCGACGGCCGCGGCGGTGGCCGGGTGATCGCCGGTGATCATGGTGGTGCGGACTCCCGCGTCGACCAGCCGCCGCACCGCGTCCTCGGCGGTGGGGCGCGGGGTGTCGGCGATGCCGACGAAACCCAGCAGGGTGAGGTCCTCGATGTGGTCGGCTATCTCGCCGCGGTCCCGGCCGGGGCCCTCGGCGACGGCGAGGACGCGCAAGCCCTCCCCCGCCAGGCGCTTCACGATCGCGGCGGCGGCGCGGCGCCGGGCCGGGGTGAGCGGCTCCTCGCCGTCGGCGGGACTCTCGGAGGTGTGGATCCGCGTGCACTTGGCGAGGACGACCTCGGGTGCGCCCTTGACCGCGATGACCGTCCGGTCGCCATCGCGTCCGAGTGAGGCGGAGAACCCCCGGGTGGCCTCGAAGGGCAGTTCCTCGTCAAGGGCCCACCGGGTGTCCGGCGGCAGATCGCCGGCGGACTCCAGCACGGCCCGGTCGGTGGCGTGCGCGACCCGCCCGCCGTGCGCGGGGCTGGCGTGCGCGGCGACGCGGAGGATGCGCCGCCCGTCGTCGCCGGTGAGCGGGAGCGGCCGGGCCGGGCCGGCGGCGCGGACGAGGCGGAGCCGGCCCTCGGTGAGGGTGCCGGTCTTGTCGAAGCACAGGGTGTCCACGCGGCCCAGCGCTTCGAGGGCGCGGGTGGAGCGGACCAGCACGCCGAGGCGGGAGAGCCGCCGCGCCGCCGCGAGCTGGGAGAGGGTGGCGACCAGCGGCAGCCCTTCGGGGACGGCGGCCACGGCGACCGCGACGCCCGAGTCGAGGGCGCGGTTCAGCGGCAGGCCGCGCAGCATGCCCAGCGCGGTGACGGCCGCACCGCCGAGCAGGGTGGCGGGCAGGGCCTGGTGGGTGAGTTCCGCCAGGCGCGCCTGCATGCTGGACGAGACGTCCGAGGTCCCGGCCAGCGCCGCGGCGCGGCCCGCCTCGGTGGCCTCCGCGGTGGCGACCACGAGGGCGACCGCGTCGCCCGCGACGACCGTGGTGCCCTCGTAGACCATGCATCGCCGGTCGGCCGGCGCGGCGCCCGGTGTCGCCTCGACGCTCTTGTCGACGGGGACGGGCTCTCCGGTGAGCGCGGCCTCGTCCACTTCCAGCGACTCCGCCCACAGCAGCCGGGCGTCCGCCGGCACGACGTGCTCCGAGCGCAGCCGGATCACGTCGCCGGTGCGCAGCCGCGCGGCCGTGGTCTTCTCGGTGTCGGCGGACCGCAGGTGCGCGAACCCCCCGTCGCCGGGATCCGGTGGCACGCCGGTGCCGGTCAGCACGCGGCGGGCGCCGACCTGCTGGCTCAGCATCAGCTCGCCGAGGGCGCGCTCCGCCCGCATCCGCTGCGCACCCCCGATCAGGGCGTTGCCGGTCATGACGCCGGCGACCAGGAACGCGTCCACGCTGGAGCCGACGACCGCGGACGCCGCCGCGCCGAGCGCGAGCACGGGGGTCAGCGGATCCTCGAGTTCCTGCCGCACCGCGGACGCGAGCCGCGCGCCCGTCCCGGCCCGCCGGGCCAGCGCCCTGTTCAGCGGCGGCACCTCCGCCAGCCTGGCCGCCACCTCGGCGCCGCGCGGGCGCCGCTCCTCGGTCCCGCCGGCCGCGGGCCCGTCCGGGGACCCGGCCGCGGTGCGCGACAGCCGCCGGAACACCTCCTCGGCGGTGAGCGCGTGCCACGCGTCGCGGACGACGGGCGGCGGCAGCGGGCGATGGCCGAGACGGCGGGCGCTCACCGCGCCGGTCAGCATCGCCGTCATGGACGCCACGTGCACCGGCGGCAGCTCCGCCCAGGACAGGGCCCGGTGGCGGCGGCCGCGCCGGCCCGCCAGCAGCAGCGCGCCGAGCGCCGACGCGCTCATGGACAGCTCCGCGCTGCGCTCGCTGGCTCGCCGGGCGGGACGGACCGCGGTGAGCAGCCGCCACGCCTCGCCGAGTCCCGGCCCGCACAGCAGGTCGGCGCGCCAGTCGGCCGGGCGGTCGCCGCGCAGTACGCTCACGCCGATGTCGGCCGCGTCCAGTGCCCGGTCCCGGCCGGAGGAGATCGCCAGGACCCCGTGGCCCTCGCGCTGCAGTGCCTGCACCTGCTCCACCAGGTCGGCGGCGGCAACGGGTGAGTCGTCTCCCCAGGCGAGCAGTTCCCTGGTGCTGGCGTGCTCGGTGAGGACGACCACGTCGGCCGCCTGGTGCGCCGCCGCAATCAGCGCCTCGGCGAGGGGGTCGAGGGAACACCCGATCTGTACCCGGCCGCGCCGGGTTCCGTCCGCGTCCAGCAGATCAAGCGTGGCCCCCCGCGGACCGGCGGGACCATCGCCCTCCGCCTTGGCCAGGCTCCACCCCTGTCCGGCCCCTGTCATG
>NZ_SMKK01000109.1 GCF_004348425.1 Actinomadura sp. 7K507
CACCAAGTACCGGCGCTAGAACGACTGGGACGGCCACGTCCACGATCTCCTGAGACCGTCAACCATCTCCCGGACCCGTCAAGCGTGTCCTGGAACCGATCTGTCCAAGATCTTCTGGAGCCGCACACCAGCGGGGAGATCTCAAGGCCGCCCACGGGGAGTTCAGAACGGCCGTTGACAATCAGGTGAGGAGATTCCACAAAGACGAACGGAAGAGCGGGATCGTCTTCGGCGTGCGCGACCATCTCGTCCGCATCAGAGATGCTCTCACGGCACGTCCGCTCATCGTCTGCGCACGCCGCCATCTCCGCCTTCGCCATCGCCAACCAGATCCGAAGCCGAGCCGGAAGGGCCTCGGTGTACGCGCTGGAGACGAGTTGAAGGGCGTCATCGGCGAGCCGAAGATCTGAGAGGACGTACGCCTGCTCCCCCGTGGCATGCGCCAGGAGAGCTGGATCATTGGCCTCCCTGGCAGCCGTCTTCGCCTCCTCAAAGTGTCTCCAGGCGAGGCTGGGCATCCCAGCGTCGATGGCCTGCCATGCCGCCAGAGTGCGCGACTCGGCAAGCGTCCCGGCCAAGGCCGAACGGATGTGGTTGCGGATGCTGTATCGAAGGGCTGCTTCTACCTGCTCGATGTGGGCATTCAGTTTGCCACTCGTCGCAACAACTCCTAGACGACGGTCGATCATGCGGATGGTGTTCGTCTCACGACCCAGCAATGTGACTAGCTCAGGGTCTACGGCTCGGGAATTGCAGAACCGCTGCAGCAGCGCATCGGCTTCATCCACCACCTGTCCACCGGCAGGTAGAGGTGCTCCAACCAACTCCTTTACCTCGACCCCCAGGGCTTTAGCGAGCGGCGAAAGCCACACCGTGGGTCTCCGCACTCCACGCTCATAGCGGGATATTTCGTGGCGAGTCACCGACGATATACCCGTCAAGGCGCATACCGCTTGTGCCAACTCATCTTGGGACAACCCGGCCTCAACCCTGGCAGCCTTCAATCGGGCGGGAAATTCTGCTGGAGTAGGCATGGTCAACAACTCCGTCGGGTGGGGGCCAGGTGTGGGCCGCAACGTGGCCACTATGAATGTGACATATAACGCGATGGAGTAGCAGCGGTTCCACGGAATGCCGTCCCTGACCCAGAGGATCGACTCCCATGGATTTTGCTACATCACACGACACTGATCAGTCCAAAATGTCCGGCTCATTTCGCGCCCCCTTCCTCCGCTCCTCTTCCGCTGGGCGGCTCCTGAGGGAACCAACGGCGGACTCCGTCTTCCGGCAGATCGCGCGGTGGTCGTGATGTACGGCGGCGCGGTGGGCGCGGGTGCGGGGACAGCCTTGGTGCTGGACATGACGTTTCGGGCGGTGCGGACGGTGCCGGGGCAGGTTCGCGGGCTGGTGACGTCCCGGCTCGCCGCGTGGGGGCTCGACGGGGTCGGTGACGATGTAGAGCTGATCGCCAGTGAGCTGGTCACCAACTCGGTTCAGCACGCTCCGGGGCGGGAGGAGATCCGGGTCCGGCTGACCGGGGAGCCGGACGCTGTGGTTCTCGAGGTCTGGGATTCCTCCGACGTCAGGCCGGTGCGCAAGCTTCCCCTTGGGGTGACCGGCGAGGAGGCGGCGCCGGACGCTGCGGCGCTCGACACCGGACATGACGCCTTCACCCGTGGACGAGGGCTCCCGATCGTTGAAGCGTTGTCGGAGAGCTGGGGCGTAACCCCGACCGCACCGCACGGGAAGTGGTTGTGGGCAAGGTGCGCCACGGGCGGGCCGGCCGCCGATGTCGCCGTCCGCCACGTCCTTTCCTCCAGGTCGTGACTCATGGCGGACGGTACGGAGCTCGCCCGGTGGGCGGAAGGCAACCATCCCGGCTGGGCGGTGGTGTGGGGCGCGTACAGCCGGGAGTTCACCGCTTGGGCGATGTGGAGCACCGAGTCACTCGTGGTGACCGCGCCGGACACTCTTTCACTCTCAATCGCCATCCGGAATGCAGAGCGGCACCGCCACCCGCCCCTGCGTCGCAGTCGCTTCGGCACCTGGCAGAGCAGACCATCGACCGGCCTGCCGCCACCTGAACCCCACGGCCCCGAGGCAGAACGTCACGTCCCTCCGACACCCCCTGCGGAGGGCGAACCCCCTGGACACGATGTTCCGGGGCCGTGGCCTGTACCGGCCCGACCCAACCCGGTTGCGGCCGTCCTCACCAAAAGCTCCCGCTCGTGGAGGAGCAATCATCCGGCGGCCGTCGTGCTGCCAGAAAGGGAAAGCAATGTCCACTCAGTCAATCGAGCGGCCTGAGCTGCTCGACCCCGTGACGCACTCGCCGGACGGGGAGTCGCGCGGACTCGCCTTCCGAGTCGGGGACATCTTCCCCATGGACCCGGGCCTGGACCAGGCGTCCCAGATCGACGCCGCCGCAACCGAGGCCCGTCCCTGGGGCTTGCGGTTCCTCGTTGTGCCGCGTGCGGGCAAGCACGACAAGGGCACCTCCGAGTACACCACCGGCGGCCAGGGCGACAGCCAGAACCCTGAGGACAAGGCGAAGGACTGACCATGACGGTGCTGATGCTGGCCCGCGACGGTGACAAGGTCGCCGAACGGGTCGCCGCCGAGTTGCGTGGACGCGGAACCAGCGTGGCGCAGGTGAACCCGTCCGACTTCCCCTCACGGCTGTCGATGGGCGCCCAACTGAACGGTTCGTCCTCCTGGACTGGACGCATCCGTGACCTGGACGGCCTTGACGTCGAGCTGGCCGGCATCAGCGCTGTATGGCAGCGGGGAATCACTCCGTTCGTGATGGACGCCCGCATGTCCTCACCCGAGCGAGCATTCGCCTACGGTGAAGCTCGCCGTGGATTCGGCGGCGTCCTCACCGCGCTCAAGGATTGCCTGTGGGTCAATGATCCGGTGGCGGCGGCACGCGCCGAGTACAAGCCACTTCAGCTCGCCGAGGCGGCGCGGGTCGGGCTGGCGGTGCCCGAGACTCTGATCACCTCGGATGCGCGCATCGCGTACGACTGGGCGACGCAACTTCGGCGTCCCATCATCTACAAGCCCCTGGACGGCGTCGTCCACGCCGACGAAGGACGGGTTCGCATCCTCTACACCGCCCCTGTCACCGACCGGGAAAGCCTCCTCGACCCGGCGTTCGGACGCACGGCTCAAATGCTCCAAGAGCGCGTCCCAAAGGCCTTCGAAGCCCGCGTGACCGTGATCGGTGCCGAGGTGTTCGCGGTGCGTATCGATGCCACGAGCACGACCGCACAGGAGGACTGGCGCTCGGACTACGACGCCTTGTCCTACAGCGTCATCCATTTGCCGTTCGACGTTCGGGTCAAGCTGCTACGCCTGATGGCACGGCTCGGCCTGGTGTACGGGGCGTTCGATCTGATTCACGACGTCTCGGGCCGGTGGGTGTTCCTGGAGGTGAACCAGCGCGGCGAGTTCGGATGGATCGCCGACACCACCGGGCTCGCGATCTACTCGGCCATGGCCGACCTACTGGAAAAGGGCAAATGAACAAAACCGAGGAACTAGCCGCCTCGCTGGGCATCGACGGGGAGTGGCTGCGGGCGATGCAGGCGGTACCGCGCGAGACCTTCGTCCCGGACGTCGGCCTGGCCTGCCCTGAAGAGGGTCCCAGCTACCCGATCGACCGGCAGGCCCGTCCCGACGAATGGCTACGCGCCGTCTACTCCGACGCCTCGATCATCACCCAGCGCGAAGGCGGCAAAGGCGACCCGTTGCAGATCTCGGACGGGATGGCGTCCAGTTCGCTCTCCGCACCCAGCATCGCCTTCAAATGCCTAGAGCTGCTGGCGCCCCGCGACCAGGACCGCGTCCTTGAGATCGGTGCGGGTACCGGATACACCGCCGCTGTCCTGTCTGCGCGCGTCGGGGAGAAGAACGTCACGACCATCGAGGTGGACGCCGGAATCGCCAAGCGAGCCGAAGCCAACCTTGCGGAGTCCGGGTTCTCACCGAATGTAGTCGTGGGAGACGGCCGGGCAGGGTTCCCGGACAACGCGCCCTATGACCGCGTCCATGCGACCGCAGCCGTCGCCGAGATCCCCTTCACCTGGGTGGAGCAGACCCGCCCCGGCGGTGTCATCGTGGCGCCGTGGCAGCCCCTTCGCGACCATGGCCTGCTCACGCGGCTGACAACGACGTCCGACGGCGCGTACGGGCGGTTCCACGGACCGGCCGGGTACATGATGCTGCGCTCCCATCGCGCGCAATTGCGATGGCGCGTCCACCACGACGAGGAGGCCGAGGTGACGACGACCGCGCTCGATCCGCGCACCGTCTTCGAAGCCGGACCGGGCCTCCGTCTCGCCACCGTGGCTCTGTCGCCGGGTCTGGTCTTCTGGGAGAAGCACTTCGACGACGGGTCCTTCTCCCTGCTGCTGTTCGAGATCGGCGATCCGGACGGGCCATGGGCCGCGTGCGACTGGGAGCCCGGAGACGACCGCTACGAGGTCACCCAGTACGGCGACCGCCTGTTGTGGGACGAGTTGGAGGACGCCTTCGAATGGTGGGTGCGTCATGACGGCCCCGGGGTCCACCGGTTCGGGCTGACGGTCACTCCCGAGGGCGACAAACTGTGGCTGGACGAGCCGACTCGGCTGGTGTGACGACACAGGCGAACCCTGGGCCCGTCGTGGGGTCCGGCGCCGACGCGCGTCAGCCGAACATGCTCGCGCTGCCGGGCTCGTAGGGGAACCTGGCCTTGATCTCGTCGGTCAGCACCGCACCGAGGCCGGGCGCGCGTGGGGGCGAGACATGCCCGTCCTGGACGTCCAGCGGCTCGGCGAGCATCTCGGTCTCCAGCGGGTTCCCCATGACCGGGCGCTCCAGCATGACGCAGTTGGACTGGGTGAAGCCGAGATGGTAGTTCGCCGTGATGGTGGGCGCCGACCCCCACACGTGCATGGCGACCTGCACATGGTGGGCGGCTGCCGCCTCACACGCCCGCCTGGCCTCGCCGATGCCGCCGATGATCGTCGGGTCCGGCTGGGCGATGTCGAACGCGCCCGCCCGCAGCCACTGCTCGAAGACGGCCGCGGTGGTGATGCCCTCGCCGCCCGAGATCGGCGTGGACGTGCGTCCGCGCAGCTCGGCGTAGGGCTCAGGGTCGAGGGGAGGCAGGAACTCCTCGGCCCAGGCCAGGTCGTAGGGGGCCAGCGCGTCCAGCAGTCGCAGCACCTGCTTGATTGACCACGGCCTGGTGTTGAGGCTTTGCACGGCGTCCACCGCGAGCAGCATGTCCGGGCCCAGCGCCTCGCGCACCAGCGCGACGCGCTCGGCCTCAATGCCGGGCTGGTAGGCGACGGGGTTGGCGCGCATCTTGAACCCCCGGTAGCCGTCCGTCCGTGCCTGCGCGGCTTGGGCTGCCAGCTGGTCGCGGCTCAGCGTCGGGACTCCACCGGACGCGTACAGCGGCAGCCGGTCGTGCACCGCGCCGCCCAGTAGCTCGTGCAGCGGCGCATCACGGTGCTTGCCGAGCGCGTCCCACAGCGCGCACTCGATGCCCGCCAGCACCATCACCGTCAGGCCCGTCCGGCCGCAGTAGCCGGTTACCCAGTAGCAGTCGCGGTACAGCCGGGTGGGGTTGACGTCTCGTCCGACGAGGACCTGCTTGTACAGCTCGACGATCCCCGGCACGAGCTCGGGCACGTACACCCCGGCGTAGGTCTCGCCGATCCCGATTACACCCTCGTCGGTCTCCACCTCGACGAACGCCGCGCTGCGCCGCCGCGTGTGCGTGCCCTCGATCCCGTACGGCGCGGTCAGCAGCACCGTCCGAACGTCTGTGATCTTCACGGAACCTCCATACTGCACTATTGCGTAGTAGCCTACACAACCGTGCAGTAGCCCTCAGGCTCGGTGAACGCGGAGGGGCATCGAGGACCAGGCGCGGAGGGTGTTGTTCAGGTGGCGCTCGGGGTCGGCGGCCAGTTCGATGCGTTCGAGTCTGGTCGCCAGGGCAGTCAGGACGGCCTCCGCCTCCAGACGGGCTACGTGCTGGCCGACGCATTGGTGGAGGCCCATGCCGAAGCCGACGTGGGCGGACGGGTCGCGGGTCAGGTCGAAGGCGTCGGGGGCGCCCCAGCGGCGCGGGTCGCGGTTGGCCGCGCCGAGGAACATCAGGATCTTCTTGCCGTCCGGGACGGTGGTCCCGGCGATGTCGATGTCGCCGGTGGCGGTGCGGAAGAAGGTCTGCACCGGCGACTCCCAGCGGACGGCCTCGTCGAAGGCGACGCGGGCCAGGCTCGGGTCGGCGCGGAGCCGCTTCCACTGGTCGGGGTTGGCGGCGAAGGCGTACAGCACGGCACCCAGGGCGTGGACGGTCGTGTCGACCCCGGCCGTCAGCAGGGAGCGGACGATGAGGGGCGCCTGGTCATGGGTGATGTCGCCCCTGTCGGCCGCCGCCCAGATCTGGGCTCCGAAGCCGTCGGCGGACAGGTTCTCGCGAGCGCATTGGGCAGCGACCCATCCGGACAGTTCGGGGACGCGGGGCGCGCCCTTCGCGACGAGTTCGTTGTGCGGGCCGAAGGCGTTGAAGGCGTGGTCGCCGTAGGGAAGGAGGTTCTCCCGGCCTTCTTGCGGTAGCCCCACCGCATCCGGGAAGACGCGCAGGGGGAAAGCCTGGGCCAGGGCGGGGACGGCGTCGAACGACGGTTCGGCGAGC
Organism: Actinomadura sp. 7K507; assembly: GCF_004348425.1. Lineage (GTDB taxonomy): Bacteria > Actinomycetota > Actinomycetes > Streptosporangiales > Streptosporangiaceae > Spirillospora. The sequence continues at coordinate 6,701 of NZ_SMKK01000109.1, forward strand.
ACCTGTTCGACCAGTTCCTCGGCGTCGGCGAACCAGGCGTCCCGCAGGCGGCGCAGCGCGCGAGGACCGAGCACCTTGGACAGGACGGCACGCGGCGCGTCATGCAGGGGCGGGTCGGCCTCCAGCAGCAGGCTCGGGGGCCGCCACGGCTCCTCGAAGCGGAAGTTGGCCAGCCCCACCCCGGCGGCCGACTGGAGCGACTGCCAGTCGGTCAGTGCGGCGTGGACCTGCTCGTAGCGCGCCAGCGCGTATACGTCGTAGCGGCTCAGGTGCACGACGGGTCCGGCCTCGCGCAGGTCGTCCTGCATGGGCAGCGGGTCGCGGAGGATTTCGGCGGCGAACGGGTCGATGTCCAGGGCGGGCGGCAGGGTGGGCGGCAGGGGGGTCATCGCAATGTCCTCCGGAGGTCACAGGTCCAGGACGAGTCGTTCGCTCCCGGCACGGGACACGCACACGAACATGCAGTCCCCGGCGGCGCGTTCGGCTTCGTCCAGCAGGGAGTCACGGTGGTCGGGGACGCCGTCCAGGACGGTCGTCTCGCAAGTGCCGCACAGCCCTTGGCGGCAGGACGACAGCACCGGGACGCCCGCCTCGCCCAGGGCTTGCAGGAGCGTTTGCGTCCGGTCGACGTGCAGCGTCCGGCCCGAGCGGCGCAGTTCCACCTCGAAGGCGCCGTCGACGGCGCCGGTCCCAGGTGTCGCGGCGATGAAGCGTTCGGTGCGCAGGAGGCCGGAGGGCCAGCCGGAGCAGCGTCGTTCCACTGCGTCCAGCAGGCCGGCGGGGCCGCAGCAGTACACCTTGGTGCCGGACGAGGGGTCCGGCAGCCAGGCGGGCAGGTCCAGCGGGCCGTGCTCGTCCTCCGGAACGATGGTGACCTTGTCGCCGTACGGGCGCAGCTCGTCCGGGAAGGCCATGGACGTGCGGGTGCGGCCCCCGTACAGCAGCCGCCATTCGATGCCGAGCAACTCCGCCTGGACGATCATCGGCAGCAGCGGCGTGATCCCGATGCCGCCGGCGACGAACAGGTAGCGATCGGCCGGGACCAGCCGGAAGTTGTTGCGCGGCCCGCCGATGCCGACCGGGTCGCCCTCGCGCAGCTCGTCGTGGACGTAGGCGGACCCGCCCCGGCCGTCGCGTTCCCGCAGGACGCCGACCCGGTAGGAGCGGGCGTCCCAGCGGTCCCCGCACAGCGAGTACTGGCGGGTCAGGCCGCCCGGCAGCACCAGGTCCACGTGGGAACCGGGCGTCCAGTCGGGCAGCCGGCCGCCGTCGGGACGCGCCAGGGTCAATGCCACGACGCCGTCGGCCACCGGCGTCTTGCCGGTCACCCGCAGCTCCACCGCGGTGTCCATCGCCGTACTCCTCGGACTGGGGGGCGGAATCCGAGGATCGGCCGAACGCGGTTCAGCCGACGAGGGGTTTCTCATTCAATGAGAGGACTTTCGTGGCGCCGGTCACATGCCGGGCCTCTGCGGGACGGGCTCCTGGGCGGCGTTCAAGGCGCGGCTGAGGGCCAGGCCGGTGAGCTGCAAAGGCCGGGTCAGCGTCCATGCGGCGTCGTCGTTGGGGACGACGAGGCCGAGCGCGGCGACGACCTTTCCGTCCTGCCGCACCGGCACGGCGATCCCCGTGGCGTCGGGATGGATGTGGCCGGGGCAGAACGCGAACCCCCGGCGCCGCACCTCCGCGAGTTCGGCGCGGAGCGTCCGCTCGTCGCCGATGGTGCGCGGGGTGTAGGACGGCAGTTCCCCCTTGACGATCCTTTCCCGGAAGGCTGCGTCGGCGTGGGCGAGCAGGACCAGGCCGGACGAGGAGGCGTTCAGCGGGAGCCGTCCGCCGACCCGGGTGAAGTTGACGACGGCGTCCGGTGCGGTGAGCCGCTCGACGAACAGGACCTCGTCGCCGTCCAGCACCCCGAGCTGCACGGAATGGCCGACGACCGACTGGAGATCGCCCATGTACTGGAGGGCTGCCTCACGGAGGCTCTGCATCGGGGACGCCCGCTCGGCCAGTTCCCACATGCGGGTACCGATCCGTATACCGTGCCTGCCGTCGCGGGTCAGGAGCCCGTGCCGGGTCATCTCGTTCACCAGCCGCGCCGCCGTCGCGGGCGGCAGCGTCGCGCGGCGGCCGATCTCCCCGACCGTCAGCACCCGGGAGTCGGGGCCGAACGCGTCCAGGATCCGCACCACGCGGGTGAGGACGGACTCTCCGCTGGACGACCTGGCCACGGCGCCATCGTCCCATGGCGGGTCCCCTTACCGGCCGACGTGGACGGGCTGTTCGAGTTCGCGGACCTGCTTCGCCTCGCGTCCCCGGCGGTAGAGGGTGCCCGGCCACCAGACGGTCGGGCCCGCGTCCCGGACCAAAGCGGGGACCAGGAGCGAGCGCACCAGCAGGGTGTCCAGGAGGACGCCGAACGCCACGATGAACGCGATCTGGACGAGGAACGCGAGCGGGATGACCACGAGGGCGGCGAAGGTGGCCGCCAGCACGACGCCCGCCGACGTGATGACGCCGCCGGTCACGGTGAGGCCGCGCAGGACGCCGCTGCGGACCCCGTGCCGCAGCGACTCCTCGCGCGCACGGGTCATCAGGAAGATGTTGTAGTCGACCCCCAGCGCGACCAAGAAGACGAAGCCGTACAGCGCCACCGACGGGTCGGTGCCGGTGAAGCCGAGGATGTGCTGGAAGACCAGCCCGGCGACGCCGAGGGTCGCCAGATAGTTGAGCGCGACGGTGGCGACCAGGAGGACCGGCATCGCCAGCGAGCGGAGCAGGGCGATGAGGATGCCCACGATGATCACGAGGACGACCGGGACGATGACCTTGCGGTCGCGTTCGGCGGCGGCCTGCGTGTCGACCTGCTGGGCGGTGTAGCCGCCGACGAGCGCGTCGGCGCCGGCGACGCCGTGGAGGCGGTCGCGCAGCCGGTCGACGGTCTGCCGGGCGGCGTCGCTGTCGGCGGTGCCGCTCAGCGTGACCTCCACCAGGGCACGACCGTCCACGACCAGGGGCCGGTCGCCCTCCGCCATGCGGGGACGGACGCCGGAGACGCCCTGGACCTGTTCGGCGGCCGAGATCGTCTGCGGCAGCGCGGACGCGTCCGCGAGGACGATCGCCGGGTTGCCCGAACCACCGGGGAAATGGTCGTCGAGAACCTCCTGCGCCGTCACCGAGGACGCCTCGCCGACGAACGTCTCGCTCAGCGGTACCCCGTCGGTGCGCAGCTGGGGCATGAACGCGGCGCCCGCGAGCAGGACGATCAGGCAGCCCGCCCAGATGCGGCGCGGGTGGCGGTCGATCAGCCGCGCGATGCGCTCCCAGACTCCGTGCCTGGAGGAGCCCGGCCGGTCGGGGTGCGGCCGGGCGGGCCAGTACGCCGCGCGGCCGAGCAGGGCCAGTACCGCGGGCAGGTAGGTGAGCGCGCTCAGCAGTGCGCAGGCGATGCCGAGGGCTCCGACCGGTCCGAGGGCCCGGTTGTTGGACAGGTCGCTGAGCAGCAGGGCGAGCAGGCCGAGGGCCACGGTTCCGCCGCTGGCGACGATGGCTCCGGCGGACCGCCGCCACGCGGTGAGCACGGCCGGCAGCCGGTCGGTGCCGAGGGCGAGTTCCTCCCGGAACCTGGCGGACAGCAGCAGGGCGTAGTCGGTACTGGCGCCGATCACCAGGATCGACAGGATGCCCTGCACCTGGCCGTCCACCGTCACCAGGTCGTTCTTGGCCAGGTAATAGGCGATGGCGCTGGCGAACCCCAGGGCGAACACCGCACCGAGGATGATCAGCAAGGGGAGGAGGACGCTGCGGTAGACCAGCAGCAGGATCACCAGCACGACGCTGAGGGCGACCAGGACGAGCAGGGTGTCGATGCCGGCGAAGGCGTCGGAGAAGTCCGCCTGGGTGGCGGCGGGCCCGCCCACATGAGCGCCGGTCCCCGGCACCTGCTCCGCCGCCTCGCGGATGCGGTCCACGATCTTGGGGCTTTCCTCGCCGGCCTCGGAACTGACCTGCACGACACCGCTCAGCGCTGCCCCGTCCTCCGACGGGATGACGGGGGAGGCGGGCCCTGAGATGAACGGGCTTCCCTGGAGCGAGGCCAGTGCGCGGCCGGCCGCCTCCCGCTGGTCGGGTGTGATGCGGCCGTCGCGGGCCTCCCACACGACGATGGCGGGGGTCGTGTTCTCCTGCTGGAACGCGTTCTGCTGCTCGAGTACCCGCGTCGATTCGGCGCTGCTGGGCAGGAACGAGGACTGCTCGTTGGTGGCGACCTCACCGAGCTTGCCCGCGTACGGTCCGAGCGTGCCGCCGATGCCCAGCCAGACGAGGACCAGGACGACGGGAACGATCCAGCGGGCGGCTCGTGGTGCGGACATACCTTCCCAGTCGGTCGAGTAGCGGCGGGCGCTCTCGTGGATTTCCCGCAACCGGACGTTGAAACCTGGGCACGTCATGACGGAGCGGCCGCCCCCCGTTTTCGGGGACGGCCGCTTCTTTCTGCGTCAGGATTCCTGCGTCAGGACTCCGAGGTCGCTGTCTTGATCGTGGTGAGGGCCTGGTCGAGGGAGAGGACGTCGGCGTACTTGGCTTGCAGGTCGAGCAGGTTGGCCTCTTGCAGGCGGCGGTCGCGGTCACCGCACGCCTCGTCCACCACCAGGGGACGGAACCCGTTCTGCAGGGCGTCGGTCGCGGTCGCCCGGATGCATCCGCTGGTCGTGAGACCGCAGATCAGGAGGGTGTCGATGCCGGACGCGGTCAGCGTGGCCGCCAGCGACGTCCCGTGGAAGGCGCTCGCGTACTGCTTGGTGACCACGGTCTCCCCCGGCTCGGGCTCGGCCCCCTCGGCGAAGTCACCGAGGGGACTGCCCTCCTCGAACACGCGCAGCGCGGGGACCTTGCGGGCGAACAGTCCCCCGTCGGCGCCGCCAGGTTGCAGGACAACCCGGGTGAACAGCACCGGCAGGCCGGCCGCCCGTCCCGCCTCGATCAGGTTGACGGACGCGGCCACCGCGTCCTCGACCGGGGCGCGCAGCGGCGAGCCGTCCACCAGGTAGGCGCGGGCGAGGTCGACGACCAGCACGGCGGGCGACTTACCGCAGCCGAGGCTCGCGCCGAAGCCGGAGCCACGGTAGTCCTCCGCGAGGTCCTTCGCCGCCTCCCCGCTCGAAGCCGCCTCCCCGCTCGAAGCCGCCTCCCCGCTCGTAGCCGCCTCCCCGCTCATCGGCGGCCGCCCCCGCCCAGGGCGGCGGCGGAGCGGACGTCGACGGGCGGGCTGGGCGCGGGCAGGCCCGTCTCCTCCTCGCAGCGGGCGAGGATCTCCTCCAGCGGCGGGCCCATGTCGAACACGGGGATCTCCGTCCGCTCGCCGTTCATCTTCGCCCGCAGCAGCTCGGTCGCCTGCTCGTCGAGTTCGCCTTCGGCGGTGCAGACGACGCCGTAGTCGCGGGCGCCGTCGGCGGTCACCAGCCCGCGCCGGACCTCCAGCGCGACGAGATCGGCGGGACGGGCCAGCGGGTCGCCCCATCCGCCGCCGCCCCAGGTGACGAAGTGCAGCACGTCGCCGGGGGCGACGGTGACGTCGTGGATCTTGCTGGGCAGCACCTCGCGGGTGCCGTCGGCCCGGTCGATCCACTTGCGGCCCCGGTCCCCCGGGCGTCCGCCGTTCACGCCCCACGGGTAGGTGAGCCAGCGGTCGTCGTGGATGGCGATCGTGCCCGGCTCCTCGAAGCAGTACGCCACGTCCACGCCGTTGCCGCCCCGGTGCAGGCCCGCGCCGCCGGAGTCGGCGATCGTCTCCCACCGCTCGATGCGCAGCGGGTAGTACGACTCCAGGTACTCGCAGGGGATGTTGACGAACGACGGCCACAGCGAGTGGCCGTCCGGGCCGTCCCCGACCGGGCGTCCCGGCACCCCGCCGAACCCGATCGAGTACAGCTGGAACCACTCGCCCTCGCGCTCCCCCGAGGTGTAGTGCCCGGAGTACATGAAGTGCGGCGAGGACGAGAACCCGGCGGCGTTCAGGATCTCCGGGTTGGTCTGCCCGAGGAGCCCGCCGAACAGGTCGAACACCCGGCCGATGCCGTGGTTGCGGGCGTTCAGCGCCGCGGGGTGGCGCGGCTTCCAGAACGAGTCCTCGGGGATCGTCACGTCGATCAGCGGATAGAAGCCGTCGTTCCACAGGATCTGCGGGTCGGCGACGGTGATCACGTAGATCCCGAAGAACATCCGGACGAGGTTCTCGTTGATGAAGTAGTTGATCGGCCCCACGGCCTGCGGCGCGGCGTGCGAGAAGTCCAGATGGATCTTCTCGCCGGTCCGGGTCAGCGAGATCTTCAGCTCGTAGGGGCCGTAGCCGCAGCCGTCGTCGCAGATGTAGTCGGCGAACTCCAGCGTCTGGCCGTCCTCGAACAGCGTGGCCAGCAGGACCTTCATGGCCTTGTAGTTGCGGTCGAGGAGGTTGTCCAGGGCGGACAGGTACGTCTCGGCGCCGAACCTGTCGCACAGTTCGGTCACCCGGCGGGCGGCCGTGGTGCAGGCCGCGGTCAGCCCGTTCAGGTCGGCGCGGTTCCAGTCCGGCATCCGGACCTGGTTGAGGATGATGTTCAGCGCCGCCTCGTTGAGGACGCCGCCCTCGTACAGCTTGAAGGGCGGGACGATCACGCCCTCCTCGTAGATGGTGCGGGCGTCGGCGGGCATCGAGCTGGGCGTCTTGCCGCCCACGTCCGACATGTGGCCGAACATCGACGCCCAGCCGACGAGCCGGCCCTCGTGGAAGATCGGCACCACCAGCAGCCAGTCGTTGGCGTGGCTGATCGCCGCGCCGCACGCGTACGGGTCGGACGTCATCAGGATGTCGCCCTCGCCGATCGTCCCGTCGAAGTTCTCCAGGAAGTCGGGGACGGAGAGGCCGAACTGGCCGACGACCATCTTGCCGTCCGGGTTCGCGATCAGCGGGAACTCGTCGTGCTGCTCGCGGATGCCCGGGGACAGGGCGGTGCGGAAGAGCACCTCGTCCATCTCGTACCGCGCGTTGCGCAGCGCGTTCTCGATGATGTCCAGGGTGACCGGGTCGATGTCCACCCGGGCGATCGGCTCGGTGTTGGTCTGCAGGATCTCGGCCATCAGCCCTCCTCGTTGGTCTGATCGTTGGACGGGCGGATCAGGAGGCTGCCGCTGGGGTGCACGGTCGCGGCGTGCCCCGGCAGCACGAGGGTGGTGGAGTCCATCTCGACCACGATGGCCGGTCCGGTCACCACGTCCCCCGCACGCAGCTTGGAACGGTCGAAGATGCGGGCGGGCGTGGTCGCGCCGTCCATCCACACCTCGGTCTCGCGGACCAGCGCCGCGGACGGGTCGCCGGTCCCCTCGGACAGGGTGCGCCAGGCGACCTCGGGACGGGGGCCGCTGACGGTGACCCGCAGGTTGATCACCTCGCGCTCGTTGTCGAGCAGGAAGGAGAACAGCCGCTTGTGCTCGGCGTCGAACGCGGCGCCCAGCTCCGCCAGCAGATCGCCGTCGACGGCCTCGCGGCCCACCTCGACGGGGATCTCGAAGCCCTGCCCGTGGTACCGGAGGTCGACCTGGTAGCTCTGGGTCTGGGTGTCGCGCGGCACTCCCTCCGCCTCCAGCCGCGCGGCGGCGGAGTCGGCGAGTTCGTGGAGCGCGGTGCGCAGCTCGGCGTCGTCGAGCGTGGAGAACCGGCGCACCATCGTCCGGGCGGCCTCGTCGCGGGCGCAGGTCGTCGCGTCCCCGTAGGCGCACAGCACGCCCGGCGAGGGCGGGACGATCACCGGCCAGGAGCCGGTCAGCCGGCCGAGCGCGTTGGCGTGCAGGGGCCCGGCGCCGCCGAACGACACGAGCGCGAAGTCGCGGGGGTCGAAGCCCTGCTGGACGCTGATCAGCCGCAGCGCGCCGAGCATGTTCTCGTTGACGATGTCGACGATGCCCGCCGCCGCGGCCTCCACGCCGGGCAGCCCCATCGCGTCGGCGACGCCGGAGACCGCCTTGCGCGCGGCGTCGACGTCCAGCGAGATCTCCCCGCCGGCGAGGTCCTGCGGCAGGTGGCCGAGGACGACGTTGGCGTCGGTGACGGTGGGCTCGGTGCCGCCCGCCCCGTACGCCGCGGGGCCGGGGTCGGCGCCCGCCGACTGCGGGCCGACGCGCAGCGCCTTGGTCAGCTCCGGGACGTGCGCGATCGAGCCGCCGCCCGCGCCGACCGAGCGGACGTCCACGCTGGTGGCGCGGACGGTCAGGTCGCCGACGCTGGTCTCCCGCCCGATCCGCGGCTTCCCGCCGAGAACGAGCGCGACGTCGGTGGACGTCCCGCCCATGTCGAAGGTGAGGAAGTCCTGGTGGCCGGCCTGCTCGGCGAACCACACCGCCCCCGTCACGCCGCCGGCGGGACCCGACAGCAGCAGCGCCACCGGGTCCTCGGCGGCCTTGGCGGCCTGGGTCAGCCCGCCGTCGCTGCGCAGCACCGACAGCGGCGCGGTGATCCCGCTGCCGGTCAGGGACCGGTCCAAATTGCTGACATACCGGGACACCTCGGGCTGCACGTAGCTGTTGGCCACGGTCGTGACGGTACGCTCGTACTCGCGCATCTCCGGCAGGACGCGGCTGGACAGCGACACCGGGATGCCGGGCAGCACCTCGGCCGCCAGCTCGGCGACCCGCCGCTCGTGCCCGTCGTTCGCGTACGAGTTGATCAGCGCGACGGTCAGCGCCTCGATCCCGCCGCCGGCCAGCCTGCGCAGCTCGGCGCGGACGCGGTCCTCGTCCAGCGGGGTGACGACGCCGCCGTCGGCGGCGATACGCCCCGGCACCTCCACGGTGTGCTCCAGCCGGGCGAGCGGCTCCGGCTTCGGCCAGATGATCCAGCCCGCCAGGCCGCCCGGCACGTACGACCGGGCGATCTGGAGGACCTGCCGGAACCCCTCGGTCGTCACGAGGCCGACCCGCGCCCCCCTGCCCTGCAAGATCGCGTTCGTCGCGACCGTGGTGCCGTGCAGGACGTGCGCCACCTCGGTCAGGTCGATCCCGGCGTCCCGGCACACCTTGCGGATGCCGTTGAGGACGCCCTCGGACTGGTCCGCCGGGGTTGAGGCCGTCTTCGCCCGATGGCTGACTCCGGTCTCCTCGTCCACGAGCAGCACGTCGGTGAACGTGCCGCCCACATCAACGCCTAGGCGATATCCCATATTGGCCTCCCGGTTGTGGTGAGGGTCAGATGACTCCGCGCTCCGACAGCGCGCCGATCTCGTCCTGCTTCAGGTCCAGGAGGCCGCCGTACACCTCCTGGTTGTGCTCGCCGAGCCCGGGGCCGGCGTGCCGCACCGCGCCGGGGGTCTCGCTGAGCTTGGGGAACGCGTTGTGCATCGGCAGCTCGCCGAAGTCGGGGTGGGCGAGCCGCACGATAGCGTCGCGGGCGGCGAAGTGCGGGTCGTCGAACATGTCCTTCGCGGTGTAGATGCGGCCCGCCGGGACACCGCCCTCGTGCAGGGTCTCCAGGAGCGCGGGGGTCTCGAACCCCGCCGACCACGCGGAGATGATCTCGTCCAGCTCGTCCATGTTCCGGCCCCGGGCGGCATGGCCCGCGTAGCGCGGGTCGTCGCTCAGCTCCGGACGTCCCATCGTCTTCGCGAGCCGGCCGAACACGGTGTCCTGGTTCGCGGCGATCAGGATCATCTCGCCGGACGCGGTCGGGTAGACGTTGCTGGGCGACACGTTGGGCAGGACGGAACCGGTGCGCTCACGCTGGTAACCCGCCACGGACCACTCGGGCAGCAGCGACTCCATCATCGCCAGCACCGCCTCGTAGATGGCCGAGTCGACCACCTGGCCGCGTCCCGTGCGGGTGCGGCTGTGCACCGCCACCAGCGTGCCGATGGTGGCGAACACGGCGGCGAGCGAGTCGCCGAGCGAGATCCCGGCGCGGGACGGCGCGTTGCCCGGGTCGCCGGTCACGTACCGGATGCCGCCCATCGCCTCACCGATCGAGCCGTATCCGGCGCGCGGCGCGTACGGGCCGCTCTGCCCGAAACCGGACACCCGCACCAGGATCAGCCCGGGGTTGGCCTCGCGGAGGCTCTCGAAGTCCAGCCCCCAGCGCTCCAGCGTCCCGGGACGGAAGTTCTCCACCACGATGTCGGCCTCGGCGATGATCCGCCGGGCGAGGTCCTGGCCCTCGGCGGTGCGCAGGTTGCAGGTCACCGACTTCTTGTTGCGGGCGACCACCGGCCACCACAGGGACTTGCCGTGCGGCTTCTCCCGTCCCCACTGGCGCATCGGGTCACCGGCGCCCGGCGACTCCAGCTTGATCACCTCGGCGCCGAAGTCGCCGAGGAGCTGCCCGCAGAACGGGCCGGCGAGCAGCTGGCCCATCTCCACGACGCGCAGGTCGGAGAGCGGGCCTCGGGCGTCCTGAGCGGCGCCGTCTTGCGTGGACATCTGGCGGGTCCTCGTTTCTTCTGTTCGGCCGGGCTTCGGAGGCCCGGCTCAAGGTTGCGCGGCACGGATGAGCACCGCCTTCGCGGCGAGCACATGGGCCCGCGTCACGGACTCGGCCCACATGCCGTCCCCCGCGCGGAGCGCGGCGACCAGCTCGCGGTGGTGGGCGAAGCTGCGGTCGAGGTCGTCCCGCGAGTAGCGGTGGAACGTGCGCATCACCAGCGGAAGCTGCGTGACGGAGTTGAGCATCGACACCAGCCGGCCGCTGGCGGCCGCGACCCGGACGATGCCGTGGAACTCGGCGTTCAGCTCGGCGACCCGGTCGAGGTCCTGCCCGTCACCCGGCTCGGCGGCCCGCTCGATGAGGTCGCACAGCCCGGCCATCCGGTCGATGTCCGCGGACTCGATCCGGGTGGCGGCCCGCCGGGCGGCGGCGCCCTCCAGCAGCATCCGCAGCTCGTAGATCTCCTCCAGGTCCTCCGGCGTCCAGCCTGGAACCCGCGCGCCGCGGTGCGGCAGAATCTCGACGAGGCCCTCGACCTCCAGCTTGCGCAGCGCCTCCCGGACCGGTGTCCGGCTGGCGCCGGTGGCCTCGGCCAGCTCGGCCTCGCCGATCCGCGCCCCGGGCGGGTGGACGCCGTCCAGGATGTCGCTGCGCAGCCGGGTGTAGACACGGTCCACGGCTCGGACCATCCGAACCTCCTCCGAGTCGATTGCATGCAACATAAGCAATCAGGGGAGCTTGACACAAGCTGTGACCTGAGTAAATTCGTCATATCACCCAAAGATTGCATACAAGGAGCGCCCGATGGCTGGTGTCGAAGTGATCGAGGTGGGGCCCAGGGACGGGCTCCAGAACGAGGCCGCGATCCTCCCGACCGCCGACAAGGTGCGCCTCATCGAGCGCTCGATCGCCGCCGGCCTGCGCCGCATCGAGGCCGTCAGCTTCGTCAACCCCAAGCGCGTACCGCAGATGGCCGACGCCGAAGCGGTGATGGAGGGCGTCCCCCGCGTCGACGGCGTCAGCTACGCCGGGCTCGTCCTGAACCCGCGCGGCCTCGACCGCGCCCTAGCGACCGGCGTGGACGAGATCAACGTCGTAGTGGTCTCCACCGACGAGTTCAGCCGCCGCAACCAGGGCTGCACGGTCGAGGAAGGTGTCGCCAACTGGACCGCCATCGCCAAGAAGGCCCGCGAAGCCGGGCTTTACCGCTCGGTCACCCTCGCCGCCGCGTTCGGCTGCCCGTTCGAGGGCGAGGTCCCCGCCGACAAGGTCCTCGACATCATCCGCCGGATCACCGAGAACGAGCCACCGGACGAGATCTGCATCGCCGACACGATCGGCGTGGGCGTCCCCGCCCAGGTCCGCACCCTCCTGGAGGGCGCCAGGGAGATCGCCCCGGACATCCCCCTACGCTGCCACTTCCACAACACCCGCAACACCGGCTACGCCAACGCGATGGCAGCGCTGGACCACGGCGTCAGCGCCCTCGACTCCAGCACCGGCGGCTTCGGCGGCTGCCCCTTCGCCCCCGCCGCGACGGGCAACATAGCCACCGAAGACCTCCAGTACATGCTGGCCCGCACAGGCATGGACACCGGCATCGACATGAACACGGTCACCGAAACAGCCGCCTGGCTATCCGACCGCCTGGACAACCCCGTCCAAGCCCTCCTAGGCCGCGCCGGCCCCTTCCCCGCATAACCCCAGCGCGACCGAGACCGGTCGACACGGCCTCGGTCTCGTCGTCAGCGGCTGCGGCACTACCCGCAACCGTCCGGCTTCTCCACGCTGGGAGGCTGGCCGGCCAACCGGATCGTGGGGTCATTCACGATCCGCCGTTGAATCACCGCGCCTCCCGAGGTGCTTCATGCTCGTGACGACGGCGCAGAAGAGACCGAACCCTGACGCGATCGCAGTAAGAAGAGAAGCGTCGTAGGCGATCATGTCCAGCAATTGCCCGATCCCCAGAACGGCAGCGACCACGAACACGAACACGCTGACAACGACCGCGCGGCGCGAACTGCGCTCAGCCATGGCCGACCTCCTCTGTTCTGTCTCCACCGGGCAGGGTTCCCTCTGCTCGCACCCTTCGAGTAGCAGCCCCCTCACGAAGCGCCACACATACTGAGATGCCCGAAGATCGCCACCAGTTCGACGCCGTCCTGATCGACCACCAGGCCACGCCACACCGAAACGCCAAAGCCCCGGCCAACGCGGCATGCTTCGTCACGGGTTCCAGACGTTCAACTCGTCCTTCTAGCCGCAGGCCGCCAGACGGGTGGAGACCCGCGCCAGCTCGGCCCGCCGATGCCTCGGGACCACCTCGTCCACCGTCCGGTCAGCGGTGAGCAACGCATTGAAGAACGTGGCGGCGCGGGCGGCCTCCACGGCGGCGTGATCCACCTGGCCGAGCTTGTTCCGGACAAGCCATTCGGAAACCTGTGCCCACGAGAACAGCCGCTGCCTGACCGGCTCGGGGAAACCACCGGGCCCACGCACACCGGCGACCCAATGCCGGACCGCATGGACGGTCACTTTCGCCCTGGTGGCGATCGTCTCGACGGCGACGAGGTCACCGCCGTCCACACCGGTGACCGCCATGCCCGCTTCCCGGACATCGGCGATCGCCGACATGATCGCCTCGGCGACGTCCTCGGCTTCGCGGGAGAACATCACGACCCCGCCTCGCTCATCAGCCTGGACGGTGGCGTCAACGCCGTCGCCGAACCGGTCAATGATCACTTCGGCCAGCCGGCCGACGTGCTCGTCGGTCACCGGCCCCGCGACCTCAAGGTCGAACCAGTACTCGTTCACGCTGCGCTCCCCCTCATCCACTGGCCGGACATCCCGCGATCGCCCTGTAGATCTTCGCCGCCTCACGCTCGGGCACACGCGGCGTCCCGTACACATGCAGTTGTGGGCAGCATCCTCGCCCACCCGGGCAGCGCAACTTGCTGTACACGTGTGCACTCCCTCCAGGCTCATCGTCCGGCGTCCGCCATCCCGCTTCGACGGCCGCACGTATGGCGGCAAGGATCTCCTTCGCAGGCATGTATCAAATTCTAGTACGTCCGTACTGTCCATTAGTACATCGTTGATGCGTGGAGGGCAAGACCCCAGTCTGCGAAGACCGGCACACGGGGGCATAGCGCGTCGGGCTCGGACCGTCCCCCACGTAGGTTCCCCGCGTCCCAGGTCCAAGCAGGGCGCGCATCGCCATCAGGCGGCCGCCAGATTCGCTGCCGACGACAGTGATCCTGCAACTTCGCAAACAGTCTCGGAACCTGGTTCGCCGGCACCTGACCGACCGCCGGGTGCTCGTCCGGCAGGGGGTGGCTGCCACGGCGCGGCGTATTCTGCGTTCGTGGAAATGCGCTTCGGGGCACGGGAGTCCGACTCGCCGTGGATTGACACCGTCTGGACCTGCACGAGCGAGCAGGTCACGGAGATGACGTCCGTGGCAGGGGTGCGCTGGGGGCTGGTGTTCTGGGAGCAGGACGGCCGGGCGTACACGAGCATCACCGGTCCCGAGACCCGCACCGGTACGGCGCCGGTGCCGGAGGGCGCGAACTTCACGGGTATCGAGTTCGCGGTCGGCACCTCGTTGCGGGTCGTGCCCACGCCGGCGCTGGTCGACGCGGGCGTCGAGCTTCCCGACACCACGCGCCGGACGTTCCGGCTGGACGGCGCGCGCTGGGAGACGCCCGGCCCCGACGACGCCGAGGCCCTGGTCGAGCGTCTCGTCCGGGCCGGCATCGTGGTCGGTGACCCGCTCGTCGCCGAGGTGCTGCGGGGTCACCGCCCGGACGTCTCGGGGCGCACGGTCGAACGCCGGTTCCGCGCCGCGACCGGGCTGACACGGGGCGCCATCCGGCAGATCGAGCGGGCTCGCACGGCGGCGGGGCTGCTGGCGGCCGGTGACCCGGCCGCCGCCGTCGTCGCCAAGCTCGCCTACTTCGACGAACCGCACCTGGCACGGGCGCTGCGCTCCTACGTCGGACGGACCGTCGGGCAACTGCGCAAGGGCGGCGGCGGTGCGATCGGCCTCGACCTCGATCAGCGCTCGACGCCGTAGACCAGCTTCAGGATCCCGTTCGGGTAGCTCTCCGACTCCCGGAGCTTCAGCATGTGCTTGTCGCGGTCGGACCGCCCGAACAGGCTCTTGCCGGCACCGAGCAGTACGGGGAAGACGAGCAGGTTGTACCGGTCGATCAGGCCCGCGTCCGACAGCCGCCGGGCCAGTTCCGCGCTCCCGTGGATGAAGATCGCGCCGCCCTCGCCCTCCTTGAGCGCGGCGACGTCCTCGGTCGAGCGCAGGATCGTCGTCGGCCCCCACCCGTCGACAAGGGCGTCGTCGGGCAGCGTGGTCGACACCACGTACTTGGGCAGCTCCTTGTAGTCGGCGTGGTCCTCCGAGCCGGGCCAGACCGCCGCGAACGCCTCGTAGCTGCGGCGTCCGAACATCAGCGCCGTCGTGTCCGCGAGCTCCTCGCCCTTCAGCGACCAGGCGTCCGGGACGAACTCGAGGTCCTTGAACACCCAGCCGCCGCTGCGGTGCTCCTCCCCCGGCCCGCCGCCGGGGGAGTCCACGACACCGTCGAGTGACATGAAACCGGTGTAGACCAACTCACGCATAGCACTCTCTCCTGGAGATCGGGCGAACTGACGGGCCCACACTAGAACCCGGACGCGGCACCGTCTTGGACGAAATCGACACCGGGTCCAGCGCGCATACCAGGCCATCTTGGCCCGGCTGCCGTCAGTCAGCAGCCCGTTGACCGGGTCGTCCGACCAGCGCTCTCACACGGACGGCGGGGCCCCTGGAGCGGCACCGTACTCGTCGGCCCATGGTGGTGCGCCCGGCGCTTGACCTTGACGCCGGTGTCAAGGGATAGCGTCTCCTCGGCCGTGATCAGGGTTTCGGCCTGATCACATGGTGGACCGGGGGACCAACATGAAATTCGCGATCAGCTACAGCACGCCCGTCCTGGGTGTGGACCCCGACCGGATCACCGGCTACGCCCGGCACGCCGAGGAGTGCGGCTTTGAGGCGCTCTACCTCCCCGAGCACATCGCGCTCTATCCCGGCGCGCAGGTCGGCCCGATGACGCTCCCTCCGTCGCTGCCCTTCGGCGACCCGCTCGACTGCCTGAACTTCGTCGCTGCGGCCACGGACCGGATCCTGCTCGGCACGGGCGTCCTGCTGTTGCCGTATCACCATCCGGTGACGCTCGCCAAGCGCCTGGCGACCATCGACCGGCTGTCCAAAGGCCGGATGCGCCTTTTGACCGTGGGCCTCGGCACGCTTCCGGGCGAGGCAGAAGCGGTCGGGGTCGACTTCCACACCCGCGGCCGACGCGCCGACGAGGCGATCCAGGTGCTGCGGCTGCTGTGGGCCGGGGACGAGAACGGAGTCGGCTTCGCCGGGGAGTTCTTCTCCTTCGAGAACTTGTGCAGCTTTCCCAAGCCCTTCGGAGGCGACGAGCTGCCGATCCATGTCGGCGGCTCAAGCCTGGCGGCCGCCCGCCGGGCCGGACGGTACGGCGACGGTTACTTTCCGGGCGGCTCCCTCACCCCGGACGAGCGGGCGGCTCACTTGCGGCTCGCCCGCTCGACCGCCGCCGAAGCCGGTCGCGATCCGGCGGCTCTCGAGTACACGCGCTGGGGGACGCTGGACATCACAGCCGAACGGGTCGAGGAACTCACCGCGCAAGGCGTGACCCGCATCGTCGTCAGCACCACCGCCTCCGAACCAGAGCAGCAGCGAGACGAGATGTCCACGTTCGCCAGTCGGTTCGGCCTTTCGATCCATAGACCCGCACGGGGTTGAGCGAGCGCACGGGCGGCGCTGCGGTCCCCGGCACTTCTCACTCTCCTCGGCCGTCGTCCGTGCCGTCACGTCTGACCCTGCGGGGATTGCTCCGCGCGCAAGCCAGGCACACCACCCAGTCGCGTAGTTCGCCGTCCGGTTCCTGCCAGGTCTCGCTGACGATGTTGCTCTCCTCCGAGCCGCAGAAGTCGCAGTCCGCCCAGTCGCCCTGCATGCGCCGCATCGGCCGCAGCCGCCCACCCTCGTCTCGCTGGAATCCCAGCCAGTCGCACTGCGGGCAGTTCCACCACAGTTCCGGCCGCTCCGGCCGCCCACCGCCCCACGTCTTTTCGCTGCGCCGAAGGGTACGGCGTTCGAGTCGGCGCCGACATCCAGGGCACGCGGGAGCCTCCGGCGGTTCGCCCCGGAGGGCCGGATCCTCCAGTGCGGAGTCGAAACGCGCCGCCAACTCCAGGTAACGGTCGGGCCAGCCGTCGCCGGCGGCGATGTCCCCCAGCGGCCCGGTCGGCAGGAACAGCACCCGCAGTTCGGGTGCCCGGCTCAGGTCGCCTCGTCGCACCCGGTCTGCGTGGTCCCGCAGTTCGCCGATGAAACCCTCGTCGACCAGGTGATGCGAAGGGCCCGGTTCCCGGTGCGAGGCGAGGACACGCGCGATGATCTCGTCAAGGATCTCCAGCAGGACGCTCACCCCAACCAGCATGGCAGGCTGCCCACGACCCGGAAATGTAGTGAAGGAGTGGTGATGGGGCGGTCGTGGTGGGGATGGGGGAACGTCGAGGACGCGGTGCGGGGCGAGGAGCTGGATGCGCTGCTCTCGCGGGTGCGGGCGCTGACGTCCGGTGAGCTGGTCGGGCATGAGGCGCCGGGGGTCGATGCGCTCGGGCTGCCCAGGCCCCGGGTTCGGGCGCCGGAGGCGCTTGCCGGGCTGTGTTCCGATGATGTGGCCGACCGTGCTGCGCACGCGCATGGGAAGGCGTTTCGGGACGTGGTGCGCAACCTGCACGGGGATCTGCGGCATGTGCCGGATCTGGTCGCCCGGCCTCGTGACGAGCGTGACCTTGTCGACCTGCTCGACTGGTGCGGGCGGGACGGGATCGCCGTCATTCCCTACGGCGGTGGCAGTTCGGTGGTCGGGGGCGTCGAGCCGCGCTTCGATGACCGGCCGGTGGTCACCGTCGATCTTGAGCGGTTGGACCGGGTGGTGGAGATCGACCCGGTTAGCCGGGCCGCTCGGATCCAGGCGGGTGTGTTCGGGCCGCGTCTAGAGGAGCAGCTCCGGCCGCATGGGCTGACGCTGCGGCACTTTCCGCAGTCGTTCGAGTTCTCCACGCTGGGCGGCTGGCTCGCCACGCGGTCCGGTGGGCACTACGCGACGCTCTACACCCACATCGACGACATGGTCGAGTCGATGCGTGTCGTCACGCCCAGTGGGGTGAGCGAATCACGGCGGCTGCCGGGGTCCGGTGCCGGACCGTCCCCTGACCGGCTCTTTCTCGGTAGTGAGGGCATCCTCGGGATCATCACGGAGGCCTGGATGCGGGTGCAGGAGCGTCCGCGATGGCGGGCCAAGGCGTCGGTGCGGTTCGCCGACTACGGCGCGGCGGTGGCGGCGACCCGGGCCGTCGCGCAGAGCGGGCTGTATCCGGCGAACTGCCGGCTGCTGGACGCCTCGGAAGCGTTGATCAACACGGGGGTCGCCGTGGAGGGCGGTGTGCTGCTGCTCGCGTTCGAGTCCGCCGACCATCCCGTGGAGGCGTCGCTGGGGCGGGCCCTGGAGCTGTGCCGTGACCACGGTGGCGAGGTCCGGGACGAGGCCGGTGGGGAGAGTACGGGAGACACCTGGCGGTCGTCGTTCCTGCGGATGCCCTATCAACGGGACGCGCTGGCCAGGCATTCGATGATCGCCGAGACGTTCGAGACCGCGTGCACCTGGGACCGGTTCGAGGAACTGCACGGTGCCGTCACCGAGGCGGCGCGGCGGGCATTGCGCGAGGTCGCGGCGGACGGTGTGGTGACCTGCCGGTTCACGCACGTCTACCCGGATGGGCCTGCACCCTACTTCGGCGTCTACGCGTCCGGCCGCTGGGGCAGCACCGTCGCGCAGTGGGACGAGATCAAGGCGGCCGTGTCGGAGGCGATGGCGGCGAACGGCGGCACGATCACCCACCATCACGCGGTCGGGCGCGATCACCGGCCCTGGTACGACCGGCAGCGCCCCGACCCGTTCGCCGCCGCGCTGACCGCGACCAAGTCCGCCCTGGACCCGTCCGGCATCCTGAACCCCGGCGTCCTGGTCCCCTAGCGCGGCTGCCAGCGGGTGGCGACCCGGCCGTGCCGCATCCGGCCCGCCAAGTGGACGTGCAGCGTCGCCGGTGTGCCGTCGCCCGCGTCGGTGCTGATCTCCAGGGAGCCGTGCCGCACCGACAGGTCGTTGGCGTCCACCACCATGTCCGGCGCGAGGACCAGTTCTACGTTGCCGCCGCTCACCCGCAGGTCGATGACCAGTTCGGGTGCGCTGCGCACGGCGTTGGTCAGGTCCAGCGTCACGTCGGACCACGCGGTGCGCAGCCTCAGCCGGTGCGGCAGCGTCCACCGGCCTTCACGGCGCACCGTGCCGTGGCGCTCTTTGATGGTGAGCCGTTCGGGGGCCGGCTCGGACGGCGTCCCGGCGAACGGGGGCGTGAGTGCGCCGCCGCCCGGTGCCGCGATCAGGTCGGCGACGAGGGGGTTCAGCGCGTCGATGGTGCGGGCGGCCAGGGCCGCGTCCAGCCGTTCGTCGAACTCGGCAGGGTCGAGGCGGCCGTCGGCGACGGCGGCCCGCAGCAGTTCGATGACCCGATCGCGGTCGGCGTCGGATGCGCGCTGCGCGGGCGGTCTGGGCGGGTCTGCCGGCATCCGTCCTCCTTGGCGGCGAGGTGCTGGCACAGTTTCTCATCTGTGGTCTTTACCTTCGCGGCCATGATCTCTGGAAACGCCACTCTGCCGATGGGTGCCGAGAGCCGGGCACCGGCCGCGGCGGTCCGGCCGCCGTCCCTGCGGGGACCGTTGCTGGCCGCCGTCGCCGCCACCGCGCTGCTGCTCGTCGTGGATTTCGCCCTCCGCGCCTACCACGAGTACGTCGAGCCGATTCCCGCCCTCAGGAGGCTGTTCAACGTCGGTTCGGAGAGCAACGTCGCGACGTGGTGGAACAGCACGCTGCTGCTGTCGGTGGCGGGCATGGCGGTCCTCGCGGCGCTGCTCACCGGTCCGGGGGCCAGGCCGGGACGGCTGTCGTGGCTCTCGCTCGCCGCGGCCACGGCATGGCTAAGCATCGACGAGACGGTCCAGGTCCACGAGCGGCTCGCCGGGCCCGGCGAGCAGTGGGCGAACGGCCTCGGCGTGTCCCTGCCGACGTTCGCGTGGGTGCTGCCGGGCGCGGTGATGGCCCTGGCCGGCGTGGCGGCGGCGGTGGTGTGGGCGCGCGGTCTGCCGCGCGACCAGCGCGTCGGGCTGCTTTCGGCACTGGCCGTCTACATCTCGGGCGCGCTCGGCGTGGAAGCCGTCAACGGATGGCTGAACAGGCAGGGCGCCGACGTGCTCTACGCGCTCGGCACGAGTCTCGAGGAGGGCATGGAGATGGGGGCGTGCCTGCTGGCCCTCGCCGTCCTCGCCCGCATTGTGGTCTTCGGGCGCGATCCCGAGTCGGGTCGCGTCGTCGTGCGCCTCCGTTGACATGAAAGCCGGATGAAAAGGTTCTCATTCCCTGGCTGTGCGGGCGATGTGGTTCCTGGAGTGGGCGGCGCGGTGGGCGGCCATGCGGACGGGCGTGTTGGCCGTGCCGTAGCCGGTGTAGCCGGAAGAGCGCTGGACGATCTCGAAGAACACCCGCGATCCCAGGATCTCCGTGCAGAGGTGGAAGTACTCGGCGTCGCCGTCCCGGTCGTAGAAGACGTTGTGCTCGCGCAGGGCGGCGAGCAGGTCGGGGTCGGGCGCGAGACGGGCGTCCAGGTCGTCGTAGTAGTTGCCGGGGACGTCCAGGATCGGGGCGCCGCGATCACGCAGGGCCCGCGCGGTGCGGAAGATGTCGTCCGTCGAGAACGCCACGTGCTGGGGGTCGGGGACGGCCGGGGCCCAGGCGCCGCGGCGGAGCACGGTGCCGTCGAGCAGGAGGCGCAGCCTGCGGCCGGGGTCGGTGACGGCGCGGCTGCGGACGAGCCCGAACGGCGCGGCGAGCTCGGCGTCGTGCTCGGGTGCGAGGCCGAACAGGGAGCGGTAGAACAGGGTCGCCTCGTCGAAGGCGTCGAAGGGCTGCGACAGGGCGAGGTGGTCGATCACGCTGACGCCGGTCCGGTCGGGGCCTGGTGCGCCGGAGAGGATGAAGTCGCCGAGCCAGCCGTCCGCGGCGCCGGTCCGGCAGAAGAAGACGGCGGTGCCGTCGGGGGCGGCGACCGAGGTCAGGTCGGCTTCGGCCGCGCCGCGGGTCCGGGGCAGGACGGGGGCCAGCAGCGCGGTGGCGCGCCGCGCCGAGCGTTCGGGGTCGTCGGTCTCGACGGCGAACGCTCCGATGGCGGCGCGGGCCGAGCCGGTGGTGTTGAGCAGGACGCGGGCGTCGCCCTGCTGCCAGAGCTGCACCGGCTTGGATCGGTGCTGGCCGATGTGGGCGAACCCGGTGGCGGCCAGGGTCCGGGCCACCTCGGTGCCGGATTCGGCGTCGACCGCCAACTCCACGAAGGCGAAGCCTTCCGGCGCGGGTGCGGGCGGCGGAACCCGGTGGGTCGCCGTCCCCGGGGCGGCGCGGACGAGTCCCTCCTCAAGGACGGTCAGGGAGCGCATCGCGTCGACGGCCGCGCGGTCGGGGTCCGCCTGCCGGAAGACGTCGTTGAACACCTCCAGCGACAGCGGGCCCGGGTACCCGGCCGCGAGCACCCGCGAGGTGAAGCCGACGAGGTCGAAGGAGCCCTGCCCCGGGAAGAGCCGGTGGTGGCGGCTCCACTGGAGGACGTCCATGCGCAGGTGCGGGGCGTCGGCGAGCTGGAGGAAGAAGAGCTTCTCGGCGGGGAACTCCGTGATGCCCGCGATGTCGCCGCCGAGTGACAGCACGTGGAAGCTGTCGAGGCACAGGCCCAGGGCGGGGTGGTCGGCGCGCAGGACGAGGTCCGCCGAACGCTCCCATGTCCGGACGAACTTTCCCCAGGCCAGCGCCTCGTAGGCGACGCGCAGCCCGTGTTCGGCGGCGAGGTCGGCGAGGGCGTGCAACTGCGCGGCGGCCAAGGCGTCGTCGTCGACCGCCTCGGGCGCGACCGACGAGCACACCAGGACGGTGCCGGCGCCGAGCCGCCGCGCCAACTCGAACTTGTGCCGGGCCCTGCGGAGGTTGCGCCGGTGCAGTTCCTCCGGGACGGCCTCGAAGTCGCGGAAGGGCTGGTAGAGATCGACGGTCAGGCCGAGGCCGGCGCAGCGTTCGGCGACCTGTGCGGGACTGAGCGGGGAGGCGAGAAGGTCGTTCTCGAAGATCTCGACGCCGTCGAATCCCGCGGCGGCGGCCGCGCTCAGCTTGTCCTCCAGCGTGCCTGACAGGCACACCGTGGCGATCGAGCGTCGCATGGTGTTCCCTTCCATTCCCAGGTCAGCCGGTTCGAGACCGGGCCCGGCCCGCCGGACGGCGGGTCGCGGCGAGCCGGGCGCGGGCACGGTCAGGGGGCGGTGGAGCGGATCGACTTGAACAGCTCGGCCTGCTCGCCTTCGAGGTTCTCGTCGAAGTACGCCCTGGCCTTCTCGGAGAACGCCTTGATGTCGACGTCGTCGACGATCGTGGGCTCGCCCTTGGCCTTCCACTCGGCGACGATCTTCGCCTCGTCCTGCTCGATGCACTTGCGGTTGGCGGCGCGGGTGTCCGAGACGGCCTTCTGGACGGCCGTCTGCTGCTCGGACGAGAGCTTCTTCCAGCTTTCCTCGTTGATGACGATCAGCTGGGAGCCGGTCTGGTGGCCGGTGAGGCTGACGTGGGTCTGGACCTCTTCGAGGCTCTTCTCCGCGATCGTCGGGATCGGGTTCTCCTGCCCGTCGATGGTCTTGCGCTGGAGGCTGAGGTACAGCTCCTCGAACGCGACCGCGGTGGGCGTGGCGCCGACCGCCTTGGCGTTCTCCAGGTAGATCTTGGAGTCGGGGAACCGCATCCGCAGGCCCTTGAGGTCCTCGGGCTTGCGGATCGCCTTGTTGGCGGTGAAGTGCCGCATCCCGAAGTACCAGACGTCCAGCACGCGGGTGCCGGTGGCCTTGGCGAACTCCGTCTTCAGGCCGTCGCCCTCCTGCCCGTCGAAGAAGGTGAACAGGTGGTCGGGGCCGTTGAACGCGTAGGCCATGTCGAGGACGCCGATGGGGGCGTAGCTCCCGGCCAGCGCGGACGAGCCCTGCACGTCCATGTCGAGGTCGCCGGACCTGACGGAGGTGTAGCGGGTGTCGTCGTTGCCGAGCTGGCTGTTGGAGAACGTCTCGATCTTCACTCCGAGGTCCTGGCCGTTGACCGCGTCGGCGACGGCCTTGATTCCGCAGCGGGTGTGCGGATGGTTGTCGGTGTAGCTGTTGGCGAAGGACAGGGTGACCTCGCCTCCGTCGTCTCCGCTGTTCATCGCGCTGCAGCCGGTCGCCAGAACGGCCGCGGTGGTCAGTGCCAGCAGTGCTTTGTGGGGGGTTTTCGGCATCTGCCTTGCTCCTCACGGGGGTGGGGG